>JAFAXD010000304.1 GCA_019241285.1 Xanthobacteraceae bacterium | reverse complement strand
ACATCGTCGAGAAAGTGAAGCCGGCGGTGATGTCGGTCCGCGTCAAGATGGACGCCGGTCCGCAGCTGAGCAGTGACAACTTCCAGGGCCCGCAGGGCTCGCCCTTCGAGTTCTTCTTCAAGCGCTTCGGTTCCCCCGATGGTGAGGGCGGCCGCGGCATGCCGCAGCAGCGCCATAACTTCCAGATGGGCCAGGGCTCGGGCTTCTTCATCTCCCCCGACGGCTATGCGGTGACCAACAACCACGTGGTCGAGAAGGCGGAGACCGTCGAGATCACGACCGATGAGGGCAAGACCTACACCGCCAAGGTGATCGGCACCGATCCGCGTACCGACCTCGCGCTGATCAAGATCGATGGCCGTAACGACTTCCCGTACGTGCATCTGGCCGACGCAGCGCCGCGGATCGGCGACTGGGTCCTCGCCGTCGGCAACCCGTTCGGTCTCGGCGGCACGGTGACGGCTGGCATCGTCTCGGCGCGTGGCCGCGATATCGGCGCCGGCCCCTATGACGACTTCATCCAGATCGACGCGCCCGTGAACAAGGGCAACTCGGGTGGCCCGACCTTCGACGTCGACGGCAACGTAGTCGGCGTGAATACGGCCATCTTCTCGCCGTCCGGCGGTTCGGTCGGCATCGCGTTCGACATCCCGGCCGACACGGTGAAGAACGTCGTCGCCCAGCTCAAGGACAAGGGCGCGGTCACCCGCGGGTGGCTCGGCGTGCAGATCCAGCCGGTCACGGCCGAGATCGCCGACAGCATGGGCCTCAAGAGCGATCAGGGCGCCTTGGTTGCCGAGCCGCAGGCCAACAGCCCGGCGGTGAAGGCTGGCATCAAGTCCGGCGACGTCATCACCAAGGTCAACGGTGAGGCGGTGAAGGACGCCCGCGCGCTCGCCCGCAAGATCAGCACCCTGCCTCCTGGCGCGACCGCCAACCTGACGATTGTGCGCGGCGGCAAGGAGCAGGCCATCGCGGTGCCGCTCGGCGAAATGCCGAACGAGCGCCAGGCCATGGCCGGCACCCAGGACCGTGAGGTTCCCGGCGCCGACGTGCCCAAGCTCGGTCTGTCGCTCGCGCCCGCCAACCAGGTCGCCGGCTCCAACGGCGAGGGTGTGGTCGTGACGCAGGTCGACCCCGACGGTCCGGCCGCCGAGCGCGGCTTCAAGACCGGCGACGTCATCCTCGACGTCGGTGGAACCACTGTCGCCAGCCCGGCCGACGTCAAGAAGGCGCTCTCCGACGCCAAGACCTCGGGAAAGAAAACCGTTCTGATGCGGGTCAAGTCCGAAGCCGGCACGCGGTTTGTCGCGCTTCCGACTGGCAACGCCTGAGTTGGGAGTGCATCGCCGGCATCCGTCGCCCCCGCCGGTGGTTCATTCTCACGGGGACGAGCCTCGTGCTCGTCCCCACAAATTGGAAGCGCCTTCAGGCAAGGACAGTTCCTCCTGCAAGCGCCGGCAAGAAACATCAGGTTACTGGGCCCGGATCACGTCGCCCCCTCCGGGACCAGCTTGGGGTGGCGGGAGAGTTCCCGCCACCCTATTTTTTTGATTTGATGTCGGCTATTGCGAGTTTGTCCCGATGTCTTGGATGCGTTCGTCCTGGGATGAGTTCCGACCAGCAAACGATGAGATAACAACAACAAGGGATTACAACAAAAACGCCATGCGCCTCCTGATCATCGAAGACGACCGCGACGTGGCGAGCTATCTGGCGAAGGCCTTTAGCGAAGTCGGACACGTGGCCGATGTGGCGGCCGATGGCGAAGACGGCCTCAGTCTTGCGCTCGAGGGCTCCTACGACGTTCTTATTGTCGATCGCATGCTGCCGAAGCTCGACGGCCTCTCGGTGATCGGCAAGCTGCGCGCCGCAGGTGTTGCGACCCCGGCGTTGATCCTGTCGGCGCTCGGTCAGGTCGACGACCGGGTCAAGGGCCTGCGCGCCGGCGGCGACGATTATCTCGCCAAACCCTACGCCTTCTCCGAGTTGCTCGCGCGGATAGAGGTGCTGGCGCGCCGGCGCGTCGGGCCGGGCGAGGAGACGGTCTATCGCGTGGCCGATCTCGAGCTCGATCGGCTCTCGCATCGGGTGACGCGAGGCAAGGAAGAGATCGTGCTGCAGCCGCGCGAGTTCCGCCTGCTCGAATATCTCATGAAGCATGCCGGTCAGGTCGTGACCCGCACCATGCTGCTGGAAAATGTCTGGGACTACCACTTCGATCCGCAGACGAACGTGATCGACGTACACATCTCGCGCCTGCGCTCGAAGATCGACAAGGGGTTCTCGCAACCGTTGCTGCATACGGTGCGAGGGGCAGGATACATGGTCCGTGACGGCGCTCGCTAAGCTGCTTCGCGCAACTGCATTCCGGCTGACGCTTGTCTATCTGCTGGTGTTCGCTCTGTTTGCCGCGTTCCTGCTCGGCTATTTTGCGCTCAACACCCGGCGCCTGATCACCGAGGAAATCACCAGCACCGTCGATGCGGAAATCACCGGCCTGGCCGAGCAATACAACCAGGGTGGCATCCGCCGACTGGTGTTCGTGATCGAGACGCGGTCGCGCCGGCCCGGCTCGAGCCTCTATTTGGTCACGACCCCAAGCGGCGAGGGACTAGCCGGCAACATCGGTTCACTGGTGCCCGGTGTGCTGGCAAAACCCGGCTGGATGGAAACCGCGTACCGCCGGCTCGAAGATCCGGAAACCGCCGAGCACCACGCGCTCGTCCGGGTGCTGCAACTGCCGGGCGGCTTCCGCCTCCTGGTCGGCCGCGATCTCGAGGAACGCGAGCGCCTATTCGACATCATCGCCACCGCCGGGCGCTGGTCGGTTGCGATCGTCATCATCCTCGGCGTCGCCGGCGGGGTATTCGTGAGCAGGCGCGTCCTCAACCGGGTGGACGCCATGACGCTGACCGCGCAGACCATCATGGCCGGCGACCTCAGCGGACGCCTGCCGATCGCCGGCTCAGGCGATGAGCTCGACCGCTTGGCGTCCAACCTCAACGCCATGCTGGAGCGCATCGAAGCATTGATGCGCGGGCTCAAGGAGGTGTCGGACAACGTTGCCCATGACTTGCGGACACCGCTTACTCGCCTGCGCAACCGCGCCGAGGAGGCTTTGCGCACGGCGAAGGACGAGCCCGGCTATCGCAGCGCGCTCGAGGCAACCATCGAGGAATCGGACGGGTTGATCAGCACGTTCAATGCGCTGCTGATGATCGCGCGCGCGGAGTCGGGCGAGGCGCGCGAGAACATGTCCGAGTTTGACGCCGCCGAAGTCGCACAGGATGTGAGCGAACTTTACGAGCCGCTCGCCGACACCAAGGGATTGGCCTTGCGGGTCGAGGCAACGCCGGCCCCGGTGAAGGGCAATCGCGAGCTGGTCAGCCAGGCGCTCGCCAACCTGGTGGACAATGCCATCAAATATGCCGAGCCGCAGGGCCACGCCGCTAACGGCACGCCGGCCGAGATCCTGGTCACGGCCGGCAGCGAGGGCGATCGCATCAAGCTCGCCGTACGCGACGGCGGTCCCGGAATACCTGAATCCGATCGCGCGCACGCAATCGAGCGCTTCGTGCGGCTCGAGCAGAGCCGCACCAAGCCAGGTTCCGGGCTTGGCTTAAGTCTCGCGGCGGCGGTCGCTCGCCTGCATGGCGGCGAACTCAAGCTCGAAGACAATGCACCCGGCCTCAAGGCGGTTCTTGACTTGCCCCGCTTCGCGGCTTGACGTTGCGGCGTGAACGACGCCGTCAACCAGGATTTGTCAACCGCATCGCTCGTCCATCGGATCAGGGCGCAGCGGCTGTCGCTGCTCGATCATCGGCGGGTCGACGATTTCCTGAGCACAATCGCGCAGACGGCCGAGGGCGAGGCGCTGCGCGCGATCCTGGCCGCCAATCCCAATGCCCGCACCCTGGCCGATATGATCGCCGCGGGCTCGCCCTACCTGTTCGATCTGATCGTCGCCGCGCCGGCGCGCTGGCTTGATCTGCTGCGCGCCGATCCGCAAGCGCGCCTTGCCGCGATCGTTGCCGATATTGCCGACGCGGCGAACGCGGACCAGGACACCGCGATGCGTCGCTGGCGACAGGCGCGCGCACAAGCCGCGCTGCTGATCGCCATGGCCGATATCGGTGGCGTGTGGGATGTCGTCGCCATCACGGCGGCGCTCACCCAGGTGGCCGATGCAGCTGTCGGGGCGGCGGTACGGCACCTGCTGGCGGGGGCACAGCAGGCCGGGCAGCTGATGTTTGCTAATCCACACGAGCTCGAGCGCGGCTGCGGTTATTTCGTGCTCGCGCTTGGCAAGATGGGCGCCGGTGAGCTCAACTACTCGAGCGACATCGATCTCATCGTCATGTTCGATCCCGCGGTCGCGCGCCCGGCGCCGAGCGTCGATCTCGGCATGCTGTTCGTGCGCATGACGCGTAATCTCATCAAGTTGCTGCAGGAACGCACCGTCGATGGCTACGTGTTTCGCGTCGACGTGCGCCTGCGCCCCGACCCTGGATCGACGCAGATCGCGGTGTCGGTCCCGTTTTCGCTCGATTACTACGAGCGGCGCGGCCAGAACTGGGAGCGCGCAGCGCTGATCAAGGCGCGCGTTTGCGCCGGTGACCGCGCTGCCGGCGAGGCCTTGCTTGCCGACCTCGCCCCGTTCGTGTGGCGCAAGTACCTCGACTACGTGGCGTTGGCTGACGTGCACGCCATGAAGCAGCAAATCCATGTCTATCGCGGCCACGGCGAGATCGCGGTCGAAGGTCACAACGTCAAGCTCGGACGCGGTGGAATCCGCGAAGTTGAGTTTTTCGTGCAGACCCAGCAGTTGATTGCCGGCGGCCGCAATCCCGAGCTTCGGTCTCCCGAGACGCTGACCACGCTTGCGGCGTTGGCCCGGTTTGGTTGGATCACCCCCGAGGTTTCCCGCGAGCTCGAGGCCGCCTATCGGTTTCTGCGCACGGTCGAGCATCGGCTGCAGATGGTCGCCGATGAGCAAACCCACACGCTGCCGACCGATGCGGACGCGCTGCTGCGCTTTGCGCGCTTCATGGACTTCCCCAACCGTGATGCGTTCGCCAACGTGTTGTTGATACACCTGCGCAACGTACAGCGGCACTATGCCAACCTGTTCGAGGCGCCGCCGGCCGCGCCGGGCACGCATGCGCAACTCGCGTTCGATGCGGTCAACCGCCCGGCCGCGGTAGAGCGTCTGGGGCGACTCGGCTTCAAGCAGCCGGCTGAAGCCGCCGCCATGATCGAGCGATGGCTCGGGGGACATTACCCGTCGTTGCGCGGGCCAACGGCGCGCGAGCAATTCGCCGAGCTTCTTCCCGGACTCATCGAACAGCTGGCGCAGGCGGAGAATCCGGAGGCTGCGCTCGCCGCCTTCGACCGCTTTCTCGGAGCGTTGCGCGGCGGGGCGCGGTTCTATGCATTGCTGCGCCAGAACCGAGCTGTCGTCACATTGCTTGCCACCATCCTGGCGAGCGCGCCGCGCCTGGCCGATATCCTGGCGCAGCAGCCGGACGTCATCGACGCCGTGCTTGATCCAGCCTTCTTTGGCGCGCTACCGGACGCGACCGCGTTGGAACAAGGGCTCACTCGTTTTCTCGCCCAGTCGGAATCATTCGAGGACTCGCTTGATCGCGGACGCCTGTTTGGGCTTGAGCACATGTTCCTGATCGGGGTGCGGGTGATCTCGGGCACGATCACCGCCGAGCAAGCCGGCGAGGCGTTCGCGCGCTTGGCCGAGATCCTGATCCGCGCCATGGCGCGGCTCACCCTCGACCGATTCGTCGCCGATCATGGTCGCATCGCCGGGCAAGAGATCGCGATCCTTGCCATGGGCAAACTCGGCGGGCGCGAGATGACGGCGGGCTCCGATCTCGACCTGATGGTGATCTACGATTTCGATCACGAGCATCCGACGTCCGATGGCCGGCGCCCGCTCACCGGCAGCCACTATTTCGCGCGTTTTACCCAACGCCTGATCAGCACGCTGACGTCGCCGACCAACTACGGCCGGCTCTATGCGGTAGATATGCGGCTGCGCCCGTCCGGGCGGTCCGGTCCGCTGGCGACGTCGTTTCCTTCATTCAGCAACTACCAGCACTATGAGGCCTGGACTTGGGAGCACATGGCACTCACCCGTGCCAGGGTGATCGTGGGCTCGCCGGCGTTCACGCAGCGCATCGAAGCGACCATTCATGACGTGCTGGAGCGTCCGCGCGACCCGCATCGCGTCGCCGCCGACGTCGTCGACATGCGCCGCGCCATCGCGGCGGAGCGCAGCGACGCCGCCCGCTGGAACATCAAGGATGCCGCCGGCGGGCTCGTCGATGTCGAGTTCGTTGCCCAGTATCTACAGCTCGCGTTCGCGGCGACGCATCCCGAGGTGCTCGACCAGCCGACCACGCGGGTCCTGGACAAGGCCGCTCGCCTCGGCCTCCTGGCCCCCGAGCACGCCGACGTGCTGCGGCCGGCGGCGCGGCTCTATCACAACCTCACGCAGGTGCTGCGCCTGTGCGTGACCGCGCCGTTCGACCCGAAGACGGCCGGGTCGAAACTGTTGCAGCTCCTGGCGCATGCCGGCGACGTGCCCGACTTCGGCACACTCGAGGCTTATCTGATCGAAACGCAGACCCGCGTGCGGCAGAGCTTTGAGGAAATCGTCGGGCGGATTGGGTAGTTTGCCTACCCGGACCGCATAGATGACGTTTTTCGCATAGATGACATAGATGACCAGCTTGCGGCCACCCTTCGAGACGCCCGGCCCCTGACGGGTCCAGACTCCTCAGGGTGAGGGCTGCGGGTTGGTTGCGGCGCTTCAACAATCTCAGCCACTCCGCGCCATGCAGGCTACAGACCGCATAGATGACGTTTTTCGCATAGATGACATAGATGACCAGCTTGCGGCCACCCTTCGAGACGCCTGGCCCCTGACGGGTCCAGGCTCCTCAGGGTGGGGGCTGCGGTGGGTTGCGGCGCCTTTTAATCATCTCAACCGTTCCGCGCCATGCGGGCTGCGGAACGCATAGATGACGTTTCTGGCATAGATGACATAGATGACCAGCTTGCGGCCACCCTTCGAGACGCCTGGCCCCTGACGGGTCCAAGCTCCTCAGGGTGAGGGCTGCGGTGGGTTGCGGCGCTTCAACAATCTCAGCCCTCATCCTAAGGAGCGTGCGCGCTTGCGCGCAGGCGTCTCGAAGGATGGCCGCGCGCACAATTGACGTTGCCGCACAGGTGACTCGTGCTGATATACGATATCAAATAGCCCAGCGAAGCCCACGGCTCGCTGAAACCATCGATCGATTTTGCATACGGAATGTCAAATATAATCCGGCGGCATCATGCGTGCTCCCGCCGCCACGGCATCGCCAGGCGCTCAATCTCGTGCAGCACTAATGTCGTGAGCACGCCCAGCACCGTGATGGTGATGATGCCCACGAACATGTTCTCGATGCGTAGCGTTTCCCACGAGGTCCAGATCAGGTAGCCGATCCCCGACCGCGCGGCGACGAACTCGGCGGCGACGATGACGATGAACGCAACGCCGATGCCGAGCCGCATGCCGACGAAGATCATCGGCAGCGCGCCGGGGATGACCACACGTGTCCAAAGTTTGTAGCGTGGCGCGCCGTAGTTCTTGGCGACGTCGAAATGGATCGGGTCAATCGCCAGCACACCGGCCATGGCGTTGATCAGCACCAGGAAGACGACGCCGAGCGCGACCAGCGCGATCTTGGAGGCTTCACCAATGCCGAGGTAGAGCATGATCAGCGGCAACAGCGAGATTTTCGGAATCGGGAACAGCGCGGCGACCAGTGGATCGATCGCGGCACGCACCCAGCGCGACACGCCCATGGCGAGACCGATCAGAATGCCGGGCACCGCGCCGATGACGAAGCCGGCGAGGATGCGGATGAGGCTGACCCAGATATTTTGCAAAAGCTCGCCGCTGCGAAGCAACGCGTAAGCGGCTTTGCCAATACCGATCGGGGAGGGGATGAACCGCGGGTCGAGCAGTCCGGCCCAGCTCATCAGCTGCCAGACGAGCAGCAAGGCGACAGGCGAGGCGATCGAGAGCAGCCGTTCGCGGTTTTCCAGGCTGAGCGCATCCTTGCCCCATGTCATGGCTGTGCCTCGCGCGCTTTGAGAACTTCAAGCTCGAGTATTTCCCAGATGCGTGCCGAGATGGCGCCGAACTCGGGGCGGGCGCGCAGCTCGAAAATATTGCGCGGTCGGGGAAATTCGACCGGGATCGTCTCTTTGAGCTGACCCGGCGACGAGGTCATGACGATGATGCGGTCACCGAGCGCCAGCGCTTCCTCGATGCTGTGGGTGATGTAGACCACGGTCTTGCGCGAGGCCTCCCAGATGCGCAGCAGCTCATCCTGGAGCAGCACTTTGTTCTGTGCATCGAGCGCCGCGAACGGCTCGTCCATCAGTAAGACTTCCGGATCGGTGACGAATGCGCGCACCAGGCTGACGCGCTGTTTCATGCCGCCGGAAAGCTGGTGCGGATAATACTCAGAAAACCGGGTCAGGCCGACGCTCTCGAGCAGAGCGCGGCTCTTCTCATAACGTTCGGTCCGCGGAACGCCGCGCATCTCCAATCCGAATGCGGCGTTGTCGAGCACCGTGAGCCAAGGAAATAACGAGTGGTCCTGGAACACCATGGAATTGAGCGGCCGCGATGGATCGTCCTGCGCGATGGTCACCGTGCCGGATGTTTGTGTTTCGAGCCCGGCCAGGATGCGCAGCAGGGTCGTTTTCCCGCAGCCGCTCGGACCAACGATGCAAAGAAACTCGGAGACGCCGATTTCGAGATTGATCCCGCGCAGCGCGTGTGTTTCTCCGCGCCGGGTGCGAAATGACTTGGACAAGTCGCTGATGGCAATTTTCGCGCGGATGGGGCGGCTCCAGGTCGGATACGTAGCTGGTCCACTTTAAAGGATTCACTTTACTCTCGTTCGTCATCGCCGAGCTTGTCCCGACGATCCCGATTATGTGGGCGCGGCCATGCCTTCCTGAGCGAATTGGCCGGGACACGCCCGGCCATGACGAGCCGAGAGGTTGTTTGCTCACCCCGGATAGCGCCCCAGATAGTCGAGTGCGCGGTCGAGATAGCTTGTATTGACGAAATCCGCGACCGGGATCGGGTCCCTGTAGGTAAGCTTGCCACGGCGCAGGTGATAATCCTGCTGGGCCATGATGCTCTTGATGTTGAGCTCGCCATTGGGTGGGATCAACGGCGGCGCTGCCTGGGCAATGATGTCGGCCGGCACTTTCGTGTATTTCTCGACAATCGCCAGGATCTTAGGTCCGTGAAAGGTCTCGCGGGCAATGTCGCGGGCAGCCTGGAGAAACCCGATCAGAAAGTTAACGACGATGTTCGGGTGTTCCTTGGCAAAATCGCGATTGGTCTGGATCCAGAGAATTTGTTCACCGACGTCGCCTTGGTCGTCGAGAACAGCGCCCACACCTTTGTTGATCGCCATGGTGGCGAACGGCTCGGCCAGCATGGCCGCGTCGACCGCCTTCGTGGTCAACGCATCGACCATCTGCGGAAACCCGAGCGGGCCGATCATGTCGACGTCGTCCACAGTCAGGCCGCCGGTGCGCAGGTGCAGCGCGAGCAGATATTCGGTGATTCCCCCGGGCACCAGATTTGCGACCTTGCGGCCCTTGAGATCTGCAACCTTGGTTACCTTGCCGGTATCCAGCAGATCCTTGCGTACCATCAAGATATTGCTCGACCGATCAGCTGGGTTTACCGCCAGTGAGCTGATCGGCATCAGCGGCAGGCCGCGCGCGAGACCGTTGAAAAACGCAGAGTCGGGCGAGCCGCCGGCAAATTGCAGGGTGTTGCCGGCGACCTGAAAGGCTGCATCACCCCCACGGGTGATGACCAACTCGACCTCCAGGCCGCGCGCGGCGAAATAACCGCGATCGAGACCGACATAGAAACCGGCATAGACGAAGCTCGGCACGTTGCCGACCGCCACCCGCATCTTCTCGATGGGGATCTCCGTCGCGGAACGCGCCCGCCTCGGGCGAAACGTCAGGAATGATCCGGTGCCCAACAACGCAAGCGATGCAAAGTCACGGCGATTGAGCTGCATTTTATGTTTTTCTTACAGCACTCCGCGCCCGTCAATACGCCAGATATCGACCAGCGTGTCGCCCTCGATCACGTGCAGTTGGTCGTGCAGGTTGACCGTCGGGTCGCAATGCGGGGTCACCAGCTCGACACAGGTCCCGATCCGGGGGGCGGGTTGGCCGGGGCCGAGGACAAGGCGGCCATATTCGTCGCCATAGAGTTCATAGCGCGCACCGGCAAAGGCTTCCCCGCGCAATTCGGGCAGCGGCCCGTCGGTGGCGAAAGATTTGAAGCCGGCATTGAGGGTCACGTGACCAGGCACGTTGGTACTGATGATGCTCGCGCGCAACGTCAGGGACACGTCATAAGGATTATTGCGGCCCTCAAACAACTCGACGTTGTTATACTCGACGTCCATGAAAATATAGGAGCCCGCCTGGCTCTCGGTGTAGAGGCCGCGCTCGACGTCGATTGCGAAGGTGCCGGTGCCGCCGCCAGAGACGATCGGCGCCGGCAGCCCGGCATTTTCCAATGCTTCCAAACACGCTTCGAGCCGATCAAGCTGAGCCCAGTAAATGCGCCGCCGTTCCTGATAGTCGTTGATGTGCTGAACGCGCCCCGAATAGGCCTGCACGCCGGCGTAAGCGAGGGTCCGCGATCCAGAGAGCCGCCGGCCGATCGCGAGCGCCTGCTCCAGTGTGCTGGCGCCCGTGCGGCCCAAGCCGATATCGATATCAACAAGCGCCGGCAGCGGCCGCTCGGGGTTGCCCAGCAGCGTCTCCCACGCGGCAATCGCATCGACGCGATCGATCACGATCATGAGGTCAGCGCCGGCCTCGTGCAGGTCGGTAAGGGCGCGCAGGTGGCGCGGCTGCACCACCGGCGACGTAATCAGCAACTTGCCCACCCCGGCCTTGGCGAAAGCGATCGCCTCGTGCGGGGTTGCGCAGCAGATTCCAACCGCGCCGGCGGCGAGTTGCTCGAAGGCAAGCCGAGAGCATTTGTGCGTCTTGCCGTGCGGGCGCAGCTTGATGCCCGCGGCGTGGCACAAGCCCATCATGTGCGCCTGATTGGCGTGGAAGCGCTCTAGATCGAGTACCAGGGCTGGCGTGGTCAGCTGGGCCGCGCTGCCCGGCGTTCCAATCAAGTCAGCATTTGCAGCAAATGTCAGCTTATCTGGCGAAAGCACTGGCGGTCGCCCTCTCGATTGACGGTACCGCCTCGCGCTCGAACACAGTACGGCCACCGACCACGACGAGGTCCGCCCGGATGTCCTTGAGGCGGTCCTCCTCGATACGCAGCGGATCCTCGCTCAAACAGGCGAAATCGGCGAGTTTGCCTGGCTCCAGCGACCCGCGATCGCGTTCGTCGCCGGTGAGATAGGCGCCTCCGTACGTGGCGGCCCGTAGCGCATCCTCCCTGCTGATCTTTTCATCGGGCGCGATGATGCGGCCCGTATGGTCCTTGCGGGCGACGCTCTGCCAGATCGGATAGAACATCGAGCTTGGCACATTGTCGGTCGCGAGCCCGAAGCTGATGCCGGCCGCCTTGAGGCTGGCCAGCGGAGAGATCACGTCCTCGCGCTCTTCGCCCAGCCGAGCCGCAAGGCGCGCGCCGGTGCGCCAGATGTAGCGGTTGGTATGCGTCGAGACGGCGAGGCCGAGATCGCGGATGTTGGCGATCTGCTCCTTGGTGAGCACGCCGATATGCCCGAGCACCCAACGCTTGTCGCGAATCGAGACGACGCGGTCGACCTCGTCATAGAGGTCGAGCAGGTCGGAGGTGAGGCCGACGCAGCGAATGCCCTCGTGGGCGGCGGCGATCAACACGTCTTTGAGTTTGTCGCGCGGCAATCCTGCATCGTAGTAGAAGCCGGCCCAGCCGGTATATGGGCTGGCGCTGGCGCGCAACGCATTCTCGATCGGCGAGCGGGCGCCTTCGCCGGGATCTTCGAGCATCACGTAAAGGCCGCCGGCGCGCACGTAATCGTCGCCGAAGCCGCGGCCGCCAAGCCAAGCCCCCCAGGTGCTGAGCATGGTCTTGGGCGCAACGCCGGGGACCGTGCTCCACGGCGGGCTGAACAACAAATTGGCGCGGACGGATAGCGGCCCCTGCTCGCGCAGCGTCCGGTAGGCCGCAAGCACTTCGCCGGACACACCGTGCTCCTCGAACACGGCGGTGGTGCCGAAGCCGTTATAGACCTGCATCGAGCGCTTGAGCGCGCGAACGCGATCCTCATGGGTGAAGCTGCCGACACCGCGCATCATCGTCAGCTCGACGATGCTCATATCGGTCCATTCGGTGAACACGCCGGTTAGATCGCCGGACGCATCCTTTTCGATCACCACGGACGGCGTCGGCGAAAGCGTGTCCTTGGTGATGCCGCAGCGCTCGAGCGCGCGTGTGTTGGCAATCGAGACGAGGGGCAGCTTGTGACGCCAGAACCCCCAAATCGGCCGGATGTACACCGGGTTGTTGGGCGCGACCCGGTCGAGGTCCTGGCGCGTCGGCCAGCGTCGCTCAGCCAAGCTTTCCGGCACATTCCAATAAGACGGCGGCTGCCCAATCGGCATGGTGACGATCCAGGCGCCAGGCGGCGCGGTCTTCACCAGGTCGGCAATGCGCGCGAGCACGTCGTCGACCGATTTGGCGCCGGCGAGCGACGGATAGATGTCCTTGAGGCCCTCGCGATCCATGTGCGCATGACTGTCGACCAGGCCGGGAATAACCGCCTTGCCATGCAGATCGATGATCTCAGTGCCGGGTTGACCGGCCGTGCGCACAAGCTCCTCGCTACCCACCGCGAGGATGCGGTCGCCGCGGGTCGCCAGCGCCGACGCCATGGATGAGCGCCCGTCGAGAGTGATGATCTTGCCGTTGCGGAAGATGCGGTCAGCACCGCGGTTTTGCATCGAGATCAGCATGCCGCGGCCGCCGCCTCACGCCGGAAGTCGGCGGCCGCCGTCAGCCCACCGGATGCGTCGATCGCGATGCATTCGGCCGAGCCGAAAAAGTAGCGCTGGGTTCGCGTCGCCATACGCGCCGCCACGCCGACGACGGCCAGCCGCGCCGGCAGGTCCGGATCCATATCGTGCTCCAGCGTGAAATTGCCTTGCAGGTCCATCGACCAGCGCGCCGCAGCAATCGCGTCCTTCAGATCGAGGCCGAGATCGAGCACGTTGGTGAGCACCTGCGTCAGCGTAATTGTCTGTCCTGATCCCCCGGGAGTGCCGAGCAGGAAACGCAGTTTGCCACCTTCGAACACCATCACGGGGTTGAGCGTGTGCGCCGGCCGCTTGCTGGGGCCAGCCCGGTTCGGATGACCGGGGACTTGCGAAAACCCGAGCAGCCGGTTGTTGAGAACGATCCCGGTGGTGCGATCGGCCACGCCACTGCCGAACGGCGCAAAGATGCTTTGCACAATCGTCACGCCGTTGCGATCGGCATCGGCAACCGAAATGACGGCGGTGCCCAGTCCGCGCGGCGCGTCGGCGACACCGGCCGGCTCGCGGTCAAGCGCCGCCCGCAGGTCGGCGATCATGCTGGGACCCAGCACATCGGCGAGTCGGTTGGCGACCACGGCCGGGTCAGCCAGCACTGGCCGCGCCACCCGGAACGCGGCTTCCGCCGCCTTGATCAGCAGGCGCAGCCGCTCGACCGAGCCAAGCTGCTGATCCGCGAGTCGTGTTCCCTGCAAGGCCGCAAGCTGCAGCAGCATTGCCAGCCCGTACGAATTCGGCGGCATGACGCAGACCTTGTGGTCGCGATATTCATAATGCAGCGGATCGACCCACAGCGGTTCGTAGAACGCGAGGTCGTCGGGTGTCAGCGCGCCGCCCATCTCGGTGACGGTGTCACAAAGATGCCCTGCGACCCAGCCGTGGTAGAACTCGTCGGCGCCGTTGACCGCGATGCTTTCCAGTGTTTGGGCCAGCGCCGGCTGGCGCAGAACATCGCCGCTGCGCCAAGGCTCGCCATGCTTCAAAAACAACTCGCTGCATCCCGGATCAGCGGCCAGCTCGGTCAAATAATCACGGGTGCCGGTGATGAATTCGCTGGAGACAAACACGCCATCGCGCGCCATCGCGATGGCAGGACCAAGCACATCGGCCCACGGCATCGAGCCGAGTCGCCGATGCATTGCCTCCCAGGCGCCGACAACGCCTGGGGTCGAGCAGCTGAGCGGACCACGCGCCAGCTGCTCGCCCCTTGCGTTGGCGGGGAGTCCCGCCGGGGAAAGCCCGGAACCATTCAGGCCATGGAGCTGGCCGTCGGCGTGAACGAGCGCGAAACAATCGCCACCCAGGCTGCATGCATGCGGGAGCACGACCGCAAGCACCGCGGCTCCGGCAATGGCGGCATCGACCGTGTTGCCGCCTGCGCGTAGGATCTCGAGAGCCGTTGCTGACGCCAGCGGATGGCCGGCAACGATCGCCGCCTCGCGACCGTGAGCAATCTGAACCGGAGTCGACGGCCTAGCCTGGTGCCCGGAATGGGCCGCGCGCACTCGCGTCTGGATCTGCATCTGGTACGACCGCACCACAATGGGGTGTGCCGGCGGCATCGTTCGCGCTCGCACGGCGGTAGGAACTACAAATCGACAAGGCTAAGGTGCGGGAATGCGAGCGCGGCGACAAGAACACTGAAGGTAATGCGATGAACCCAAAGTTATCGCTAAATTTCAACCATCTGCAGCATTTCCTCGCTATTGCCGACCAGGGCAGCCTGCGCGCCGCTGCGGTTGCACTTGGGCTGTCTCAACCTGCCGTATCGAAATCGCTGCGCGCCCTCGAGGCCGCGTTGGGCGCGCCGCTGATCGCGCGCAACGCCCGGGGTGCGACGCTGACGCCGTTCGGAGATCTTCTGTATTCGCGCGCCCGCTTAATCGGCAATGAGCTTGAGCGGGTGAGTGATGAAATCCAACAATTGGCTGGACACCGGCAGGGGCATGTCGCGCTCGGCGCGTCAGCTATTCCGTCGTTGTTGTTGATTCCGGAGGCGGTCGCCCGTTTTCGCGCGCGCCATAAAGGCGTCCGGCTCGATCTCCTTGGCGGAATGCCAAGCGTGCTCCTGTCAAGCCTGCTGGACGGATCGCTCGACTTCATTGTCGGCCCGCGGCCGGCACAGCAGCTTCCTGAGCAAATCGCGACGGAGCCGCTGATCCAATTTCCTTCGGCACTGGTTGTTCGGCGTGGTCACGCCCTGGAACGCGCGCACTCGATCAAAGACTTCCTTGATGCGGAGTGGGTTCTCAGCTCCGCCGCCGCGCATGCCGAGTCGGCATTGCATCGGGTGTTCGCGCGCGCCGGGCTGCCGAGCGCCAGGATAGCGCTGCGCGTCGAATCCCTTTGGGCGGCCGTTTCATTTGTGTCCAAGACCGAATATGTCGGCCTGTTTCCGCGTTACCCGGGCCCGGACTTCATGTTTGACAGGATTTCCTATGTTGATGTACCTGAATTGGAAATCATCGATTCCTACGAAATCTTTCTGCGCCGCGAGGTGCCGCTCTCGACTGCAGCGACGCATCTCGTCGCCGACATCAAATTGCAGGCGCGGCGCGCGCGGGAGAGATCGGCGGGGCCGGGTGGCGGGCGCAAGGCTTGACATTGCTGAACGCCGCAGAGGATTTGCCCGCCGAAAAGCGAACACAATGGTTTGTCACCTGCATGCGATGGGCGATAAACACCGGGGATATGTCGATCATGCGTGGCTTTCCGCTGCTCTTTAACCGTAACCGCTCTCTGCGTGCCAACAGGCTCTATGTCGGCGCGCAGGCAGTCTGCGCGGTTACGCTCGGCGCGCGCGTGGAGCGCATGCAGGTCGGGCGCATCGCCGGAACGCGCCGGTGCGATATCGCCGGGTTCGATACGCTGCCGTTATTCAGCAAACTGATCACCTGTCTGGTCGGTAGAACCGTCAAGACAAAGACCGCAATCGCCGTCGACGACCGTCGCGAGTTGGCGCGCGCCCGCGACTTGGCCGCCGCAGGCTCGCCGTCCCAGCAGGAGGCCGACCGGCTCCTTCGCTTGGCATCGCAAGAGGCGGAGCGGATTGTCAGCGAACGATGGGTGGCCGTCAGCCGTCTCGCGGCGCTGTTGGAGCGTCGCAAACCTGTTTCAGCTGATCGTATCGCCCGGATCGTGTACCGGCCTGGTAGATCGGCCGCCGCGAACCGTGCTCGGCAAGTCGGTGTGTGGTCCGGGCTGCAACAAGAGGTGGCCGAGGCGCGCGACATTCTGGTCCACGCGTTCGAGGTCTCGCGCACATTCGCCGTGCGCGCGTTCTCCGGCAAGCGCAGCGGGAAGGGGGCGGCAGACACGCTTTGATCGGAATTGTGATTTCGGTCAGAAACTTCGCGGCGCGGCTGTGGCCGGGAGATGCGGTGCGCCATGCATGACCGCGTCGGACAGGATGTGATGCAAAAACGCCGCTCCGGGGTCCCGCGCGCGGGTCACGCGGCCGAACATACGAGCCCAATCCGTATAGTGTGCATGAGTGACGAAATGCTCGACCGACATGACGGCAAACTCGCCGACCGTCACGTTCTGCGCGGCGGCAGCCGCGGTAACGTCCGCTAGCAGCCCTGAGTCGCCGAGCGACGTTGCGGTTTCCGCGGCGATGGCCTCGTCTTCGCAACGTGCGATCAAATCGCCGATCCTCATGCCGGCCTCCTGTGCAGATATCCGATCATAGCAGAACCATACGGCGTTGCGACGGGTTCCATTTCAGATACCTGACTTGTGACCAGCGGACTCAATGGGGCTTTTTCACCAGCGCCCCCAGCGTGTCGGCGTTCGGACAGAACTCGGCGTAGTCTTCGGCAGCCTTGCCGGCCGCAAGCTCGTGCGCACATTGGCGCTTGTGCTCGCACAATGCGCATACGCGGTCGAGATCACGCATCACCATTGGCTCGACCCGGCGGATGGCCTCGGGATCAATGCGAAGAGCCTGCATCATTTTCGGAAGCTCATCGCTGGCTTCGTTTCCGCGTCTGACCAGGGTGTTGAGTTCGGCGGTCGACAGGTTCAGGTCATGCGCGATCCGCGCATATTCCTCGGAATTGCAATTGCATGACTCGGCGATGTCACGCCGGTGCTTCAACCAGCGGGCAAACCGATCGATCACCGCTTCAACCACCGGGTAGTGCATGGTTTCGGGTGTCATCACGTCCTCCTGGAACAGGATCACGGCAAAAAGGTACCGCACGCAACACGCCCGGCATTGCGCTGGATCAAAAACCGCGACCTACACAGGAACGTCGCCTGTGAGGAGGAAGATGGAAAAAGCGCAATCGGGCGCAGACGACGCCAAGACCGCGCAATCGCGATCCACCGCGCCGCGGAATATCGCAGGGAAGAACGGGAGCAATGTTCATGCACATCCGTAAAATCCAACTGGCCGCAATCGCGGCCCTTTCACTGATGTCGGCGGTCGCTCCGGCGAGCGCCGAGCCGCTCAAGAACATTGTGCTGGTGCACGGCGCCTGGGTGGATGGATCAGGCTGGAAGGCGATCTACGACATTCTCGTCAGGGACGGTTTCCACGTCAGCATGGTCCAGGAACCGGAAACGTCGTTCGCGGACGATGTTGCTGCGACCAAGCGCGTTCTTGACCTGCAGGACGGACCCACACTGCTTGTCGGCCATAGCTACGGTGGCTCGGTGATCACACAGGCGGGCACGCACCCGAGCGTGGTGGCTCTGGTTTATATCGCCGCCCATGCGCCTGACGTTGGCGAGGATGAGGCCGCGCTCGGGCAGAAGACGCCGAGTGTGCTCGGCAAGACGTCAGGTGCGGTGAAGAAGACAGCAGACGATTTCACCTATCTCAATCCGCCGGCTTTTCCCGAGCTGTTCGCACCCGATCTCCCTCGCGCGCAGGCCGAGTTCACGGCGCGCTCGCAGGTGCTCGCGGCAGCCAAGGTGTTCAGCACACCGCTCAGTGCTGCCGCGTGGAAGACGAAGCCGAGCTGGGGTGTAGTCGCCACCGCCGATAAAATCATCAACCCTGATCTCGAGCGCTGGTACTACGCGCGCGCCCGCAGCCACACGACCGAAATCGAAGGCGCGAGCCATGCGGTGTATGAGTCGCATCCACAGGAAGTCGCGGCTGTGATCGAGGAGGCTGCGCGGCAAGCGCCCACGCAGTAGAAACGACAACAAGGCTGCAAGTGGATCCAAGTCTCAGCAAACAAAATGCCATGCCTGATCACCTTTGGGGGTTGATGAGCGAGAGCTGGAAGCCTCGCCCGCAAGACGGAGCGGTGTTGTTTCTGCAAGGCCTGGAGCAGCGTGGACCGGACAATCGCCGCAAAACGGATCTACATGTCGGCGATGACGCCGGGCCTATACGGTGAGAGTTTGACCCCGACCGATACAGGACAATCCGAACGAGCGATCAAATCGAAGAAGCCAAATGTGAGCAGATCGGTTTTGCCCGGTGCCCGTTCGACCGATCGACATTCGAGGTCAAGGATGGCCGAAACGTCGGGCTGGCGAACAGCGGGTTTGGGCCGTCTACCCCGTCGTTGACGGCAAGTCGTTTCCCGTGTGCGAGCAGGCCGGGTTCGCGCCGTTCGGCTTCGGCTATCGACGCTGCCCCGGCGAGCAATTCACCATCAAAGTGTTCGAGGATTTTCTGAGAAAAGTCTGGGCAGACAACATCGAGTTCGGCAAGCTTGAGATCCCCGACCCGGAACGCGTTCCGATCGGTCCAGGACAAGTCGTCACGGACGATCTCGGCTTTTCACGATCGGGGTGAACGGGCCACCACCGCCCTGCGGGTCGTTTGGTTGATATGCTGTGCGGCAGGAATGTCGTACAGTCGACCAAACTATCGGGGGCACCCGTGACACTCGCTCCGCTGCTCAATGCCAGCCCGGCAATTCAAATCCACGCCTTCACGGCGATGGCGGCGCTCGCGATGGGCGCGGTTCAACTCGCTGCCGCGAAGGGAACGCTGTCGCATCGCACGATCGGCTGGGTCTGGGTGACGCTCATGTTTGTGGTTGCGGCGAGTTCGTTGTTCATTCACGAACTGCGGGTGTGGGGCCCATGGAGCCCAATCCACTTGCTGTCGATCTATGTGCTGATCACACTTCCGCTCGCGGTGCTTGCGGCACACCGCCACGCCACCGAACG
>JAFAXD010000268.1 GCA_019241285.1 Xanthobacteraceae bacterium | reverse complement strand
GGCACCAAGGTCGGGCTTGCGCCGCTCCATGCCTGGCTGCCCGATGCTCACTCCGAGGGCCCGACCCCGATTTCGGCGGTGCTCTCGGGGCTCCTTCTCAACGTGGCGCTCTACTCGCTGTTGCGCTTCAAGATGCTGCTCGCGGTCAATCCCGCGGCGCTTGCACCCGGCCCACTGATGGTCAGCATGGGCCTGATCTCGACCGTCTTCGCGGCCTTCATGCTCTACCGGCGGCGCGACATCAAACGCCTGTTCGCCTACTCGTCAATCGAGCATATGGGCATTGCCGCCTGTGCGTTCGGGATCGGCGGTCCGCTGGCAAACTTTGCCGGCTTGATGCAAATGACCGCGCACTCGCTGACAAAGTCTGCGATCTTTTTCGCCGTGGGTCACATCGCTCAGGTGAAAGGCACCCAACGCATCGCCGACATGGGTGGTCTCTCGGTTACGCATCCGGTGCTGGCGGTCGGTCTTGCGCTCGGCGTGATCGCGATCGCTGGGCTGCCCCCTTTCGCTGTCTTCACCAGCGAGTTCACGCTGCTCTCGTCGACGTTCGCGCACGCGCCGCTGCTTGCCGTGTTGCTGATGATTGGAATCCTCCTGGCATTGGGTGCGCTGCTGTTGCGCCTGCACGACATCATCTTCGGTGAGCCCAAAGGTCCTACCGGGCCGGTGCAGGCATCCTATGTTCCGCTGTTCCTGCACCTCGCGCTCGTATTGCTGATGGGCATCTGGTTGCCGGACCCGCTGGTGCAGTGGTTCCGGTCCGTGGCGACACTGCTGGGATGACCGGATGCCAGTCGATCTCACAGCACTGACACCCATCGCCGGCCATCGTCCCTGGGCCCGGTACATGGTCGACGCGGCGCACTGGGACGGCATCGGTCGGTCACTTGGCGAGGGCGAGGCGGATTTGCTCGGCCTGTGGGGGGAGCCGGATTTCGTCCACCTGGCATTTCGTCCGCCGGCGGCCGCACCGGCAATTGCTTCTCTTCCGGTCCGCGATGGTGCGTTTCCATCGATTGGGAAGCAGCACCCGGCCGCTATCCGGCTCGAACGCACGATTGCAGACCTGTACGGCCACACTGTCATCGGCGCACCTGATACGCGGACCTGGCTCGACCACGGTGCCTGGGGGGTGCGGGCGCCGCTTGGCGCCCGTGAAACTGCGGCGCTGCGCGATCCGACCGACTACGAATTTCAACCGGTGCGGGGGGAGGGGCTGCATCAGATTCCCGTAGGGCCAGTGCACGCCGGAATCATCGAGCCGGGGCATTTTCGCTTCACCGCGAACGGCGAGATCGTCGCGCGGTTGGAGGAACGGCTCGGCTACGTGCACAAAGGCATCGACGGCCTGCTGATTGACGCGGACGCTGAGCGGGCGACACGCATCGTCGCGCGCACATCAGGTGATTCAACGGTCGCACTGAGTTATGCGTTCGCACTTGCATTTGAATCCGCACGCGGGGTTGTCGCGCCCCTGCGTGCGCAGGTCATCCGCGGAATCATGGCTGAGCTCGAGCGCATCGCGAACCACTTCGGCGATGTCGGCGCCATCTGCAACGACGCCGCCTTTGCGCTGCTGCACAGCTACTGCGGCATCTTTCGCGAGCAGGTGCTCGCGGTTTGTGACAAGGTCTTCGGCCATCGTCTGATGATGGATGCAATTGCGCCGGGGGGTGTCCGGCACGATATCGGGACGGAGCAGGCGCGGCTGATCCTGGAACTGCTCGACGACCTCGCGCCACGTTTCGACGAAGTCGTCCGCTTTTATGATGCCACTCCGTCATTGCTTGATCGCACCCGCACGACCGGTGTCCTATCCGTTGAGCTTGCGGCCAAATGGGCGGCGGGTGGTTACGTCGGCCGTGCCTCGGGCCGCAACTTCGACACGCGCCGGGATGTTCCTTATGCACCCTACGACCAGGCGGTATTCGAGGTCCCGCTGATGCAGGCCGGCGATGTCGACGCGCGTATTTGGATCCGCGTGCATGAAATCGAAGCCAGCATGAAACTGCTGAAAACTTGGCTCTCCGGACTTCCTGCTGGTCCGGTGTTGGTGAATATCCCGGAGCCGCTGGAGGCCTGCGAAGGCGTGGCGATGACCGAAGCTTTCCGCGGCGACGTACTGGTGTGGGTGCGCCTCACCGCAGATGGCCGTGTCGCACGTTGTCACGTGCGGGACCCATCCTGGTTCCAATGGCCGCTGCTGGAAGCTGCCATCGAAGGCAATATCGTTGCCGATTTCCCCCTCTGCAACAAATCATTCAATTGCTCGTACGCGGGGCAAGACCTCTGATGCGTACGTTGCTGCTCAAATCATTGTTTGCCCGGCCGGTGACCATCGGGGCGCCGGCACCGGGCGACGCCGCGCTCGCGGAAGTCGGCCGTACCCTTGAACAACGGGTTCGACATTTATTAGGTCGCTCGATGACCATTCGCGAGGTCGATGCCGGATCATGCAACGGCTGCGAGCTCGAGATCCACGCGCTCAACAATGCAGTGTACGACGTCGAGCGTTTCGGGTTGAGATTTGCCGCTTCCCCACGTCACGCCGATGTGCTGCTCGTGACCGGCCCGGTGACGCACAACATGAAGGTCGCACTGGAACGCACCTACGCGGCCACGCCCGACCCGAAATGGGTTGTTGCTGTCGGCGACTGCGCGGCGGGATGCGGCGTGTTCGAGGGAAGTTATGCAGTTGTTGGTGCAGTGGACAAGGTCATTCCGGTCGATCTACACATCGTTGGTTGTCCGCCGCGCCCGATTGATTTGTTGCGCGGCCTGACCGCGCTGGTCGACCAGGCGACATCCCGGCGGTAAAAAGCTACATGTGACCGCTATAAAAAGCGGTGATAGGATAACCATCCTGCGGCCGGACTGGGCGCCTCGCTGGCTTTATGCAGGCCCCTCCGACGTCGTGGAATTTGTATCTGTGTTCGCGTGAGGGCGGGGCGATGACACAACCTACAGACATGGAGTTGCTGGACGCGTTT
>JAFAXD010000111.1 GCA_019241285.1 Xanthobacteraceae bacterium | reverse complement strand
GCGCTCGCGCTGAAGATGCGCGCGCCGGTCGCCCTCCACGATCCGCTCGATCCCCTGGAACAGGTCGGTCCACACCGTCTGCGGGCAGAGGTAGCCGCACCAGACGCGCCCGGCGAGCGCGTTCATCAGGAACAGTATCATCGCCGCGAGGATCAGGAGACCGGTGAGGTAGTAGACCTCTTGCGGCCAGATCTCGATGAAGAAGAAGTAGAACCGCCGTCCGGTGAGATCGATCAGCACCGCCTGATCGGGCGCGTTCGGGCCGCGATCCCAGCGCACGAACGGCAGCAGGTAATAGACGCCGAGCGTGGCGACCAGCACGCCCCATTTGATCCGGCGGAAGGTGCCCTTCACCTTTTGCGGATAGAGCGTCTTGCGCGCCGCATAGAGCGGTGCGTCATCTGTTGGTTCCGCGCAGGCGCTGCCGATATTTCGGTCCATGTACATGACCGGTTACTTCTCGCCGCCGCCAAAGCCCCAGACATAGACGGCGAGCGCCTTGATGGTGGTCGGGTCGAGCCGGCCGGACCATGCCGGCATGACCCCGCCGCGACCGTTAACGATCCCGTCGACGATGACCGCTTTGTCCGGCGAGTAGAGCCAGATGCCGTTGGTGAGGTTGGGCGCACCGAGATCGCTGTTACCCTTGGCATCGGCGCCGTGACAGACGGCGCAATTATCCTCGAACACCTTCTTGCCCTGCGCCAAGTCTGCATTCGGCGCCGGCAGTCCAGTTAGCGAGCGCACATAATCCGCGGCCGCGGAGATTTCCGGCGGCTTGAGCATGCCGGTGCGGCCAAACGCCGGCATCAAGACGCCCGCATGCGTGTCCGGATCAGTGGCGCGGACGCCGTGCGCGATCGTTTGCTCGATGTTCGCGAGCTTGCCGCCCCAGAGCCAGTAATCGTCGTTGAGATTGGGATAGCCCTTGGCCCCAGCCCCGCCGGCGCCGTGACAGGCAGCGCAATTCTCGGCAAAAGCCGACTTGCCGACCGCACGGGCAAAATCCAGGAGCTGCGGGTCGGCGACGATCTGATCGAGGGAAGCGCCGGCAAGCTTCTGCATCATCGGCCCGCGCTGCGCTCGCAGACCATCGAGGTCGGACACAATGGCATTGCGCGAGTGCCAGCCTAACACGCCCTGCGAGTAGGATGAGATGAAGGGCCAGGCCGGATAGACGATCCAGTAGCCGATCGCCCAGATGATGGTGGCGTAGAACAACCAGAGCCACCAGCGCGGCAGCGGGGTGTTGAGTTCTTGCAGGCCATCCCATTCGTGCCCGGTAGTCGGCGTGCCGGTGACCGGGTCGATGGCAACCTTGGTGTCGTGCGTGACATCATTCATGTTTGTCGTCCTCGCGCAGCGGACTGCGGGCTGCCTCGTCGAATTTCTTTTTGTTGGAAGGCCAGAAGGCGTAGGCGACGATGGCCAGGAACACGATGAAGAAGAACAACAGTCCCCAGCTCTGGGCGAACTCGGCCAATGCCTTGTAGGTCGGATCCATGGCGCTCACCGCACGTTTGCTTTGTCGTCGTAGAGCTTGAAATCGACGAGGGTGCCGAGCATCTGCAGGTAGGCGATGAGCGCATCGGCTTCACTGATGCGATCGGGGTTGCCGTCGAAGTCCCGTGCTTGCGCCTTCGGATAGCGCTTGGCGAGATCCGCCGGCGCCGGGACTGTCGGGTGAAGCCTGCGCAAGGATGTCGGCGGTTGCGGCATCGATCATGTCGGTGGTGTAGGGAACACCAACGGTCGCCTGAGTGCGCAAATCATCCTTGATATGCGAGAAATCGAGCGGGTTTTGCGCAAGCCACGGGTAGGCCGGCATGACGGTGCCGGGCACGACCGACTTCGGCTCGCGCAGGTGATCGCGGTGCCAGTCGTCGGAATATTTGCCTCCGACGCGGGCGAGATCCGGCCCGGTGCGCTTCGAGCCCCACTGGAACGGGTGGTCGTACATACTCTCGGCCGCGAGCGAATAGTGCCCGTAACGCTCGACCTCATCGCGCAGCGGCCGGATCATCTGCGAGTGGCAATTGTAGCAACCCTCGCGCACATAGATGTTGCGGCCGGCAAGCTCGAGCGGCGTGTAGGGGCGCATGCCGTCGACCACCTCGATGGTGTTCTTGAGATAGAACAGCGGCACGATCTCAACGAGCCCACCGATGGCGATCACGATCAGAATGCCGACCAGCAGGATGATCGAATTCTTCTCGAAGATGGCGTGTTTTGACCACAGCGACATGGCAACCTCACTCGGCGGGCGTCATGGCGAACGCCCGGGTGGGCGCAGCTTCAAGCGCGGGCGTGCGCAGCGTCTTCCAGATATTCCAGGCCATCAGCAGGGCGCCCGTCAGATAAAGGGCGCCGCCGAGCGCACGGATCTCATAGAAGGGGTGCATTGCCTGCACGGTTTCGACGAAGGAATATTCCAGGAAGCCGAGGGCCGTGTAGGCGCGCCACATGAGGCCCTGCATGATGCCCGACACCCACATGGCGGTGATGTAGAGCACGATGCCGATGGTCGAGATCCAGAAGTGCCAGTTCACCAGGCGCATCGAATAGAGTTTCCGGTTCCACACCCATGGCACCAGGCAATAGATCGCCCCGAAGGAGATGTAGCCGACCCAGCCAAGCGCGCCGGAGTGAACGTGCCCGATGGTCCAATCGGTGTAATGCGAGAGCGAGTTGACAGCCTTCACCGACATCATCGGCCCCTCGAACGTGGCCATGCCGTAGAAGGCGACCGACACCACCATCATGCGCAGCACCGGATCGGTGCGCAGTTTGTCCCACGCGCCCGAGAGCGTCATGATGCCGTTGATCATTCCACCCCAGGACGGCATCCACAGCATGATCGAGAACGTCATGCCGAGCGTCTGCGCCCAATCGGGCAGCGCCGTGTAATGGAGATGATGCGGCCCGGCCCAGATGTAGAGGAAGATCAGCGCCCAGAAATGGATGATCGACAGCCGATAGGAGTAGACCGGCCGATCCGCCCGCTTGGGAATGAAGTAGTACATGATGCCGAGGAAGCCGGCGGTGAGGAAGAAGCCGACCGCATTGTGGCCGTACCACCACTGCACCATGGCATCCTGCACGCCGGACCAGACGATGTAGGACTTGGATGAGAACAGCGAGACCGGCACAGCTGCGTTGTTGCCGAGGTGAAGGACCGCGATGGTGAGGATGAACGCGAGATAGAACCAGTTGGCGACATAGATGTGCGGCTCCGTACGCCGCATCACCGTGCCGAGATAGACGAGGAGATAGACGACCCAGACGACGGTGAGCCACAGGTCGGAGTACCACTCGGGCTCGGCATATTCCTTGGATTGCGTGATCCCGAGCAAATAGCCGGTGCCGGCGATGACGATGAAGAAGTTGTAGCCAAGCACGACAAACCAGGGCGCGATGTCACCCACGAGCCGGGCGCGGCAGGTGCGCTGGACCACGTAGAACGAGGTCGCGATCAGCACATTGCCGCCGAACGCAAAGATCACCGCGGAGGTGTGCAGCGGGCGGATGCGGCCGAATGAGAACCAGGGCAGATCGAGGTTGAAAGCCGGGAACGCGAGCTCCAGCGCCGCCCACAGCCCGACCGTGAAGCCGGCGATTCCCCAGACGACCGCCGCGATGGTGGCGAACTTGACCGGCCCCATGTTGTAGTTGGGCTTGCCGTCGATCGTCAGCGGCGGCAGGGCGGCCGCGCGTTCGTAGTAGCGGTTGACAATGGCGATCACCGCGGCGGCGCTGGCCGCGGTGAAGAGATACGCATGCAAGGCATATTCCGGCGTATAAGCCTTGGCCGCCACGACGAGGGACACAAACGCCAGCGCGGTCAATGCCAGCGCCGTGCCGCCCTCACCGATAGTCATGGACTTGGTCTTTGCCGCGACAACCGCTGTGTCAGCCATGGAGGACCGCCTTACGCCGCCGAATTGATGATCGGGGAAACCTTTGCGCAATGCAGCGTGACGGGGTTTGATCGAGATCAAGTACAACGGGCCGAAGCCGCTGTTGCTTTCGCAAAGCGCCTCGGGAATATGACTTAGGTAGAACTACGTAGTGGGGATTCGATCACGCATGTGCTTGATCTGATGGCTGAGCCCGATTCAAATGCCGCGCATTGGCTCCAGCTTGCCGCCGACTCGGGCATCAAGCCGTTTCTGACGCTGCGATCCGGGTCGGCGCGCTATGGGCTGGCGATCGCGCTGGTCGCCGTGGCGTTCGCGCTGCGCGCACTGCTGGAGCCCAGCCTCCAGCACGACTCGCCGTTCCTATTGTTCGTGCCGGCCATTCTACTGGCGAGCGGCCTCGGCGGGTTCGGACCGGGTTTTGTCGCCACGATCCTGAGCATTGCCCTGGTAAGCCGGTTTTTCGCAAGTCCCACCGACATCCAGGCGGATCTGATCAACGGGGCAGCGTTCGCCATCATTGGGGTCGGCATCGCCTGGTTTGGCGAAAGCCTGCGGCGGGCCGTCTTGCAGGCATTCGACCGCAATCAGGATTTGCTGGCCCGCGAGGCACACCTGAAGTCGATCCTGGACACGGTCCCCGACGCTATGATCGTCATCGACGAACAGGGTGCGATGCAGTCGTTCAGCAGCGCGGCGGAGCGGCTGTTCGGTTATGTTGCGGACGAGGTGATCGGCAAGAACGTCAAGATGCTCATGCCCTCGCCCTATCGCGAGAATCACGACGCTTACCTCGATCGCTACCTGCAGACCGGGGAGCGCCGCATCATCGGCATCGGCCGCGTGGTGGTGGGCGAGCGCAAGGACGGTTCGACCTTCCCGATGGAGCTTGCGGTCGGCGAGATGCGCTCGAACGAGCGACGCTTTTTTACTGGCTTCGTGCGTGACCTGACGGAGCACCAGAAGACCGAAGCCCGGCTGCAGGAACTGCAAACCGAACTGGTGCAGATTTCGCGCTTGACCGCCATGGGCGAGATGGCCTCGACGCTGGCGCATGAGCTCAACCAGCCGCTCTCGGCTATCACCAACTACCTGCGCGGCTCGCGGCGGTTGCTTGAAGGCGCTTCCGAAGCGAACTGGCCTCGCGTACGCGAGGCGGTGGAGAAGGCGGGCGATCAGGCGTTGCGCGCCGGGCAGATCATCCGCCGGCTGCGCGATTTCGTGGCGCGCGGGGAAACCGAGCGACGCGTCGAGAGCCTGAACAAAATCATCGAAGAGGCAAGCGCGCTGGCCCTGGTTGGAGCCAAGGAACGCGGCGTGCGGGTGCGCTTTCAATTCGATCCACGAATCGACCTCGTGCTTGCGGATCGGGTGCAGATCCAGCAGGTGTTGCTGAACCTGATCCGCAATGCCATCGAAGCCATGGAGGGCGTCGACCGCCGCGATCTCACCGTGTCAACTGCGCCCATCGGCGATGCTGAGGCGCAGATCAAAGTGACGGATACCGGCCCCGGCATTGCAACCGAGATTGCCGATCAGCTATTTCAACCCTTCATCACCACCAAGCAGCACGGCATGGGCGTCGGTCTTTCCATTTCGCGCACCATCATAGAGGCCCATGGTGGACGCATCTGGGTTGATCAAAACCCCGGCGGCGGCGCGGCTTTCTGCTTCACGTTGCGGACGGCGAGCTCAGAGGAGTTTGGCGATGAGCGCTAAGGACCTGGTACAGATCATCGACGATGATGATGCCTTGCGCGATTCGCTGACGTTTCTGCTCTCCAGCGCCGGCATCGAGGCGAAGAGCTACGAATCGGCGGGCGCTTATCTCAATGATCCGCAGCGCGGCGCGGCAGGATGCATCATCACCGATGTGCGCATGCCCGGCATGAGCGGCATCGACCTGCTGCGCAAGCTCAAGTCAGATGGGGTTGCCCTGCCGGTGATTGTGATGACCGGCCACGGCGACGTTCCGCTGGCGGTGGAAGCGATGAAGCTCGGCGCGTTTGATTTCATCGAAAAGCCGTTCGAAGACGATGCGCTGCTTGCGTCCGTGCGGGGCGCGCTCGGGGTGCAGGAAAAACACACGCGCCAGGAATCACAACGCCAGGAGATCGAGAGCCGGTTGACGCAGCTCTCGACGCGCGAGCGCCAAGTGCTCGACGGATTGGTCGCCGGTCAGGCCAATAAGGTGATTGCCTACGAGCTCGGCATCAGCCCGCGCACGGTCGAGATCTATCGCGCGAACGTGATGACCAAGATGCAGGCTAACAGCCTGTCGGACCTGGTGCGCATGGCGCTGGTGACTGGCACGTTGAAGGGGGAGGGGTAACCCTGGACCCTCGTCCTGAGGAGCCTTGGCCCGATGGGCCAAGGCGTCTCGAAGGACGGCCACAATCGCCTTCGTTTTTGCCATCCTTCGAGACGCTCGCGCGCAAGAGCGCGCGAGCTCCTCAGGATGAGGGCCGAGATTGTTGAAGCACCGCAACCAACCGCAGACCTCATCCTGAGGAGCATGCGCGCGCGCATGCGTCTCGAAGGATGGCCGCAAGCAACCAGTCGCGCCGCACTACCCCGCCTTTCGCAACTCCGTCTGTTTCGCCGGATGATTATCCAGCACCAGCAGCGCAGAGGCGGTGTTGGAAATCGGAATGTGATAGTTGCTGTGCACCTTGGATACGCGGCCGGTCAGCGCGCCGCGCATGGCGATCCAGTTCAACAACTCGACGCCCTGCGAGCCGGCGAGCTCGACGAGCTGCGGAATGGTGTAGCGGGTCAGCGCCTCCGGCGTCTTCACGAGCTGCTCTAGACAGAACAGATCAAAGTCTTTGTTGATGAAGCCGGCGCGTTCGCCGTCGAGCTGATGCGACAGCCCGCCGGTCCCGACCACCAGCACTTTCAGATCGGGCGCATAAGATTCGATCGCCCGGCCGATCGTTTGGCCGAACTTCAAGCAGCGCGCCGGCGTCGGCAGCGGATGCTGCACGGTGTTGATCTCGACGGGGATGATTTTCGTGGGACGCTTCGCCGCGTCCGGCCATAGCAACGCCAGCGGGATCGTGAACGCGTGATCGACCAGCATTTCCTGACAACTCGTCACGTCGAACTCGTTGCCGACGAGTTGCTCGATGATGTGCCAGGAAAATTCCGCATCGCCCGGAAACGGTGCCGACACAGGCAAGCCCCAGCCCTCGTCGGCATGCTGATATTGATCCGCGGCGCCGACCGCAAAGGTCGGTATCTTGTCGAGGAAGAAGTTGAGGCCGTGATCGTTGTAGACCACGACGACCACATCGGGCCGGTTCGTCTCGAGCCACGTGTGCGCGGATTTGAACCCATCGAAGAAAGGCTTCCAATAGGGATCGTTCTGCAGACCCTTGGCGATGGCATTGCCGATGGCCGGAACGTGCGTGGTGGCGATGCCGCCGATGATGGTTGCCATGAATCTATCTCCCCGCTGCTTGCAGTTTTTCCTTGAACGCGTCGACGCTCATGCCGGTCTGCTGCGCGCCGATATCCTGAACGTTGAGGCCGTAAATCCCGGCGAGCTTCGCCAAGTAATAGACGTTCCCCCCGGCTTCGATCATCGCCAGCACGTTCTTCGCCCTGACCGCGGCCTTCTGCTCCGGGGTGAGGCCGAACTTGGTGCAATAGGCCTCCGGATTGCGTACGAACTCGGCGCGGTTCTCAGCGCTGTTGAAGGAAAAGCACATCTTGTTCAGCGCCAAGCCTTTTTGCGCTTCGGCGCCGTTGAAAATCGTGGTTCCGGGGATTTGATGCGGGCTCGACATGCCAGGACCTCGCTTGAGCTTTGTGCGCGTTACAAGCAGCAAAGCACGCGGGCCGAGTCGGACTTTGATCAGGATCAAACATCGCTATGATGAGGCGCCATGCACGCCATGCAACTCAATCAGCTGCGCACCCCGCTGGTGCCCGTATCCCGGCCGGATCCAGAGCCCGGAGCCGGCGAAGTGCGGGTGCGCGTTGCGGCCTGCGGGGTCTGCCGCACCGATCTGCATGTGGTCGATGGCGAGCTTCCGCAGCCGAAACTGCCGATCATCCCCGGGCACGAAATCGTCGGGCACATCGATGCCATGGGCCCTGGCGTCGAAGGCTTCCAGCCCGGGATGCGCGTCGGCATTCCGTGGCTCGGACATACCTGCGGGGTTTGTCCGTACTGCCGCAGCGGACGCGAGAACCTGTGCGACAGCCCGCAATTCACCGGTTATACGCGCGACGGCGGCTATGCCACCCACACGGTCGCCGACGCGCGCTTTGTGTTTCCTTTGCCGACAACAGGCGACGACGTTCATGCAGCACCGCTCTTGTGTGCCGGATTGATTGGCTGGCGGTCGCTCGCAATTGCGGGTGACGGACAGAACATCGGGCTCTACGGGTTCGGCGCCGCTGCCCACATCATCGCTCAAGTCGCGTGCTGGCAGGGGCGGAACGTCTATGCGTTCACCTCGCCGGGCGATGGGAAGAAACAGGCGTTCGCGCGCGAGCTCGGCGCCTGCTGGGCCGGCGGATCGGATCAGCAACCACCAATCGCGCTGGATTGCGCCATCATCTATGCGCCGGTCGGACCGCTGGTGCCGGCTGCGCTCGCCAGTGTGCGCAAGGGCGGACGGGTGGTCTGCGCCGGCATCCACATGAGCGATATCCCGAGTTTCCCCTATGCGCTTTTGTGGGAGGAGCGACAGGTCGTCTCCGTTGCGAACCTCACCCGCGAGGATGGCGTGACGTTCTTCGATATCGTTCCCAAGGTGGGGATCAAAACCGAGACCGTGACCTACCCATTGAACGAGGCGAACACGGCCTTATCCGACTTGCGCAACGGACGTTTCGAAGGCGCCGCGGTTTTGGTTCCGTGAGTAATTGACCGGGATCAAAGCAGCTTCTATCGCTGACGTTAGCATTGCCACGCTTTGTTGAACCAAGGAGTGGGACAATGCCGATAGACGTCGCCTCGATCTTCATCCTCTGCGGGATCGTGCTTGCATTCACGTTGTTTGCCGGGACCCTGATGTGGGCCGACCATCAAACCAATGGGGTCAAGAAGTAATTCCGTGTCAGGCATGACCAACAAGACGGTCCGCTTAGGCGCGCTCGCTGGGGCTCTCGCGCTGCTGTGCACATCCGCCAGCGCGCAAGTCCTGTCTCCGAGCGCGCAACGCGGCTTGACCATCGCGCGCACCAACTGCGCGCGCTGCCACTCGATCGATAAGGTAACTGAAAGTCCACTCAAGATCGCGCCGCCATTCCGAACGCTGCATGAGCGTTATCCGGTGACCGATCTCGAGGAGCCGTTGGCCGAGGGAATCCGCACCGGGCACCCGACCATGCCCGAGTTCCGGTTCGACCCGGACCAGGTGCGCGACCTCGTGGAGTATTTGAAGACGTTGCAATAGTTCGTAGGGTGGGCACGGCGCACCCGAGGCCTATCCTACTACACAACATCTAAGGCGCCGTGCCCACGCTGTTGATAGCACTGCCAGCGTGGGCATCGCGCCAAGCACATCGTGCAGAGCGATCAACGCCGAGCGAGCGCGATGCCCACCCTACGCAAACAACCGGCAACCGCGGCTCAATGCGACATCAGCGTCGGCGTTGTCATCGAGGCGAGCACGGTGCGCGTCGTCCCGCCAAACACCTGCTCGCGCAGCCGCGAATGCCCGTAGCCGCCCATCACCATCAGATCGATGGCGTGATCGGCAAGATAATTCAGGATCGTATTGCCGACGTCGACCTCCCCTTGCGGCACCTCCGTGAGCGTGATCGGCAGGCCATGCCGCGCAAGGTGTTGGGCGATGTCGGCCCCCTCGATCTCGCCGCGTTCGCTCGCGTGCCTGATCAGCACAATGTCGATTGATTTCGCCCGCCGCATCAGCGGCAAGGCATCATTCATTGCGCGTGCGGCCGCACGACTGCCGTCCCAGCAGAGAGCCATGTTCTCGAGCTTGGCCGGTCCCTTGTGGATATAGGGTACGACAACCACGGGGCGCCCGGAATCAAACAGTGCCGCTTCGATCAGCAACTCCTCCGCCGAATCGATATCCGGGCGCGGCTGGCCGACGACGACCAGATCGAAGCGCCGGGCGGTCTGCCCGAAGGCCTCGCCGGCACCGACCAGCGTTGCCGGCACGGTCACTGAATCGAACGAGATGCCGGCCAGTTCGGCAGCGCGTTGAAAATCATCGGTCGCCTTCTTCACCGCCTGCTCATTCTCCTCGATCGCCATTTCCACCAGGGTGGGCGGGAACAGGCCAAACGCGCTTGTCTGCATCGCCGGGTCGAAGCGAAACGCGATGCCGGCGAGGTGCGCTTCGTTGATCTGGGCGAGCGAAGCCGCGTAATCGATCGCCGGATGTTTCTCTCCCATCGAAAGATTGACCAGCATGTCCTTGATCATGGTTGGCTCTTGGGCGTCCCTGTTTTGAAGGCGGCAATATGGCCACGTTAACTGATGACGCGCCACCAAATTTTGCGTTTGATCAACGGCTAACCATTTCCGGCCCCGTTTGACTCGGATCAAGGCGCCGACGCGAGGGATTACGCAAGGTCGTCTCAGAAACCGACCGAGCATCCCATGATCAAAAGCATCCTCGTTCCCGCAACCGGGCAGGTCTTTGACGACGCCGTGATGGAAACCGCGCTGCGGATTGCCCAGGTGACGGCGGCCCATATCGAGCTGTGCTACCTGCGCGCGCCATCCTGGGAGGTCACCGACACGCCAGGCTATAGCGCGTGGGCGGTCGGCGGCGCTGTCGCGCCGGCACTGGCTCAGCTCGATGCCCGCGTCGAGGACGAGTGCGGGCAGGCACGCCTGCGTTTCGCCGAGATCTGTCGGCGCAAGGGGGTCGCAGTCTGCGAGCAGGCAAAGGTCGCGACCTCCATCACCGCAAGCTGGCGCGAGGTCCAAGGCGAACCAGACGCCCTCGCCTATCATGCGCATCATGCGGACTTGGTCGTCGTCGGACGGCCGGGACACAGCAACGGACTCACGCGCCCGCAGGTTGACGCAATACTCGCGCAGAGCGGACGTCCATTGTTGATCGCTGGCTCGATGACACCATCCAGCCTCACCGGAACGGTGTTCGTGTGCTGGAAAGAGGCCCCTGAGTCCGCTCGCGCCCTGACTGCCGCACTGCCATTGCTCAAAGCGGCACAGCGCGTCGTGATTGCACACGTGAGCGAGGAACTTGATCCGACGCCGTTGAGTGGGATTGCGGGTTATCTGGCGCTTCACGGCATCACTGTGGAAACCCGGTTGCTGCCGCGGCGCGGCGCGGTCGCGGACACTCTGGCGGCCGCAGCCGACGCGCACCAAGCCGACCTGATCGTGCTCGGTGCCTACGGGCACAGCAGAGCGCGGGAGCGGGTGTTCGGCGGGTGCACCAAAGGCTTCCTTGATGACGCGCGCGTGCCGGTCCTGATGATGCAATAGCGGGTGTGCGCAGCACCCGCTCGCGAGTTTGAGAATTTCCAACAAATCGAGCAGCACGACGATGGACGCGATTGCACCTTCGGCCCAACTCGTTCGCCCCGTGACGGCCGGGGCTCCGGCCGCGCGGCCCCCCGCGACAAGACCAGCGGCGCAGCCAGAGCCGATGGAACTGCCGTCGTTCGAAACACTCAACCAGCTCGCCAGGGCGATGACGGCGCGGCTCACCCAAGGGATCTCGCCGCACGCGCAGCTCGCCGCCTATACGGATTGGGCCTCGCACCTCGGCCGCGCACCGGGACGACAGCTTGAACTGGCACTGAGGACCTGGGTTTCCGCGGCGCGGCTTGCGCGCTTTGCCTGGCGCCTGCAAACCGGACAACAAGCCGACCCGCCATTTCCACCGCAAGCCGGCGATCACCGCTTTGCCGATGCCGAGTGGAACAAACCGCCTTACCTGTTTTGGCAACAGCTGTTTCTGGCGCAGGAAGATTGGTGGCGCGCCGCAACCCGCGAAGTGCGCGGCATGACGCCAAAGAACGCCGCGCGGGTCGACTTCATGGCGCGCCAGTGGCTCGACGTGTTCTCGCCTTCGAACGTGCCATGGCTCAACCCGGTGGTCATTGCGCGCACCATCGAGGAAGCGGGAGCGAATCTGGCACGCGGTACTGCGAACTGGCTTGAAGACGGTTTGCGCGCGTTGGCGCTCGAGCCTACATCCGCCCCGGATGGCTTCCGAGTCGGCGAGGACATCGCCATCACGCCGGGCGCCGTCATCTATCGCAACGACCTGATGGAACTCATTCAATATAAGCCGGCGACTGACAGCGTGGTCGCCGAGCCGGTGCTGATCGTGCCGGCCTGGATCATGAAATACTACGTGCTCGACCTGCGGCCCTACAACTCGCTGGTCAACTATCTGGTCCAGCGCGGCTTCACGGTTTTCATGGTGTCCTGGCGCAACCCGACGCCCGCTGATCGCGACCTCGCCTTCGACGCGTACCGCACCTCCGGCATTTTGGCCGCGCTCGATGCGGTCAATGCGGTGGTGCCCGGACGCAAGGTGCACGCCTGCGGCTATTGCATCGGCGGGACGCTGCTGGCGATCGCTGCGGCCACCATGGCGCGCGACGGTGACGACCGGCTGGCGAGCGTCACCTTGCTGGCGGCGCAGACCGACTTCAGCGAAGCCGGCGAATTGATGCTGTTCGTCGATGAAAGCCAGATCGCATTCATCGAAGACACGATGTGGGACCAAGGGGTGCTCGACACGCGACAGATGGCGGGCGCCTTCCAGGCGCTGCGGTCGAACGACCTCGTCTGGTCGAAGATGATGCGCGAATATCTGCTCGGCACGCGCGATGCACCGAGCGATCTCACCGTCTGGAATGCCGATCAGACGCGCATGCCGTATCGCATGCACTCGCAATATCTGCGCGGACTATTCCTGGAAAACCGGCTCACGGCCGGGCGCTATGCGGTCGAAGGCCGGGTGATCGCGCTCAAAGATATCCGCCGGCCGATGTTCGTCATCGGGACCGAGACCGATCACATCGCGCCCTGGCGCTCGGTCTACAAGGTGCACCTGTTCACCGACAACGAGCTCACTTTCGTGCTCACCAACGGAGGGCATAACGCGGGCGTCGTGTCCGAACCGGGTCACCGCGGCCGACACTATTATGTGGCGAGGCGCGCGCCCGATGGACCGTACGTGGATTCGGACACTTGGCTCGCGCACGCAACACGCCATGACGGCTCGTGGTGGCCGGAATGGGCCGGTTGGATCGAATCCCGCAGTACCGGGCGCGCGGCTCCCCCCGCGATGGGGGCTCCGGAGCAGGGATTAACCGCTATCGACCCAGCGCCGGGCCGCTATGTCTGGCAGCGTTGAGCGCAAGAAAAGCTTGATTTTTGTGAAAGGTCGTACCATTTGGTCACCAACTAAAATCCCAGCCGCGCATGCAGTGACCAAGCTTGGTGGTCCGAGGGGCGCCAGGAGCGATAAGGCTCGCGTTTTTGAAACAGAGCCCCACTTCTGCACGCAATGGTTGAATAGACTGGCGAGAGAATTGCGATATGGCACCTCCGAGTGATCTGTTGCGCGATGCGACCGAGGAAGCGGTCTTTGAGCGCCGAGGCGGCGGATTCGAGCCGATTTTTGTCGACGACACTGCGACGGACGCCGAATTTGAGAGCGGCGAGTCCTCCGATTCCGCACGCCCCCAGGGCACGCGCGTTTCGCTGCAACCCGA
>JAFAXD010000046.1 GCA_019241285.1 Xanthobacteraceae bacterium | reverse complement strand
CGTGTCGAAAGCCGCCGTGGGGGTGATATGCGGGTTGGGCATTCAAGGCTATTCCCTGGCACTGACCGCTTTGGCCGAACTTCTGGAGGACCAAGGGGGATGAGCCGCATCCCCATGGATCCGGACGCGATCCGCGCGCTTGCGGCGCTGTTGCATGAGACGGGGCTGACCGAGATTGAAATCGCCGAGAAGGACAGCCGGATTCGAGTCGTTCGGGCTGCGGAGGCAGCAGAGATCACGACGCGGGCGACGCCCAGGAGAGAGATCGAAGAAGCCGAGCCCCCTGCCTCTGTGCCGACCCCAACCGAAGAGGCGATGCATCCCGGGGCCGTGTTGAGTCCCATGGTTGGTGTTGCCTATTTGTCGCCGGACCCTGGGGCGCTGCCCTTCGTGACTCCGGGTCAAAGCGTCGTTGCGGGACAGACGCTGTTGCTGATCGAGGCGATGAAGACGTTCAACCAGATCAAAGCGCCAAAATCCGGCACGGTAACGCGAATCCTGGTGTCCAACGGGGTACCGGTCGAGTACGGTGAGCCGCTGATGATTCTGGACTAGCGGGTGTCTTGTTTCAGAAAATTCTGATCGCCAATCGCGGCGAGATCGCGCTGCGGGTGTTGCGCGCCTGCAAGGAGCTCGGCATCCAGACGGTGGCCGTGCATTCGACAGCTGACGCCGACGCCATGCATGTGCGACTTGCTGACGAAAGTGTCTGTATCGGTCCTCCCGCCGCGAAGGACTCCTATCTCAATGTGCCCTCGCTGCTCTCCGCTTGCGAAATCACCGGCGCCGACGCGGTCCATCCGGGTTACGGTTTCCTGTCCGAGAATGCCCGGTTCGCCGAGATCCTGACCGAGCACGGCGTCCATTTCATCGGACCGAAGCCCGAACATATCCGGCTGATGGGCGACAAGATCGAAGCCAAGCGAACCGCCCAGAAACTCGGGATCCCCGTGGTCCCCGGCTCCGAGGGCGCCCTCAAGTCGGACCAGGATGCGCTCGCGGTCGCGCGCGACATCGGCTTTCCGGTGCTGGTGAAGGCGGCAGCCGGCGGCGGCGGCCGCGGCATGAAGGTCGCCGACACCGCGGCGGATCTGCCGGTCGCGCTCGCGACCGCGCGTGCGGAAGCCAAAGCTGCGTTTGGCGATGACGCCGTGTATCTGGAAAAATATCTGGCGACGCCGCGCCATATTGAGATCCAGGTGCTCGGTGATGGGCGCGGCAACGCCATCCATCTCGGCGAGCGCGATTGTTCGCTGCAGCGCCGGCATCAGAAAGTCCTCGAGGAGAGCCCCTCGCCCGCGCTCAACGCGTCAGCACGTGCAGAGATCGGCGAGATCGTCGCCGCCGCCATGCGGCAGATTAAATATCTCAGCGCCGGCACGGTCGAGTTTCTGTACCAGGATGGCCGGTTCTACTTCATCGAGATGAACACGCGCATTCAGGTCGAACACCCGGTGACCGAGATGATCACCGACATCGATCTGGTCCTGGAGCAGATCCGGGTTGCCGACGGCGCCGCGCTGGCGATCGATCAGAAGGACGTCGAGTTTCACGGCCACGCGATAGAGTGCCGCATCAATGCCGAGAACCCGGTGTCGTTTCGGCCTTCGCCGGGCCGCATCGTGCACTATCATCCGCCCGGCGGCATGGGCGTGCGCGTGGATTCCGCAGCCTATCAGGGCTACGCTATCCCGCCTTATTACGACTCGCTGCTGGGCAAGCTGATCGTGCACGGCAAGACCCGCGGCGAATGCCTGATGCGGCTCAAACGTGCACTCGATGAATTCGTGGTCGATGGTGTTGAGACCACGCTACCGTTGTTTCGCGCGCTGGTGCGCGACAAGGATGTGCTCGACGGCGCGTATCACATCCACTGGCTGGAAGCGTTTTTGGCGAGCGGCGGTTTGGAAGAATAGGTCCGCCGGCCGCGCTGCGTCACGCGCGTCAGCACCGCGCAAACGCGGTTCGGCTCGTAGGGCTTTTCCACGAACACCGAACCCGGGACCTGGTCGACGCTGCGGCGGCTGCCGGAGGCGTAGACGACCGCAAGCTCGGGACGCAGTTTGCGCGCCAGCACCGCCAGCCGCTCCCCGTCGATATCGCCGGGCAGGTCGACGTCGGTGAACAACACGTCAACCGGCCACGCCGCCGAGAGATGCGACAGCGCGTCGCGTGCATCGGCCACGGCGTGGACCTCGAAACCGTCGTCGATGAGCACATCGACAATCAATTCACGTACGAGGACTTCGTCCTCCACCACCAGCACGCGCCGGGGCGAAACGCTCACGTCCACGGTTGACTCCTTCTTGTTATGGACCAGACGTATGCTCTCACAACACCAAACCTACGCTTCATTTGCGACCTTGCGAAAATTTAAGAACATCGTGGTTATCAGCGGATGAACGCTCTAAAGACTTCTTGTTGTGCGCATGTCCTTTGCGGACCTGCCTTCGCCCGCCGAAGCATCAAGCCGCAGGCTTGACCTATGCCAAGGCTTCGCGCAGGCGGGAAACCGGTGGCCACTTTTCTGGGACATGGGCTAAATTCGTCCAACGCGAACGGACCATGACGATGGCCAGCAAGGAACACGCGATCGTCGAGATCACGCCTGAGGTCCTGCTCAAGGCCTACGCGTGCGGCATTTTCCCGATGGCGGAAAGCGCCGACGACCCGGCGCTGTACTGGATCGAACCGGAAGCCCGCGGCATCATCCCGCTCGAAGGCTTCCATGTGCCGTCGCGGCTTGCGCGCACGGTGCGCTCGGATCGGTTTATGGTCGTTGCCAACCGCGACTTCGATGCGGTGATCGACGGCTGCGCCCAAGCGAAACCGGGCCGCAATCACACCTGGATCAATGGACGCATCCGCCGGCTCTATCGCGGTCTGTTCGACATCGGACACTGCCACACGATCGAAGTTTATGATGGCGAGGTGCTTGCCGGCGGCCTCTATGGGGTGAGCCTCGGCTCGACGTTTTTCGGCGAGAGCATGTTTCATCACGTGCGCGATGCCTCGAAGGTCGCGCTTGTTCACCTCGTGGCGCGGCTGAAGGCGGGGCGCTTCCGGCTGCTTGATACGCAGTTCGTCACCGAGCATCTGATGACGTTTGGCGCGCTCGAGATCTCGCGGCGCCAGTATCACAAGCTGCTCGCCGACGCGCTTGTCGGTGAGGCCGACTTCGGCGCACTGCCGCTCGATCGTCCAATCGCGGGCAGTGAGGCCCTCGAATTGGCAATGAAACGCACGGCGGCCGGATAACCCAGCGGTCACAATATTCCTCGAAATCTGGGGTTAGCGGCGCGGCGGCCACTGCACCGGGGTGGACCCCGGTGGCGGCGGGAGCGGTTGCAGGGAATCCGGGGCGGGCTGTGCCTGCGGTGCGGTTGGCTGGCGCGCTGGCGCCTGCCGGGTTGGCGCGGCTGGTGCCGCGGCGGTTGCGCCCGCCGGCGCGGTGCCAGGAGGTGCGGCCGCGCGCTGCTGGCCCGCTGCAGGCTTGCCGGTCCCCGAGGAGCCGGTCGCCTGGGTCGGACCCGGTGCGCCCGTGTCAGCGACGACGGTCGAGCCGCCTTTGCAGCCCGTCAGCCAGACATCGTAAATCGGGTGCTCGACCGCGTGCAGACCCGGGCTCGCCGCAAACATCCAGCCCGAGAAGATGCGCTTGACGTCGCCCTGCAGCGTCACCTCGGAGACTTCGACGAATCCGTCTGTGGCGGTCGATTCGGTCGCCGGCCGCGTGTAACAGACGCGCGGCTTCACCTGCAGCGCCCCGAACTGCACCGTGTCGTTCACACCGACATCGAAGGTCGTGATGCGGCCAGTAATCTTATCGAGGCCGGCAAATACGGCGGTCGGATTAGGGATCTTCACCGCCGGCATCTCGGTGACGATCTCATCGCCGGGCTGCACACTTGGATCAGAGGGTTGCGACGGCTTCATCTGGCCGGCGCCCGGCGCACCGATCGGCGCCATAGTCGGACCGGAGCCAGGCGCGTTGGCCACGCTGCCGGGCGGAGGCGCCAACGGCTGCGAATTGATGGACCCGGGCGGCCCCTGCATGACCGGCGACGGTCCGCCGCGCGTTGCGGTTTGCGGCACGCCGCCTCGCGGGGGCGGAGGCGGAGGCGCGGTTGCCGCGTCCTCGTCCATCTCCTCCGGCGGCATGGCGTCCTGCATGTTCAAGGGCGGCGCGGCGGTCGGGGGCGGCGGCACGGGCATGCGCGCATTGGGAACGGCGCCGGGCGGGCGCGGCGGGT
>JAFAXD010000531.1 GCA_019241285.1 Xanthobacteraceae bacterium | reverse complement strand
TTCTTGCTGCGCGAATGCCACGTGGTCGGGTCGAGAATGAAGGAGAAGCAATATTTCACATCCTTCATCTCGGTTGGCGCATATTTGCGATACCAGACATCAACCGCTCGAATGCCGCCGTGCACCTCGCCGATCAGGAATGGGATTTCCCCTGCCGCAATGATCGGAAATCGGCCTGGCTCATAGCCAGGATTGACGTAGGCAAAATCGACGATTCCGTCGCGTGCCATATTGTAGTGGTCGAAGGCCTTGCCAAGTTGCTGGGCCGGAAAGACCGTCGACTTGATCGTACCTCCGGAGTCCTTCTCCACCGAGGCTGCCCACTCCTCTATCGCCTTCTGCAACGGGTGACTGGGCGGCACCCAATGCGACAGTTTGAGCTGAAACACTTTATCTTGCGCCGCAGCAGGGACCGCCAGCGCAGCAAGCGCAATTCCGATCAATAGTGCACGAAATTTCATCAAATCCTCCCTCGCGCCGACGCGCCGCCCCCGTTCGTCGGAGTGCATGGTTTCGTTGTGTACTCGTACCAGACCCGCGCCTGATCGGGCAAGCAACCCCTTCACGTGACTTCGAAGAAGCGCAGCACGACGCGATCGGGATGGCGCGCGCCGGCGCAGAGGAAAATCGATTGCATCACCCAGGCGAATTCAGGATCGGAGGTCTCGAACCGCGGCACAGTGCGGAAGTAGATCGAGGCTTGATCAACCTGCTCGCCGCGGTAGAGCCGTTCCATGATCGCGGCCGGCGCGCGTCGCAGACCCGTGGCCTCCACGTAGACCCGGGCGCCGCTCGGCCCCTCGATCACATAGCGGGCGTGGATTTCAGTCACGCCGTCGCGGCGCCATACCTGATAATCCGTGCCGCCGGGCAAAAGCTTGCCCGCGAGGCGCGGCCCGGTCATTTCGCCCGTGAGGATCGGAACGATCCGGCGTATGCCATGGGGCGTGGTCCCAACATCAACCGGCGGCCCCACGGCAGCACTGAGTTCGCCGACGAAGCTCAATCCAGGGGTGGCGATCTCCGTCATGACACGCTTCCTCCGCCCGCAATGCGAGACTACAACCCGGCATCAGCGATGGCTAACATACTGGCCGCGACATTCTGGAGGAAACGATGCAACGAACCAAACCACCTTTCCGCGCCGATCAGGTCGGGAGCCTGTTGCGCCCGGCTGCTCTGAAGGAGGCGCGGGAAAAGCAGAGCCGCGGGGAGATCACGGCCGCTGAGCTCAAGGCGGTGGAAGACCGGGAAATCAAAGCTGCCATCCGACGACAAGAGGAGATCGGGCTCTCCGCAATCACCGACGGCGAGTTTCGCCGCGCTTTCTGGCACTTCGATTTCCTCGAGCACCTGACCGGGTGCGAAGGATATTGGATGGACGCCGCCTCTCCCACGACTGGCGCCCGCACTGCATTCCAAGGCGCCTCGCTGAAACCCTGGAGTGTGCGGGTTATTGGGAAGCTCGATTTTCCGGCTGATCACCCGCACGTCGAGCATTTCAAGTTTGTGAAAGCCAACACCTCGCGCACGCCGAAGGCGATGATTCCCTCGGCCAGCATGTTGAATTACCGGGGCGGACGAAGCGTCGTCAGCGAAAAGGTCTATCCCAATCTCGACAATTACTATTCCGATCTGGCGCAAACCTACGGCAAGGCCATCAGGACGTTTTACGATGCTGGCTGCCGATACTTGCAGATCGACGATGTGGCGTTTGCCTATTTGTGCGACCAGGACCAACGTGAGATGCTGCGTAAGCGGGGTGACGATCCGGATCAGCTGTTTGACACCTACCGGGCGGTCTTCAACACCGCGCTAAAAGCAAAGCCCGCCGACATGGTGATCACCACTCACCTGTGCCGCGGGAATTTCCGCTCGACTTTTGTAAGTAGTGGCGGATATCAGCCGGTCGCCGACAAACTGTTCAACGATCTCGCGGTCGATGGCTACTTTCTGGAATGGGACTCAGAACGCGCGGGCGGCCTCGAACCATTGCGCGCCTTGCCGAAAGGCAACAAGATCGTCGTGCTGGGGCTGATCACGTCCAAATCCGGCAAACTCGAGGACAAAGGCGCAATTGAGCGCCGGATCGAGGAGGCGAGCAAATACGCACCGCTTGACCAGCTGTGCCTGTCCCCGCAATGCGGCTTCGCCTCAACCGAAGACGGCAACACGCTATCGATCGAAGAACAATGGGCCAAGCTCGAGCGCGTGGTCGAAATCGCCAAAGAAGTGTGGGGATGACCCTCTAACGCGCACCAAGTGAGAACGCATCATGGCGAAGAGTTTTGCATCGACTGGCGATCTAACCGAAAAGAAGATCTCATTCACCGAGATCGGACCGGGATTTTACGCCTTCACGGCAGAGGGTGATCCAAACACCGGCGTCATCATCGGGGACGATGGCGTCATGGTGGTCGACGCTCAGGCGACACCCAAAATGGCCGACAAGGTGATCGCCCGCATCCGGGCGGTCACCGACAAACCGATCCGGTACGTCGTGCTGAGCCACTATCATGCAGTTCGCGTCCTCGGCGCGTCAGCCTTTCACGCTGATGAGATCATCGCGTCGGAAACGTGCCGCGGGATGATTCACGAGCGCGGCGAGGAAGACTGGGAAAGCGAGTATCGCCGCTTTCCACGCTTGTTCGAGGCGCCGGAATCGATTCCGGGCCTCACCTGGCCGAGCATGACGTTCACGCGCAAGATGACGGTCTATCTCGGACAACGGCGCGTGGACCTGCTCCATCTCGGTCGCGCCCATACGGCGGGCGATATCGTCGCGTGGGTCCCAGATGCCGGCGTCATGTACACGGGCGATATCGTTGAATATCGCTCAGCCTGCTATTGCGGCGACTGCCATTTCGGCGATTGGCCGGCGACCCTCGATGCGATTGCCGCTTTTCATCCGGACGCGATCGCGCCCGGACGCGGGGATGCGCTCGTCGGACCAGCGAAGGTGGCCGAGGCGATCGCGCTGACGCGTGACTTTCTCGCCAGCACGTACCGTCCGGTCGCGCAGGTTGCTGCGCGCGGCGGTTCGCTCAAGGACGCCATGCAGGCGTGTCGCGAGGCTTGCGACGCGAAGTTCTCAAGCTACGCGATCTACGAGCACTGCCTTCCGTTCAATGTCGCACGCGCCTTTGACGAGGCGCTCGGGATCGATACGCCTCGCATCTGGACGGCGGAGCGTGACCAGATCATGTGGAATGCGTTGCAGGGATAAACGTCTGCATGGCGCGTTACGAATACAAGCCGTTTCCTTACCGCACACCGGCTGAACTCTCCGGTGGGGCTGGGTGGCGCTGGCCGGTTGTGATTGTCGGTGCCGGTCCGATCGGGCTCGCGGCAGCGATTGATCTGGCGTTGCACGGCGTCGCCTGCGTGGTGCTGGACGACAACAATGTTGTGTCGCGCGGCTCCCGTGCGATCTGCTGGTCGAAGCGGACCTTGGAGATATTCGACCGCCTGGGCGTCGGCGAACGCATGGTGAAAAAAGGGGTGACCTGGAAGGTCGGCCGTCTCTATCACCGCGATCGCGAGGTCTATTCGTTCGATCTGCTACCGGAAGCGGGGCACAAGAACCCGGCGTTCATCAACCTGCAGCAGTACTACGTCGAGCAATTTCTGGTCGAACGATGCCTGCAATTTCCCGGATTGATCGATCTGCGATTCAAGAACAAAGTCACGGGTGTCAAACAGCTTGCTGATGGGATCGCGGCAGAAGTTGAAACACCCGACGGCCGCTACGGTATTCAAGGCGAGTACCTGATCGCTTGCGACGGAGCGAAGAGCAGCATTCGCGCCATGCTCGGGGTGGAATTCAAGAGCCACATTTTCCCCGAGCAATTCCTGATCACCGACGTAGAGATGAAGGCGGACTTTCCCTCGGAGCGCTGGTTCTGGTTTGAGCCGAAGTTCCACAATGGACAATCGGCGCTGCTGCATAAACAGCCGGACGACATCTATCGCATCGACCTCCAACTCCCGCCCGACGCCGATGCGAAGGAAGAAACGAAGCCCGAGAACGTGATCCCGCGTATCAAGGCCGCGGTCGGCGAGCGCCCCTTCGAGATCGATTGGGTCTCGCTCTACACGTTTCAATGCGGGCGGATCGACCGGTTCGTGCATGGCCGGGTAATCTTCGCCGGTGACAGCGCCCACGTCGTGTCGCCCTTCGGCGCGCGTGGCGGCAACGGCGGCATCCAGGATGTCGACAATCTGGTCTGGAAACTCGCGGCGGTGATGAAGGCCAAAGCAAGCCCGGCGCTGCTCGAGAGCTACAATGCCGAACGGGTTCATGGGGCCGACGAAAATATCCATAACTCCAGCCGCTCGACCAATTTCATGACCCCGAAGAACGCGTTCGAGTACTTGCTGCGCGACGAAGTCCTCTCGCTTGCTGAAAGCTACCCATTCGCCCGACGCCTGGTGAATTCAGGACGGCTGTCGATCCCGTGTTCGCTGGCGGGCTTTGCGCTGCAATCGCGTGATGATCCGGAGATGGCCGGCGCAATGGCGCCGGGCGTTGCGTGTTCCGATGCACCGGTTCGCGATGCTTCGGGGCGACCCGGCTGGCTGCTCGATCATCTCGGCGGTGACTTCGTGGTGATGAGCTTCGGGACACCGCCTCCCGTACGTCAGGATGTGCGCCGCCTGGTGATTGCCTCTGAGCCCATCGCCGGGATCGAGACGGTGTGTGACGCGTCGGGTTTGGTGGCGGAGCGTTACGGTGGGCGCGATGGCGCAGCCTATGTGATCCGACCGGATCAACATGTCGCGGCACGATTTGCCGAGCCAACCGCGGAGAAGGTCGCAACTGCGCTCGCACGAGCCAAAGCGGAGGCAGCATGAGCCTCAATACCGAATGGAACCTGGGCAACGCCGGCGACGAGATCTACACGGAGCTGATCGAGGCCCACGCAGGTCTCACCGAGACCGAGAGCCGGCGGCTCGATTTGCGACTGATTTTATTGCTTGCCAATCAGGTGGGAGACGGGGCCGCCATACGAGAAGCTTTGCGTCTGGCGCGCGAGGGTCTGGGTGCCAGCCGTCAATGAAAATTGCGCCCCTTGGGCATGACCTCGATATGAGCTTCGGAGCCGGGATCGGGCCGGCGTTTGAGCATCCTCACCAAAGCATCACCATCACGTGGATGGCGGAAGCGATCCGGCGTATCGCGCTTGATCAGGTCGGCGTGGGCCGGCGTAGCCGTCAATGAATCCTCGGCGGTGAGGGCGTGCAGCAGCGACGATAGATCCTCGATGTGATGGGCAATGACATGAATGACGCCCTGTTCGTTCTGTAATTCACCGGTCACGCTGATGAGCCGGGCGCCGAGCACAATCGGGCGATAGAGTTCAAAGGCGCGCAGCCACACGATGGTATTGGCAATGCCAGTCTCGTCTTCAAGCGTCATGAAGATGGCTTTGGCATCGCCAGGGCGCTGGCGCACCAGAACCAGGCCCGCGACCGTGACGATTCGGCCGGGCAAAAGATCATAAAGTTGCGCATGACGTAAAATTCCACGCGCTTCGAGTTCGGAGCGCACAAATGAGAGTGGATGCGCCTTCAGCGACAGATGCAGATGCCGATAATCCTCAATCACGTGCTCGCCCGGACGCATCGGCGGCAAT
>JAFAXD010000474.1 GCA_019241285.1 Xanthobacteraceae bacterium | reverse complement strand
TTGCCGCTCGCCGTCGGCCCTGCGATAAGCACCGCCCGCATTTGATCCGGCATGACCCTCGTCGCGACCTTGATCTCGCCCACGTCTGCGCTCGACGATGTCGCGCTTGGGCGAGCGCGCGCCGTTTTACCGGGGACGCCGAGCGCGCCGGAATGGCTGGCCCCAAGCAGCGCGGCGGACATGTTCTTTAGCGCCGGCGATGAAAACGACAACCGTGCCATTGCGGAGCGGGTGCGGGAAGCGCTCGGCGGTCAAGCCATCGATGTGGTGGTGCAGAAGCCAGCCAGCCGGCGCAAACAGCTGTTCGTGGCCGACATGGATTCGACCATGATCGGCCAGGAGTGCATCGACGAGCTTGCCGACCTGGTCGGGCAGAAGGCGCATGTGGCTGCCATTACCGAGCGCGCCATGCGCGGTGAGCTTGCGTTCGCCCCGGCGCTGCGCGAGCGGGTGGCGCTTCTCAAAGGATTGCCGGCGCGGGTCATAGACGACGTGCTGGCGCACCGCATCGTGCTCACCCCGGGAGGCCGCACGCTCGTTGCCACGATGCGGGCAAACGGAGCCTATGCGTGCCTCGTCTCCGGCGGCTTCACGGCATTCGCGGACAGGATCGCGCAGCGCATCGGTTTTGATGAAGCGAGTGCCAACCAACTCCTGATCGACGCCGACGGCAAACTTATAGGCGAAGTCGCCGAACCCATTCTGGGACGCGAGGCGAAGCTTGCAACTCTGCTGGCGCTGCGCGCGCGGCTCGGGCTCGCAACCGAAGACACGCTGGCGATTGGGGATGGCGCCAATGACCTCGACATGATCCGTGCCGCCGGTCTTGGCATCGCGTTTCACGCCAAACCGGCGGTTGCGGCAGCGGCGGCGGCACGCATCGATCACTGCGATCTCACCGCGGTGCTGTTCATTCAGGGCTATCGCCGCGACCAGTTCGTGGAATAGGCTGCAGCAGCTTACGCATGAAATAGCGCTGCCATCCGCGCGGATGTTCGTCGAGCGACCCGAACACCTCGTAACCAAGCTTTTCGTAAAACCCGCGCGCCTGGAACCCGAACGTGTTGAGCCAAACGCCGACACAGCCCACATCTGACGCGTAAGCTTCTGCTCGACGCATGAGCTCGGAACCGAACCCATGCCGGCGATAGGCTTCCGGAACGATCAACAACTCGACCGCCAGCCAATCGTATAGCCAATGCGCATAGAGCCCGCCGACGACGTCGTCCTGCTCCGGCTCGCGGAGCAATAACGCAAATTGTCGAAACGGCATCTCGCCGACCCGGTCGGCGTTGAAGTTCACAAGAAGGTCGAGCAGTGCCTGCCGATCGGCGTCGGCAGGATGATCGGTCGCGGTGATCTTGAGCTTCATCGAAGCTCATGCCCGGACCGGGTCACCACGACCCGGCCCCCCGGACCGCCGTGACTTACTGCAGTCCCAGCGCCACGAAGCGAAGCTCGCCTTGCGCATTGGCAACCAGGAACAACGCCGATTTGCGGCCATCCTTCTTGAGTTGATCGACCTTCTTCTGAAGGTCCTCTGGGCTCGCAATCGGCTCTTGCGCGACTTCGACGATGACGTCGCCAGCGTTGAGCCGCTTCTCGGCAGCGGCCGAGTTCTGATCGACGCCGGTAATCACCACGCCCTTGACCTGATCCTTGATCTTGTAGCGTTGCCGCAAACTATCGGTAAGGCTCGAGAGCTGCAGGCCCAGTGTCTTCTGGGCGACCGACTTCTCCTCCGGCCCTGCGTCTTTCTTGGTCGTGAGCGCCGCCTGCTTTTCACCATCCTCGAGACGGCCAAGCTTGACGATCTTGGTCTCTTCCTTGCCCTTGCGAATGACGATGACCTCGACATCCTTGCCGACCGGCGTGTCGGCCACGATGCGCGGCAGGTCCTTCATCTCCTTCACGTCCTTACCGTCGAACTTGACGATCACATCGCCGGGCTCGATGCCAGCGGGCTTGGCCGGCCCCTTGTCCTCGATGCCGGCAACGAGTGCGCCCTTGGCGGGCTTTATGTTGAGGCTATCGGCAATCTCATCGGTGACTTGCTGAATGCGCACGCCGAGCCAACCGCGCCGCGTTTCACCGAACTGGCGCAATTGATCGATGACCGCCACTGCGGTCTTCGAGGGAACCGCAAAGCCGATGCCGATTGAGCCGCCCGACGGCGAGATGATCGCCGTGTTGACGCCGACGACCTCGCCATTGAGGTTGAACAATGGACCGCCGGAATTGCCGCGATTGATGGCGGCGTCGGTCTGAATGTAATTGTCGTAGGGACCGGAATTGATATCGCGGTTGCGCGCGGAAACAATGCCGGCAGTCACCGTCCCACCCAGGCTGAATGGATTGCCGATCGCCACCACCCATTCGCCCAGGCGCAACTTATCGGAATCACCAAACTTCACAGCCGTGAGCGGCTTCTCGGGTTTCACCCGCAACAAGGCGATATCGGTCTTCGGATCGTGGCCGATGATCTCAGCCTTGAGGCGCGAGCCATCATTGAGAATGACATTGACTTCGTCGGCGTCGGCGATGACGTGATTGTTGGTCACCACGATGCCGGAGGCATCGATGATGAAGCCGGAGCCCAATGAGGAGACCCGGTGAGGAGCGCGATTCTGATTGTCACCGCCGCCACCTCCACGTTTGTTCTTGAAGAATTCTTCAAAGAACTCCTCGAAATCCTTTTGTTGAGGGCCGGGCGGAAATTGCGGCATCGCTCCGCGTGCTTCCACCGTCTGTGAGGTGGAAATATTGACGACCGCGTCAATCACCTTCTCTGCGACATCGGCAATCCCCTCCGGACCGTGCATCTGCGCGCCGGCAGCGAGAGGGAACAGGGCAAGGCCCGCCGCAAGGGCGGCCGCGGCGATATGGCGGCGCGAGCGCCGCAGGACTGCGTGACAGCCGGCCATAGACGTGAAATCTCCTCAAAAGGGCTCGCCGGACACTGCGCCGGACGTGGATCGGAAGCAAGGTGCCTGCTTGAGGCCGCAATTAAGCACGGATTTGGGCGGAATGGCGGCCCGCGCGTAATCCGTTAACCGCGCGTGAGCCAGATCAGGGCGATGCCGAACATGGCGCTCAGCAACCCGATCAGCCGCAAGGCCTGATCCGGCGTGTCGAGCACGGCGGCAATCGCCCGCCGCGTTGGTCCCGGGAAGGCCGCGAAAACCAAGCCTTCGATGACGAACACGAGCCCTAGCGCCACCACGAAATCCGACATGTTTGCTACCGGACAGCGCGCACTGTCCTCATTTCTTGTTGTCGCTATCGCCTGGCGCCGCGGCCTGACCCGGATTGCCCGCAGGATTGCCAAAATAGCGGAAGAACTCCGAGTCGGGCTTGATCACGAGCCGCGTGTCGTTTGGACGCAGCCCCGCCTCGTAGGCCTGCATCGACCGGTAGAAGCTGAAAAAGCCCGGATCCTTGCCGTAGGCTTCTGCAAAGATACGGTTGCGCTCGGCATCTCCCTGGCCGCGAGTCTGTTCGGACTTGGAGTTCGCTTCGGCCGTCAGCACCGTCACATCGCGATCGGCGCGCGCTTTGATCTCCTGCGCCCGCTGGTTGCCTTGCGCGCGGATTTCGGTGGCTTCGCGCTGGCGCTCCGTCTGCATGCGCTGGTAGACGGCCTGACTGTTCTGCTCGGGCAGATCCGCACGGCGAATCCGCACGTCAATCACCTTGATCCCGAACTGCTGTGCCTCGTGATCGAGCTGATCGCGCACCTTGGCCATCAGCTGCGGGCGCTCGTCGCGCACTACGTGCGTCAGTGTAGCCTCGCCCAACACGCGCCGTAGCGACGAGTTGAGCAATGTCGATAGCTGCCCGTTGGCAACCGAGATCGAGCCGACCGTTTGATAAAACTTCAGCGGTTCCTGAATGCGATAGCGCGCGAAAGCGTCAACGACGAGCCGCTTCTGATCGGAGGCAATGACCTCCTGCGCTGGATTCTCCAAATCCAGAATCCGTGCGCTGATGTAGACGACGTTC
>JAFAXD010000429.1 GCA_019241285.1 Xanthobacteraceae bacterium | reverse complement strand
GCCCTGAGCAACAAGCCAACGCGCGAGGTCGTCGTTGCCCTGGTAGCAGGTCGCGACCAGGCGCGCGAACCGGTCACGCGCACGCGGCACGCAGCGCACCGGCGCGGAGCGTAGCCGTTGCGCCAGGGCGCGGAAGGCCCAGCGGCCACAGCGATAGAAATGGCCGTTCGCGCCGCGACAGCGCTGCCGCCACTCGGGCGCGTCAATGCCAAACACGCGGATCTGCGTGCCGGACACCTCGAGCGAATCGCCGTCAATCACGTGCGCACGGCCGCTGATCGCGCCGGCGACGGGCACCAAGTCCCCAACGCGAGTTGGAGCGATCACTCGCTCGGTGCGCGAGGGCCGCGTGCCGTGCGACACCGCCAGCAAAACCACGGTGAGCAAGGCGCAACAGGAGAGCAACAGGGCCAAGCGCTTCATGGTGCCGGCGCCACAAGATTAACAAAAACGTTTCGACTCGTCATTGCGAGCGAAGCGAAGCAATCCAGTGCTGAGGTGCCGTTCTGGATTGCTTCGCTTCGCTCGCAATGACGAATTATCAAGATCGCCGGCGATGACGACGGAGAGTGAATCGCTTCAGTTATCCAAAAAGCTGCGCAGCTTGCGTGAGCGGCTCGGGTGCTTGAGCTTGCGCAGCGCCTTGGCCTCGATCTGACGGATGCGCTCGCGCGTCACGGAGAACTGCTGACCGACCTCTTCAAGGGTGTGGTCGGTGTTCATGCCGATGCCGAAGCGCATGCGCAGCACGCGCTCCTCGCGCGGCGTGAGCGATGCGAGCACCCGGGTCGTGGTCTCGCGCAGGTTCGACTGGATCGCCGCATCGATCGGCAGGATCGCGTTCTTGTCCTCGATGAAATCGCCGAGATGCGAGTCCTCTTCGTCGCCGATCGGCGTCTCGAGCGAGATCGGCTCCTTGGCGATCTTGAGGACCTTGCGCACTTTCTCGAGCGGCATGCCGAGTTTCTCGGCGAGCTCCTCGGGCGTCGGCTCGCGGCCAATCTCGTGCAGCATCTGCCGGCTGGTGCGCACGATCTTGTTGATCGTTTCGATCATGTGCACCGGGATGCGGATGGTGCGCGCCTGATCGGCAATCGAGCGGGTGATCGCCTGCCGGATCCACCACGTGGCGTAGGTCGAGAATTTGTAGCCGCGCCGGTACTCGAACTTGTCGACCGCCTTCATCAGACCGATGTTGCCTTCCTGGATCAGATCCAGGAACTGCAGGCCGCGGTTGGTGTATTTCTTGGCGATGGAGATGACGAGGCGCAGGTTCGCTTCGACCATTTCCTTCTTGGCCTGGCGCGCTTCGCGCTCGCCCTTCTGCACCATCTGGACGATCTTGCGGAATTCGCCGATCTCCAGGCCGGTCTCGCCGGCGAGCGCATGGATCTCGCCGCGGATATCCTTGATGCGGTCCTTGTCCTTGGCGACGAAATTGCGCCAGCCCTTGCTGGCGAGCTTGGAGACGCGATTGAGCCAGCGCGGGTCGAGCTCGGAGCCCTGATAGTTCTTGAGGAAGTCGTCGCGGGCGACGCCGTGGCTTTCGCCAAGGCGCATCAGCCGGCCTTCGTAACCCACGAGCCGTTTGTTGATGTCGTAGAGCTGCTCGACCAGGGCATCGATGCGCGCCTGGTGCAGGCGCAGCGATTTCACCTCGGCGATGATCTCTTCCTTGAGCTTCTTGTACTTGCGCTCCTGAGCGGGCGACAGCGACTGGTTCTTGAGCTGGAACTGGATGTCCTGATCCTGCAGGCGGCGCAGGCGCTTGTAGGAATCGGCGACGGTATCGAAGGTCTCCAGCACCTTAGGCTTGAGCTCGGCTTCGATGGCGGCAAGCGAGAGCGAGTTCTCGAGATCGTCGTCATCCATCTCGCCTTCGCCGATCGGCGGCTCGCCGCCGGCTTCGCCATCCTCCTCAACACGCTTGGCCACGAACGGCGTCGGCGCGGCAGGCGCGGTCGCAGGTGCGGCCATCTGCGGCGGCTGAGGCGGAACGCCCACGGCGGGGACGCCGTCCTCTCCCGGCGCGCCGGCTGGCATCCCCTTGGCGTCGGGGCCCGCATAGGTCGCCTCGAGATCGATAATGTCGCGCAGGAAGATCTTTCCTTCGTTGAGCTCGTCGCGCCAGATGATGATCGCCTGGAACGTCAGCGGGCTCTCGCACAGCCCGGCAATCATCGCCTCGCGGCCAGCTTCGATGCGTTTGGCGATCGCGATTTCGCCCTCGCGTGACAGCAGCTCGACCGACCCCATTTCGCGCAGATACATGCGCACCGGATCATCCGTGCGCTCGCCGGGCTCCGCCTTCTCGGCTTTGGCCGGGGTCTTGTTCGACGCCTCGACCAGATCGCCGTCGCTCTCTTCCTCTTCCTCCTCGCGGCCTTCCTCCTCGGTGTCCTGCTCCTCGGACTCGACCACGTTGATGCCCATCTCGTTGAGCATCGCGAACACGTCCTCGATCTGATCCGAGGTCACCTCTTCGGACGGAAGCACCGCGTTGATCTGCTCGTGCGTGACATAGCCACGCTTCTTCGCGAGCTTGATCATCTTCTTGACTTCGGCGTCGGAGAGATCGAGCAGCGGAAGCGGCGTGTCCGGCGTCGCCTCAGTACCGGTGACCTCCTTCTCCGTACCGTCCTCCTTCGCAACCATCGCCGGCTTGGCGGACGCCTTGAGCGGCGCCTTGGGCGTCGGAGTAGCGGGTCGGGTCATGACTTTGGCAATAACCTTCGGTTTGGGCGGCGTCTTGGCGGCCGGTTTCGCAGGACCTTTGCTCTTCATCTTGGTCGCCATCGAATTCTCCCGGGGCGCAATCGCCGTCCGCCCGTCAGCCTGTGAACCGCACTCCCGCTCGTGCCGGGAGGGCACGAGATCGGAATAAGCTCAGAACAATCGTCGTGTTCCGGACATGGCGCTTGCGATCGCCAAATTCGGAACACCCCAGACGCCACTTCCGTCCGCCCAGCGCTGAAAAGCGTCTGCTCTTTTCGTGCCAGACCGTGTCTCGACGCCATCAACTGTCGCTGGAGCCTTCCGGAGCGGCTGCCACGTCTCACCTTCACGTCGCATCTCGAAGGTGACAGCGCTGGCTCGCGGACCGCAGCGCATCCTACTGTACGCACTCCGATGCGGTGGAATTTCCAGCGACTCTCGACTCCCTCTACGCACCAGTTACGCCCGCGATGGGCGGCCGGACAACGCCCCAAAACCTTCGATAATCGCCTCGGTCCCCTCGAACGCCAGAAGTCGGTTCTGCACATCTCGCAACCACGCGAGATTCTCCTCGGTTGGTTCGTCCCCTAAGGCGCGTTCAGCTTCTTTGAGTTCCCTATTTAGCGTCCGCGACTTGCGATGCAAGGTGACGACCTGAGCCCACCATTGCTGCACATCTTCAGCGGCCGCATCGGGGCGCACGGGCCAATCGGCGGCGTGCGTCACGGCGGCTTCCACCCGCAGGAGTATATTCTCAATATTCCCACCAGCCAGGGATTCGCGCAATGTTTCAGGTGCGGCAATTGCATGGCTCGCGCCGGCATCGAGCAACGCGCGGCGCAGGCGATCCGCATCGGGATGCAGAAATTCAAGCTCGGACAATTCTTCCGCCCGGCTCTCCAACAGCCAGGGATGATTCACAACCGCGAGTAGGATCAACGCCTCGCGCGGCGGCAGCGCGGTACGATAGCCACGCACGATCGAGCTTGCCGAAAGCCGCGGGCTGGCGGCCGGCAAATTGTTGACCGGCGGCTGACGGCCGCGCGGCCCGCGCGGTGAGGATCGGCCGCGCGGCTCGCGGCGAGGGGCGTAAGCATCCGCCGCGGGCGCAAACAAGTCGCGGAGCCGCTGTTCGAGGTCCTGGCGATAGTATTTTCGAACGCTGTCTGGGATGGCAGCGCTGATCTGACCAAGCCGCGCTTCAAGCCCGGCCCGACGCTCCGGGGTGTCGAAGCGCCCAGCCTCCGTCTCGCGCGTCCACAGCACGTCGGCGAGCGGCCGGGCGAGACTGAGGACATCAGCGATGGCCGCGCGTCCACCTGAGCGCACGAGATCATCCGGATCCTGGCCTTCCGGCAGCGTGGCAAAGAGCAGGCTCTTACCCGGCCGCAGCAGTGGCAAGGCGAGATCGACCGCCCGATACGCGGCGCGGCGGCCTGCCGAGTCGCCGTCGAAGCAGAGAATCGGCTCATCAGCCATTCGCCACAGTAGACCGAGCTGGTCTTCGGTCAGCGCCGTGCCGAGTGGCGCGACCGTCGCCGGGAACCCGGCTGTCACCGTGGCGATGACGTCCACATAGCCTTCGACCGCAATCAGCGGATGGCCGTCATGGGTGGCGGCGCGCGCGGAAGCGGCGTTGTAGAGCAGCGCGCCCTTATGAAAGAGCGGCGTCTCCGGCGAATTAAGATATTTCGCGGGCGCATCCTTATCGAGCGCGCGGCCCCCGAAAGCGACGACGCGGCCGCGCAGATCGCTGATGGGAAACATCACCCGGTCGCGAAACCGGTCGTATGGAACAGGGATGTCGTCGCCCGCGACCAGCAACCCGGCTTCGACCATGTCCTCGACCGACACGCCCTGGGCGCCGAGATGCTCTTTGAGCGCAAAACGCTCTGGCGGGGCATAGCCTACGCGAAATTTCAGCTGGGTCGCTGGCTCGATGGCGCGATCCGCCAGATAGCCGCGGGCGCGGGCGCCGGTGCGCGAAGCAAGCGTCGCCTCGAAGAATTTTGCCGCGAGCTCGATAATATCGTGCAGGCTCTTGCGGTGGCGTTCCTCAGCGGCGGCGTGCTCGGATACGACAGGCATCGGCACGCCCGCCATCGCGGCGAGCCGCTCGACCGCCTCGGCGAAGCCGAGGCCTTCGGTCTCCATCACAAAATCGAAGATGTCGCCGTTTCGTTGAGCAGAGAAATCAAACCACGACGCTTTCTGATCGTTCACAAAGAACGACGCGGTTTTCTCCTTGTTGAAGGGCGAGAGCCCTTTCCACTCGCGCCCGGACCGTTTGAGTTGCACGCGGCGGCCCACGACTTCCGAGACCGGAAGTCGCGCCCGCAGCTCATCAAGAAAACTCGGCGGAAAGCGCATGGTGATTCGCGAGCGTAAACTCCGAACGCGTCATTTGCAGCATTGCGGAGCGTTGATTGAGGCCGCAGCGGCCTTGTCCCGGTTATCCACAGCCGTTGGGGGCGGCCAAAAACAATAGGGCGTAGCCACGTCTCGCGGCTACGCCCTAGTTGGGGCTACGCCCTAGTTGGGTCCAGCCAAGCACGGGGGGCTTGGGGGGTTGGACATTGGCTGGACGTCTCATCAATCCACGACCGGACAAGTCGGTTCCCAGTGTGGCGGAAAAATTCCGTGGACCCCTCGGCGGCCGAGGTTACGGCC
>JAFAXD010000328.1 GCA_019241285.1 Xanthobacteraceae bacterium | reverse complement strand
TGATCATCCTGCTCGTACGCCCGAGCGGGTTCTTTCCGCGTACGAGGGACTAGGCTTTCATGGGAGTCTTCCGGGTCGAGCGCGCAACGCGGGAGAGCCGAGCCTTTGCGGCCGTGCTGATCATCGGCCTGCTGGTGTTGGCGAGCCTGCCTTACTGGGCCGGCTCCGGGAACATGCGGCTTGTCTCCGAGATGTCCTACTATCTGGCTTTGGCGCAGCTGTGGAACCTGCTCGCCGGTTATGCGGGTCTCGTCTCAGTGGGACAGCAGGCGTTTGTCGGGATCGGCGCTTACACCTTGTTCTATCTCGCAAGCGAGTTCGATCTACACCCACTCCTCGCGCTCGCCCTCGCGGCGCCGGTCTGTGCGCTACTGTCGTTGCCCATGGCGCTGCTGATCTTCCGGCTGCGCGGCGCCTATTTCGCCGTCGGCACCTGGGTGCTGGCGGAGACGCTGCAGCTCGCGGTAAGCCTGATCACGCCGCTCGGCGCGGGATCGGGCATGACCCTGACGCCGGCGATCGTGCGCCAGATTGCGCCAGACCGCGCCGGGCGGGAGATGATCGTCTACTGGATCTCGCTTGCGATCGCCATCGTGGTGAGCGCCATCGTCTATCTGCTATTGCGCTCCAAGCACGGGCTCGCGCTCACCGCGATCCGCGATTCCGAACGTGCATCGGAGAGTCTCGGTGTCGACACCTATCGCACCAAGCTGATGATCTATGTGGTGACGGCGGCATGCACGGGCGTCGTCGGCGCGTTCATCTTCCTGCAGAAACTGCGGCTCTCGCCGGAAGCCGGATTCAGCATCAATGATTGGACCGTGGTGGTGATCTTCATGGTCGTGATCGGCGGCATCGGCACGTTGGAAGGCCCGATCGTCGGCATGCTGATCTACTTTGTGTTGCGCGAATTCCTGGCCAATTACGGGACTTGGTACCTGATCTTGCTCGGCATCGTCGCGGTCGCGATCATGCTGCGGGCGCGCGAAGGCATCTGGGGTCTGGTGGCACACAAGTTCAATCTGCACCTGTTCTCGGTGCGGCGCTATTTGACGCGTTAGTTTTGTTCGAGCGCTACCTTGGGCCCTCATCCTGAGGAGCAGGCGTGCGCAAGCACGCATGCGTCTCGAAGGATGGCCAGAGGGGAAGGCCTTCATCGTGGCCATCCTTCGAGACGCATCCGCGCGAGAGCGCGGATGCTCCTAAGGATGAGGGCCGATACCTAGCTCAGCGTCCCTCCGAATAGGGAAACTGCAATTTCCCGGACGCCAGTTCGCTCGGGTAGATGATCGCCTGCGTGCCGGGACGCTTGAACTGATCGAGGTCGTTGCCCTTGACGTTCTGGTATTGAACCCACAGCACCCGCGGATTCTTCCATTCGCCGTTCGGCGCGTATTCGACCTTGCCGACGATCGTGTCGAAGGCGTGCGATTTGATGTAGTCCCCGAGTTTGCGCTGGTCGAGACTGCCGACCGCGGTCACTGCCTGCTCTACAACCTGCCCGTTCGCGTAGGCGAACGGTGGAATGAAATAGCCGAGCAGGTCGGCGCCGATCGAGGGCGCTTTGGCCTGATAGCGAGCGAGGAAACTGTCGATGCCCTTGAACGGCACCGTCGGCTCCGGGACATAGAAGTCATAGTCGACGATCTTGTTCAGCAACTCCCCGAGCTGGGTCTTGAGCGCTGCGTATTGCAATCCCACCATGCCGCCGCCGAAGAGCTTCGTCTTCAGCCCGATCTCATTGGCCGCACGCACGATCCCGACGCTTTCGGTCGGATAGGACGCCACATAAACGAAGTCTGGATTGCTGGCCTGGATGCCGCGGAGAATCGCGGTGAAATCTACTGTATTGGGCGGATAGCTGCGATCATAGACGATCTTGAAACCCGCCTTGGTCGCGTTCTCGCGCGCACCGTCCGCCGCCTTCTTGGCGAAATCGGAATCGGCGCCCGCGATCGCAACCGTCTGTAGTTTCTGTTCTTTGGCGATCTCGAAATAACCGCGCGAGAACTCGTGTACCGCGTCCGGCCCCGCCGGAAACATCGAGAAATAATAGGGGTAATTGAACTCGCTGTTCACAGCGAGCGCAAACAAGCCGAGCAGGACGTAGTTATGGGGGATGACGACCGGCATCGACGGCACGGCCAGGTTGGTGCCGTAGCTGGTGAAGACGAGGTCAACCTTGTCGATATCAAACAGTTTGGCATAGATCGCGGGCACCACGGATGGATTGCTCTGATCGTCGTAGTAGACGAGCTTGACGGGCCGGCCGAGCAGACCGCCTTTGGCGTTGATGTCCTCTTCCCACATCTGATAGGCCGCAAGGATCGCCTTTCCATTGGAGGCGAGGCCGCCGGTCAGCGGCATGGAAAAGCCGATCTTGATCGGCTCCGCCGCGTGCGCCGCAATCGGCGCCAATATCAGGCCCGCGAGCAGCCCCACAACGGCGGCTCTAACAAAGCGTCGCAAATGTGTCCCGGTCGACATCGCTTGGCTCCTTGGATCGATGCTCCCTCGCATCTGTTTTGTTAATCGTTGTCCTGCAGGCCGGCTTTGCGGGCAGCAACCCGCGCAATGGCCGCCCAATCCTTGTCGGTGTCGCCGTTCGCCATTGCGTCCAAAAATGCGTCGCGCAAGACGCTCGCAAACGGCAATGGCACATTCGCCTGTTCGCCCGCTTTGAGAGCAAGCCCGACGTCCTTCATGCCGAGCACGAGATCGAAGCCGGGAGGAACATATTGCTGCTGCGTGATCGCGCGGCCGTAGCCCTGGTACACCGGCACATTGAACAGCGACGTGATGATCACGTCGAGCACGTCGGGCGCGGACATCCGGTATTTGCGTAGCAGGGCGGCGGCCTCGCCGATCGCCTCGATGGCGCAGGCGACCATCAGGTTGCCGGCGATCTTGGCGATATTGGCGTGACGTGGTTCGAGACCGACGCGCGACGTGCGCTGGCCCATCGCATCGAACAGCGGCTGCACGCGGTCAATTGCTGCTGCGTCGCCGGCCGCCATGATGCTGAGCTTTGCCGCCGCCGCGACGTCGGGTCGGCCGAATACCGTCGCTGCGACGTAAGAAATGTTGCGCGCCTTGTGCGCGGCCACGAGTTCGTCAACGCAATCAAGCGACACCGTTCCCATGTTGACGGAGACCATCGCCGGACGCGCGTGCCGAAGCAGGTCGCCGGCGATGAACACCTCGTGCAGCGCCTGGTCGTTCGGCAACATGGAGATCAGTGCATCGCCGGAGACTGTTTCCGCTGCGCCGGCGGCGATCTCCGCGCCTGCGGCTTTGAGCTCGCCCAACGCAGCTGGCGATTTGTCCCAGGCACGCACGCGATGGCCCGCTCTGAGCAGGTTGGCGGCCATGGCTTTGCCCATGCGCCCCGTGCCCAGGAATCCAACCTGCATTGGTTCCTCCCATGACGATGTTGTTGCGCCGTTGCTTGCGCCGGGCGCACTTGATTGCCGCATGATCCTAAAGGAACATCGGTCCGTAAAGCAGAATTCGGGAGCGTCGATCATCCCGAAGCAAATACCCGCGGGAGGAATATCATGCTCGACATTGTGGCCGCGCGCGGCCTCTCCGAAGAACAGCGCCTGATGCGCGAGTCCTGCCGCGCTTTCGTGGACGACGTCATCACGCCGTTCATCCGCACAAACTGGCAGCGCGAGTGGGATATGTCGCCGGAAAACCGGCTGCCGAAGGAGATCCTCGAAGGCGCCGAGGAGATCGGCATTCGCACGCTCGGAGTGCCGGAGGAGTTCGGCGGTATCGAGCTCGATCCCAAGACCGAGATCCGGACCTTCGCCCTGATCTCGGAGGAGATCGCGCGCGGCGATTCCGGGCTCGCCGACAAGCTGGTGCAGAACTGGAAAGTATCAGTGCTGCTGCGCAATCTGGCGCCGCGGCATCTCCAGGAGAAATGGTTCAAGCGCCTGCTGGAAGATCCGCAGTTCCTGCTCGCCCATTGCTTGACCGAGCCGCGTGGCGCCTCCGACCGCTGGCTCCCCTACAATGTGCCGGAAGCGAGCATGCACACGCGCGGGGTCAGGACCACCGGCGGCTGGATCATCAACGGCCGCAAGCAGTTCATCTCCAACGGCTATGACGCCGGGCTCTACGTCGTCTATGCCAACACCAATCCCAAGGTCGGGATGATGCAGGGCACCTCGTCTTTCCTGGTGCCGCGCGAGACCAAGGGCTTCACCGTCGCGCGCTGCAATGAGACGCTCGGCTGCCGCTTCATGAACAATGGGGAGATGGTGTTCGAGGACATGTTCATTCCCGACGACCATCTCCTGGTCGAGAACGACGCCCTCGGCAAGGCCGGTGTCTATTTCCGTCCCGGCAAGATCATCCAGGCATCGAAGAATCTCGGGGTCGGCGTGCGCGCCTTCGAGCTCGCCGCCGACTACGTACAGAATTACGTGCAGGGCGGGCGCATCCTGATCAAGCACCAGGCGGTGGCGCTGCGCCTCGCCGACATGGCGACCCGCATCGAGGCGGTGCGCGCCCTCACCGAACGCGCCGCCCAGGCGGCCGACGACGATGCGCCCGACGCCGATACGCTCTGCAACATGGCGAAGCTGTTCGCCTCGGAAGAGATCATGAAGGTCGCACAGCACGCGGTCGAGCTGCACGGTGGGAACGGCATCATGCTCGACTTCGGCGTCGAGAAGGTGCTGCGCGACGCCGCCGTGTTCCTGCACATGGATGCGACAGTGGATATTTCCAAATTCAAGATCGTCAAATCAATGTTCCCGGCGACCGCGGGAAAATACGCCGGGCCGGAGAACTAACAATATGGCGCAAGTGCTCAGATCAGCGGCGTGTTCGGTTTGAGCCCGAGCACGATGCGGCCGTAGAGCTCCATGTTTGTTTGTAGGTTGAGCAGGCCATGCATGTTCACGGCGTGCAGGTCGCGCCACGCACGCCCGAGTGCACTCCCGTCGGCGATCCCGGACCCGCCGCTCGCGAGATAGAGCGTCTCCACCGCCTCCAGGCATTGGCGCACTGCCCAGGCGCAATCGGCGCGCACGCGCGCCCGTTTGGTGAACTCCATCATCTCGCCGCGCTGCGCCGCCGCCTCGATCTCGTCGGCGCAGCGATAGAGCAGCGCCTCGGCAACGTCGATCCTGGTCGCAGCCTCGGCCGCTTGCACATGCGTCACCGGCATCTCGATCTGTTTTTCATGCTCCGTGTAGGCGACCTCGCGGCCGGGGAGCCGTTGTTTGAACGCATCCAGCGCGGCGCGCGCGATGCCGAGGGAGCACGGGGCGAGCGCGAGCGTCAGCACCGGCACGCCGGCCGATTTGTAGAGCCAGCCCTCGTGCAGATCGGCGCCCGGAGTTTTTCCCGCGATCAAGCCCCGCAGCGACACATAGCGATGCTCCGGTACGAACACGTCCTTGGCCACGATCGTGCAGCTGCCGGTCCCGCGTAGCCCGGTGACGTTCCAATCATCCTTGATGGTAACGTCGCTGCTCGGCACCAGCAAATCGCCTTCGTCGATCACCTCGCCTGCCTGGTTGAGCATGGCAGCCCCGAGAAACAGCCAGTCCGCGTGCTGGCTCCCCGAGCCGAATGGCCACACACCATTGAGCACGTAGCCGCCCTTGGCGGGCTTGGCCTGGCCGCGCGGTGCGATCACCGCCGAGATAATTGCGTCCGGATCGGTGCCGTAGGTTTCATCCTGCGCAGCCTGCGGGAAGTGCGCCATCAGCCAGCTGTGCGCGTGGATCACGCCCATGCACCAGGCCGTCGAACCGCAGCCCTCGCCGACCGCCGCAATGGTATCGATATGGGTGCGGAATGATTGCTGATGGCCGCCGTAGCGCTTCGCCTGCAGCACCCGAAACAAACCAGCCTTGCGTACCGCCTCGATATTGGCGGGCGGGACCTTGCGGATCTGCTCGGCCTCGACCACGCGCTCGCGCAATTGCGGGGCGAGCGCCACCGCGCGGGCGACGAGCTCATCATGGCTGAGCTGCTCGGGCGCGACCCGTACCGGCGCAGCGGTGTCGTGCGCTTCCCTCAAGACGGACATGGCGGTTCCTCCTGACCTTTTCGGTCATCTTTCTCCGCCCAGGGAATTTCCGCAAGACGCGCGAGGTCGCTATTTCAGCGTTGTCGCCGACTGAATAACGGCGCGGCACTCGCCGAAGCCAATGCGCGCAAAGCCTTCGCGCGCGCAATGGCCACGGAAGATGATCTCGTCGCCGTCTTCCAGAAATGCGCGCTTCTCACCGGTCGGCAACTCGAGCGGCTCGCGCCCGCGCGAGGTCAACTCGAGCAGGCAACCCCAGCTCTCGCGTTCCGGGCCCGACGCGGTGCCGGAGCCCATCAGGTCGCCGACCGTGAGGTTGCAGCCGTTGCTGGTGTGGTGCGCCAGCATCTGCGCCACCGTCCAATACATGTGCGCAAAGCTGCCTCTGCTCAGCCGATGCGCCGTGAGGTTCTGGTCCCGCATGGCCTGCGTGAGCAAATAGACCTCGAGCGTGATGTCGAGGCCGCCCTCCTGGCGATCGGCCGCATCATCGAGGTGCGGCAGCGGCGCCGGGTCGCCGGCCGGCCGGGCAAATGCCGCGGTGCGGAACGGCGCCAGCGCCTCCGCGGTCACCACCCAGGGCGAGACCGTGGTCGCGAAGTTCTTCGCCAAGAACGGGCCGAGCGGCTGCGCCTCCCAGGCCTGGATGTCGCGCGCCGACCAGTCATTGAGCAGACAAAACCCAAACACATGTTCGGCGGCGCGCGCGATCGGAACCGGCACGCCCAGCTCTGAGGGTACACCGACGTAGAAGCCGAGCTCGAGCTCGTAATCCAGATTGCGGGAGGGCCGATAGACCGGCGCGCTCTCGTCTGCGCTCTTGCTCTGACCATACGGCCGCTGCACGGAGGTGCCGCTGACGCACACTGACGACGGCCGGCTATGGTAGGCGACCGGCACGTATTTGTAGTTCGGCATCAGCGGATTGTCGGGCCGGAACATGCGCCCCGCATTGGTCGCATGAAAGATCGAGGCGAAGAAATCCGTGAAGTTGCCGATCTCGACCGGCAGCATCAGCTCGGTCATTGCCATCGGCATGAGGTTTTTTTCGACCTCGGCACGGTGCGTCACGTCGTCGGCCGAGAGCAGCCGTGAGATCTGCGCCCGCAACGCCGACCAGGCGCGTGGGCCCTCCTGCATCAAGTCGTTGAGCCGCGGCTTCGCGCAAGCGGCCGCGGCTGTGGCGGCGCCACCACACAGATCGGCAATGCCGGCCACATCGAGAATGAAATCGCCGATCGCAACCCCGACGCGGCCAGGTTCATCGCTGCCGCGGCGGCGAAACACGCCAAATGGCAAATTCTGAATGGGAAATTCAGTGTCGCGGTTAGCGCTCTCGACGAAGCTGCGCCGCGCCGGGTCGTGTGTCTCGTTCACTGCCATGATCACACCAAAGAGCGCCCGCCGTCGCACACGATTTTCACACCCGTGCTGGTTTTGAGATAAAGCACGCAGGCCATGATAGCCTTGGCCACATCTTCAGGTTGGACAACGCGCTTGAGCGGCGTCGCTTCGGCGAGCTTGACCAGCTGGTCATGGCCGCGGCCCGCCACGAAGTCGGTTTCCACAGCGCCCGGAGAGACACAGAGCAGCCGGATCTGCGGCCCGAGCACGCGCGCGAGTGCGACTGTCATGTTATCGAGCGCAGCTTTCGCCCCACAATAGGCGATGCTCGAGCCCGAACCGGTGAATGCAGCGATCGACGAGACGTTGACCACAACGCCGTCCCCCTTCTCCCGCAAGAGCGGTGCAAAGGCGCGGATCATGGCGAATGGCCCGCGCACATTGGCAATCAGCATGCGGTCGAGCAGCGCGTCATCGAGCGCTTCGAGGTCCCCATGCGGCACCGGCTTGGTAAAGCCGGCCGAGTTCACCAGGATGTCAGCACGGCCGAATGCGGCGCGGACGTCTTCGGCGGCCTTTTGCATGGTGGCCGAATCTTCGAGCACAATGCGCATGGCGCGGTGACCATTGCCAGGCAGATAAGCGCAAACCGCGTGCGCACGATCCGCGCCCTTGTTGTAGCCGACGACGACGCGCGCGCCCTCCTCCGCCAGCATGCGCACGGCTGCCGCGCCGATTCCGCTGGAACCGCCGGTGACGACGGCAACCTTGCCGCGCAGTTGTTGTTGATCAGCCATGTTCGGACAACAGTGGAACAGACCACGCAGGACAGATCGAAGCGTTCTGATCTGTCCTCCGCAGGCCGTCGCCTGTCTACTGCCTCCTTACCCCGTGAAATTCTTCCGCAGCCCCTGCCAGCCCTCGAAGTAATCCTGCTGCAGTTCGGATGATTCCATGGCGTAGCGGGTGAGCCGCATGGCGAAGCGGGTCTCGAACATGAACGCCATGGTGTTATCGACCTTGTGCGGTTTGAGCTCCGCATTGGTGGCGCGTTCCCAGGTCTCCGCGTCCGGGCCGTGCGCCGACATGCAGTTGTGCAGGCTCGCACCGCCCGGCAGAAAGCCTTCGGCCTTGGCGTCATACACGCCGGTCAGCAGTCCCATGAACTCGCACATCACGTTGCGATGGAACCAGGGCGGGCGGAACGTGTCTTCGCCCACCAGCCAGCGCGGCGGGAAGATCACGAAATCAGCGTTGGCGACGCCGTGCGTATCCGACGGCGAGGTGAGCACGGTGAAGATCGACGGGTCGGGATGATCGTAGCTGATCGTGCCGATCACCATGAACTTGGCGAGATCATATTTGTAGGGCGCATAGTTGCCGTGCCAGGCGACCACGTTGAGGGGAGAGTGTTTCATCTCCGCAGCCCATAGGTTGCCCTGGAACTTCGCGATCAGCGTGCAGGGCGTCTCCTTGTCCTCGAACGCCGCGACCGGCGCCTCGAAGTCGCGCGAATTCGCCAGCCCATTGGCACCCAGCGGGCCGAGCTCAGGCAGCCGGAACAGCTGGCCATAATTCTCGCAGATGTAGCCGCGCGAGGGGCCGTCGGGGAGTTCGACCCGGAAGCGTAGCCCGCGGGGCAACAGCGCGATCTCGCCGTTGTCGACCTCGAGGATGCCAAGCTCGGTGATGAGACGCAGGCGCCCGAGCTGCGGCACCAGCAACAACTCGCCATCGGCATTGTAGAAGTAGCGGTCGGTCATCGACCGGTTGGCCGCATAGACATGGGCCGCGATACCCACCTGCTGCGCGGCATCGCCGTTGCCGCCAAGGGTAACAATTCCTTCGACGAAGTCGGTCGGCTGGTCGGGAATGGGAAACGGGCTCCAGCGCAATTGCGATGGGGTCGCCTCGACCTCGTTGAAGGGGGCACTGTGCAGGCGGCCATTGTCGATCCGGGCATAGGGCCGGTGCACGACCGAAGGGCGGGTGCGGTAGGTCCAGGTGCGCCGGTTTTCGGCGCGCGGGGCCGTAAAGGCGGTGCCGGAAATCTGCTCGGCGTAGAGGCCGAAGGGCGGCTTTTGCGGGCTGTTGCGGCCAACGGGAAGCGCACCGGCTTTGGCTTCTGTGGCGAAATGGTTGGCAAAACCGGTCTGGTAGGTAAGTGCGGTTCTGCCCTCGGGGACGACCCGTTTTCTTTCCTTGAGGTCTGCCATGGGGGGCTCCGGGATCGAGCTTTTGCCGCCACAATCCCGCTAAACCGGGTGGGTGTCCAGTGGCCACCGAAGTAGCAAGCAACCCGCCCTTACAACCGCTCGGCCAGGAAACGCACCAGCCGCGGCGCCAGGAAACCCGAGTAGCTGCCCGGCTCATCGATCGGATCACTCAACCAATAGTGCGGCGCGCCCGCCACGACCGCGGTGCGGGCGAAGAAGCCGGCCTGCTTCAAAGCGAGCAAGAAGGCCTCCGATTGCTGCTTGCTGTCGACAAGATCGTCCTGCGTGCCCCAGCTCAACAGCACGGCGACGTGATTGTTGGCGATGGTCGCGTAGCTGATTGGCGACGCTTCGAAGTAAAGCTTGCGATCCTGCATGGGCGTGGCCCCCATGAAGATATCCGTCGGGTTTTCGCTTGGCGTCTGCGCCTGGAAGTGCACCCAGTTGGCGGCCATATCGTAGACACCGTAGACCCCGACCAGCGCCTTCACCTTCGGGCTCACGCCGGCGTGCTTGTCTTGCGGGTAAGCCTTGGAGAAGCTCTCGCCAGCCAATGCCGCGAGGCTCGCCAGATGCGCCCCGGCCGAGGCGCCAAGCAGGCCGATGCGCTGGCCATCGAGATTGAACGATTGCGCTTCGCCGCGCACGAACTGAACCGCGGCGCAGACATCGCCCACCGCTTGCGGAAAGGTCTTTTTGCCCTTGCCGGCGAGCCGATAGCTGATCGCGTAGAGCGCATAGCCGCGGGCCGCGAGATATGGCCCCCAGTGGGCAAATGAAGTGCGCGCCCCCATGCGCCATCCGCCGCCATGCACACCTACCAACGTCGGGAACGGACCCGCTCCCTTCGGCAGATAGAGGTCACCGGATAGCGCAACCCCGTCGTGGGTCGCGTAGACAAGATCGCGCTTCACGTCGATCTCGTTCGGCGCCGGCATGCTCGTCGTCATCTACACCAACTCCCAAACAGGTTTATCAATCGGCCTCGAGTTTTATGCGCATCGCGTTCATGATCAACGCGGTGCCGTAATAGGTGCCGAACGCAAAGGCGAGCTCCATCGTCTGCTGCGGGGTGAAGAAGCGCCCAAGCTGCGCGAAGGTCGCGTCAGTGACGTTCCCGTGGTCGCTCATCTCGTCGCAAAAGCTCAGAACGGCGCGCTCCTTTTCGTCGAACAGCGGGCTCGTCCGCCAATGATCGAGCGCGTCGTACTTCTCTTGCGAAAAGCCTTGCGCCAGCAGCATCGGCTTGTGCTGCTTGAGCTCGTAGACGCCCTGGGCAAGCTGCGCTGAGCGCACGATGGCAAGCTCGATGAAGAGCCGCGGTGCTGAGGTTTCGAACCGCAGCGCCATCGCCATCTGCATCGACGCGAGGGCAAGCTTGGGCGCATGTGCAAACGTGCGAATGACGTTGAGCACTTTGCCGCCGCGCTTGACGCGCTCGGCAAAGAGTTCCTGCACTGCGGGCGGCGGCGGATCAGGTAATCCCGGCAGTCGCGATACGGGCTCGCCCATGTTCAGGGCCTTGCGAAGCGGCCGCGGCCGAACAGACGATCCTTATTCTCATCGGTTGCCGTCTCGCGCGCCGACTTGATCTGCGCGACCTTGTCCAGCGCGCGCTTGACCGCCGGGCGTGCCGCGATCGCGTCGAACCAGCGTCCCAGGTTGGGATGATCGGCCCATTTCACACCCTGGGCGTCGTGATTGCGCGTCCACGGGAAGGTCGCGACATCGGCGATCGAATATTCATCGCCGCCCAGATAAGGCGCCTCGCCGAGGCGCTTCTCCAGCAATTCATAGAGCCGCTTCATCTCAGTGCGATAGCGGCTCATGGAATATTCGTTGTCCTTCGGGGCAAACAGCGTGAAGTGGTTCCACTGACCGAACACTGGTCCGACGCCGGTGAGCTGGATCATCAGCCATTGGATCTGATCGAAACGCGTGCGGGGATCCTTGGAGAGAAGCTTGCCGGTTTTTTCGGCGAGATAGAGCAGGATCGCCCCGGACTCGAACACCGTATAAGGCTTGCCGCCGGGACCATCATGATCGACGATCGCCGGGATCTTGCTGTTGGGATTGATCTTGATGAAGTCGGGCGTGAACTGCTCGCCCTTCCACACGTCGATGTACTTGGTGTTGTAGGGAAGCTCGAGCTCCTCCAGTGCGATGAAAATCTTCTGCACATTCGGGCTGGTCAACGCATAAAGATCGATCATGGGAGGCTCTTCCGGCGGTGGTGGGGAAGCCGAGCCTAACGGCGCCCCGCCGGCCGATCAAGCGAGCGGACGCGCACACTTACTCTGCGGAGAACGTCTATCCTCAACCCTCGTCCTGAGGAGCCTGGTCCCAAAGGGACCAGGCGTCTCGAAGGACGGCCGCAGGCACGGCCCCTCCTCGTGGCCATCCTTCGAGACGCATGCCTGCTTGCGCACGCATGCTCCTCGGGATGAGGGCCGAATGGATGAGCGCCGAGGCCGCGCCTACGCCGCGTCGCGGTGGGAGATCTCGATCACGCGGGCGCGGCTCGCCAGTTTCTCCACCAGTGCATTGGCGGCGGCGCGGTTGTTCGGATCGAGGTTCGCGTCCCATTCGTCGAGCAGATAAACCGCGGCATCGGTGAAGCGCACGATTTCCTGCAGCGACTTGAGCTGCCGTTCGCCTGAGGAAAAGCCGACCTTCGGTTTCTCGGCGTGATGCGGCGTTTCACCGGCCTCGGCGATCAGCTCCGGGTCGATGCCCTCGTCATCGTCCGCGACCTCGTTGCCCAAGGCGAATTGAAACGCGAGCCGATCGGTCGTCGGCCAGTAATAGGCGCGGTTCTTGATCGAGGCCTTGAGCGCGGCCAGCATCGTGGATTTGCCCGACCCGTTGCCGCCGCGCACGTTGATGCGCCCGGTGTCCTTGGAATAAACGAGCTTGAGTGCCGCATCCAGCGAATCCACAGTCTTCGACTCGGCCTCTTCGCGCAGGATCAGCCGATCATATTTGATGCGCGCGTCGTAGCCGGCGTCGGGGTCGGGGTGCATGTTGTCGACCGCGCCGCCGAGCCGCGCCCACACTGCCACCATGTCGTTCCAGCCGGAGGCGAGCGTGTAGACATCCTTGGTCATCTCGATCTGCCGCGGCAGCACCGCGGCAAGCATGACCAGGATCTCGGTGTCGCCGGCGTTGCGCACCGCGACCAGCACCATGACGAAGAAGATCGCGGCGAGCCCGATGATGCCTGAGAGCGTGCTCACACCCTCGCGCGTCATGATTGCCCAGACCTGCGCACGCAACGCATCGCGCAGGCGCACTTTGAACCCGGCGAGCCACAGGCGCAGATTGTAGCGGTTGCCAGCAAACACATTGTCCCACGCCGTGTAGCCCTGCGCGGTCATGCGGTTGGTCATGCGCTGGTTCTCGAGGTTGGCACGCGCGACCGGCTTGCGCGCCATGATCTGCAGCCCGATCAACACCACGAACACGATCGCGTAGGCGACCGGAAACGTGGTGTCGATCTCACCGCCGATCACGATCACATTGAGAACCAGATGGAACAGGAGTTTGAGGTCGGCTTCGAGCTCATACACGAGCTGGAAGAAGATATGGAAGGTCTCGCCAGTGAGGAACGGCTCGACCACCTCGCGCGTGCCCTTCTCATGCAGCAGCTTGGTTTCGTGCCGGTTGTCGCGGGCGAAGCGCTGCATGTACCGGCCAAACGCTCCGAAGCCCGCGCGTTCGGCAAAGATCCAGCTGATCGCGCCCACCACATAGGCACTCGCCTGGGCGGCCAGGATCCACAGCAGGTCGGCGGTGAGGAATTCATCATTGGCCACATCCCGCCCGGCCTTGATGATCAGGTAGGTGGTCGCCGCCGTGAGGATCGACTCGAGGAACAGCAGCACGACCATCATGTAGAACGAGCGCCCAAGCACGAATTTCGCGAGCTCGAAGCGCGTCATCTGCGGTCGGCGGAAGCTGATCGTGGCTGTCTTTTCAAGCATGGAATTTCGGATCGTCGCCCAGTGATGCGATCGAAACAGGCCCGGAATGGTGCCTGCTTGGATCATGCCACTCTGGTTAACAGCGGGGTGGCGATTATCCCAACATTCAGGACGCAATGTGGGGAGGCCACAAGATGGCCGATGCTCTTAGCAAGTTTTGCCGCTGACCAACAAGCGCCACGGCCATTTCTGCTGCAGTGCGAGATAAATCGCTGACAAAGATGAATAAATTGTCAGGCTGCACTGCGTTGCGGCAAGGCCGCGAAATCGACCGGCGTGCCGCGCGGGATGATCCCGGTCGGATTGACGCTGGTGTTGGAGTAATAGCCAAGGACGTAGTAGCGCACGTTAACGGTCCCGGCGACGCCGGGGACCCGCAGCAGCGCATGCATGTAGCGATTGAGATTAGGGTAATCCGCAATCCGCTGGCGGTTGCACTTGAACAGCGAGAAATAAACCGCATCGAAGCGCAGCAGCGTCGGCAATAATCGCCAATCCGCCTCGGTGATGCGATCGCCCACCAGCATGGGCTGCCGCGCGAGCCGCGCGTCGAGCTCGTCGAGCGCGCCAAACAAAGCATCGAACGCCTGGTCATAGGCCGCCTGCGACTTGGCAAAGCCGCAGCGATAGACGCCGTTGTTGACGTTGGCGTAAACGAAAGTGTTGATGCGATCGATCTCAGCCCGCAGCTCGAGCGGATAATAATCCGTGCCGTCACCCGCGATGCCCCGGAACTCGCTATTGAGCATGCGGATGATTTCCGAGGACTCGTTGTTCACGACGCGCCGGGTCTTCTTGTCCCATAGCGTGGGCACCGTGACCTTGCCGGTGTAGCTCGGGTTCGTCGCCGTATAAGCTTCATGCAGATAGCGGAAGCCATTCACGGTGTCGGGCAGGCAATCGGGAAACTGCGCATTTGCTTCATAAGTCCAACCTTGCTCGCGCAGGCCGGGGATTGCATGCGAGATCGTGATCGCGCCCTCGAGCTTCTTCAGCGCGCGGTAGATCATGGTCCGGTGCGCCCAGGGACAGTTATGCGCCACATAGAGATGGTAACGCCCGGCCTCGGCGGGAAATTCGGAGGAACCGTCGGCGGTGATACGGTCACGAAAAACGCTATCGATGCGCTCGAAGCTACCGGCCTTGGCGAATTCCGCCGGCGGACTGCCGTCGGTCCATTGGCCATTGAGAAGATAGCCCATGATCGTACCTCGCTGTCCGGGTGGCGCCTCTAATCTATAGATGTTGTTTTCCAGAGACGAAGGCAACCTTAATCACGTCGATCCGGAGCGCTCGCGATCTGCGCACAGAGTTCGTCCACCAGGACGCGCTTGTTCTCCGAATAGTCGACCGGGACGGTGACGAGTTGAACACCACCGGCAGCGAACGCTGCTTCGAGCGCCGGCGCCAGATCGTCCGCGCCGTTCACCGTGGTCCCACCGATGCCATAGGACTTGGCATATGTATCAAAATCCGGATTGCCGAACGTCAGGCCGAAATCGGCAAAGCCGTCCACCGCCTGCTTCCAGCGGATCATCCCGTAAGCATTGTCGCGCAGGATCAGCACCACGAGGTTGATCCCGAGGCGAACCGCCGTTTCCAGCTCCTGCGAGTTCATCATGAACCCACCGTCGCCGGCGATCGCGAGGACGCGGCACGTTGGATTGAGCAGCGCGGCCATGATCGCCGACGGCAGCCCTGCGCCCATGGTGGCGAGCGCATTGTCGAGCAGCAGCGTGTTGGCGACACGCGTGCGGTAGTTGCGCGCTAACCAGATTTTATACATGCCGTTGTCGAGACAGACGATCCCGCTCTCGGGGATCACCTGCCGCACCTCATGCACGATCCGCTGGGGCGTCAGCGGAAAACGATTCTCCTCCGCGCGGTCGGCGATGCGCGCCAGGATGTCGTCGCGCAAAGGCAGGAGCGCGCCGGCTCTCGGCAGCTTGCCTTCGAGGCGGTCGGCCAAGAGGCGAAGCGTCGGTCCGACGTCGCCGATGAGCTCGGCATTGGGGAAAAACACCTCCTCGACCGTCGCCGGCAGGTAGCCGACGTGCAGCACGCTCGGCCCGTTCGGTCCCATCAGGAATGGCGGCTTCTCGACCGCGTCATGGCCGATCGCGACGATGAGATCGGCGCGGTCGATCGCGCGATGCACGTAATCACGCTCGGATAGCGCAGCCGTGCCCATGTAGAGCTCGGAGTTTCCCGATACCGATCCCTTGCCCATCTGCGTGTTGAAGAATGGAACGCGCAAGCGACGGACAAAGTCCGAGAGCGGCGCGGCGAGCCGTGGGCGGCTCGCCCCCGCGCCCAACATCACCAGCGGACGCTGCGCGGCGCGGATCAGTTCGGCGGCGTGATCCAGGGCCTGCGCGGACGCGATCGGCTGGTCGATATGATGTCGAGTCACCAGGGGAACAGACTCGACCAGTTCCGCCGCAATGTCCTCCGGCAACTCGAGATGCACAGGCCCAGGCCGCTCCTGTTCGGCAACACGAAACGCATCGCGTACAAGCGTCGGAATGGTGGTCGGACTGACGATCTGGCGCGCCATCTTGGTCAGCGGCGTCATGGTTGCGACGATATCGACGAGCTGAAACTGAGCTTGCTTACGACTGAGGATGCCCTTCTGTCCGGTGATCATCACCATCGGCATCGCGCCGAGCAGACTATAGGCCGCGCCGGTGGTGAGATTGAGCGCGCCGGGGCCGAGCGTCGTCAGGCAGACGCCGGCCTTACCGGTGAGCCGCCCATGCGTCGCGGCCATGAAGGCGGCAGCCTGCTCGTGGCGTGTTACCACCAGCTTGATGGACGAGCGGCGCAGCGCGTCGAGGAAGGCCAGATTCTCCTCTCCGGGAATGCCGAAGATCTGCTGCACCCCCTCGTTCTCCAATGCGGATACGAGCAGTTCAGCACTGTTCATGCGTCAATCCTCAGGCTAGTGCCCCGTTTCCGAGGTTCGTGATACATAGCGGCACTCCCTGAACCTGCCGAGAGCAGTTATGACATTCAAGCTGACGGCCTTTCTTGCCATGTCAATCGCGATTGCCAGCATCGGCATCGCACGCGCGCAATTGCCGTCCGGCTTTGTTTATCTCAGGGAGGCCGATCCCACCATCAGGCAAGATATTCGCTACGCCGGCTCGCATAATTTTATCGGCCGGCCGGTCAAAGGCTACCTGGCGGCGGAATGTGTGTTGACCGAACAGGCGGCGCGCGCGCTTGCGGCGGTCCAGAAAGAGCTGGCGCCAAGAAACCTGTCGCTGGTCATGTGGGATTGCTACCGGCCGGCACGCGCCGTGGCTGATTTCGCCAGCTGGAGTCGAATTCCCGGCGATCATCGCATGAAGCAGGAATTCTACCCGAACACTGACAAGACCAGGCTTTTCGCACTGGGCTACATCGCCTCGCAGTCGGCCCATTCGCACGGAACCACCGTTGATCTCGGGATCGTGCCGAGCAATGTCACCTATCCGCCGGCCTATGACCCGAACGCACCGCTACAGCCTTGCACCGCCCCCAAAGGCCAGCGGTTTGACGATGGCACAATCGATCTCGGCACCGGCTATGACTGTTTGGATCCGCTGGCAACAACAACAAATCCGCGCGTGAGCAAGGATGCCATCAGCAATCGCCGCCTCCTGCGCGACCTCATGGTGCGCCACGGCTTTCGCGCCTATTCACGCGAGTGGTGGCACTTCCAGCTCAACAGCGACCCTTTTGGGCAGGCGTTCGATTTTCCGATTGTGCCACGCACGCGGCAATCCCGCGCCAATTGAACCGTCATCACCTTGTGGACGTTCGTAAGCCCTCATCCTGACAGGTTGTGAATATGTGCGGCGACTGATTGCTCGCGGCCATCCTTCGAGACGCCTGGCCCCTGGCGGGTCCAGGCTCCTCAGGATGAGGGCCGAAGTTGCTGGACTGTTTTCTGAACTGAAGAACGAACCAACAAACCCGGCCCTCATCCTGAGGAGCCCACGAGCTTCGCTCGTGGGCGTCTCGAAGGATGGCCACAATCACAGGCTTTTCCTCTGGCTTCCTTCATGAGCCCTTGATCAATAACTCCGCGGCATGCCGAGCACGTGCTGGCCCAGGTAGGCGAGGATCATGTTGGTCGAGATCGGTGCGATCTGATAGATCCGCGCCTCGCGCCATTTGCGCTCGATGTCGTACTCGCGCGCCGCTGCAAAGCCGCCGAATGTCTGCATGCAGGCTTCGCCCGCGTGCCACGCCGCTTCCGACGCGAGCAGCTTTGCGGTGTTCGCCTCTTCGCCACATGGGCGGCCAGCGTCAAACAAAGCAGCCGCCGCGCGGGTGACGAGGTCGGCCGCTTTCCACTCCGCATAGGCGCGCGCGATCGGGAACTGGACGCCCTGGTTCTGCCCGATCGGGTGGCCGAACACGACGCGCTCGCTCGCATATTTGGAGGCGCGGTCGATAAAATAGCGCGCATCGCCAAGACATTCGCCGGAAATGAGGATGCGCTCGGCATTCATGCCGTCGAGAATATAGCGGAACCCCTGCCCTTCCTCGCCGATCAGGTTTTGTGGCGGAACCTTGAGGTCATCGAAGAACAACTCATTGGTCTGATGATTGATCATGGTGTCGACGCGGCGGATGGTGAGCCCATGCCCGATCGCGTCGCGCATTTCTACCAGCAACACGGAGAGTCCTTCGGTCCGACGCTTCACCTCCTCGACCGGCGTCGTGCGCACCAGCAACAACATCAGGTCGGATTTGTGCGCGCGCGACGTCCACAGTTTCTGCCCGTTCACCACGTACTGGTTGCCGACGCGCACCGCCCGCGTCTTGAGCTGCGTCGTGTCGGAGCCGGTGGTCGGCTCGGTCACCCCAAAGGCCTGGAACCGGATCTCGCCGGTGGCG
>JAFAXD010000278.1 GCA_019241285.1 Xanthobacteraceae bacterium | reverse complement strand
CACCGCGTAGAAGATCACCGGCAGCTCGAACTGGTTGGCGAGATTGCGGGTGATGCGCGCGACATCCGGCGGCTCGTTGCGGCCGAGCGCGAAGGCTGCGTACTTTACCTCGCCGCGTGCCACCGCGCGCGAGCGCGCAATGGTCAGCCAGACATAGAGCACGAACGTCCAGCCGATCTGCGCGAGCATCGGCCAGAGGATCGAGCTCATGAGAGAATTTTTCTTTTGCGCATGTCCTTGCCGGAAAACCGGTGTCCACTTTTCCGGGACATGCGCCTAATCTCGTGACGGATAGTTCGGGCTTTCGCGCGTGATCGTGACGTCGTGCACGTGGCTCTCGCGCATGCCGGCGCCGGTGATGCGCGTGAACTGTGCCTTGTCGTGAAACTCTTTGATCGTCTTTGCGCCGACATAGCCCATGGCGGCGCGCAGGCCGCCGACCAGCTGATGCAGCACCGTCGCGGCCGGTCCCTTGTAGGGAACCTGGCCCTCGACGCCCTCCGGCACCAGCTTGAGGACGTCCTTGATCTCTTGCTGGAAGTAGCGGTCGGCGGAGCCGCGCGCCATGGCGCCGACCGAGCCCATGCCGCGATAGGTTTTGTAGGAGCGGCCCTGATAGAGAAACACTTCGCCCGGTGTCTCGTCGGTGCCGGCGAGCAGCGAGCCAATCATGGTGCAGGCGGCGCCCGCACCGATCGCCTTGGCGAGGTCGCCGGAATATTTGATGCCGCCGTCGGCGATCACCGGCGTGTTGGTCTTGTCCGCAACCTCGACCGCATCGAGAATCGCGGTGAGCTGCGGCACGCCGACGCCGGCGACAACGCGCGTCGTGCAGATCGAGCCAGGGCCGATGCCGACCTTGATCGCGTCGGCGCCGGCATCGATCAGCGCCTGCGCGCCTTCCGAGGTGGCGACGTTGCCGGCGACGACCTGCACCGCATTGGACAAGCGCTTGATGCGGTCGACGGCATTCAGCACGTGCTTGGAGTGGCCATGCGCGGTGTCGACAACCACAAGATCGACGCCGGCGGCGATCAAATGCTCGGTGCGGGCAAAGCCTTTGTCGCCGACGGTGGTCGCCGCGGCGACGCGCAGCCGGCCCTGCTCGTCTTTGCAGGCGTGCGGATGCGCGACGGCTTTCTCCATGTCCTTCACGGTTACGAGACCGACACAACGATACTTATCATCCACCACCAGCAACTTCTCGATGCGGTGCTGGTGCAGCAGGCGCTTTGCTTCTTCCTGGCTGACGCCCTCGCGCACCGTGATCAGGCGGTCCTTGGTCATCAACTCGGATACTTTCTGATCGGGATTGGTGGCGAAGCGGACATCCCGGTTGGTGAGAATGCCAACGAGCTTGCCGGGGCTGGTCGCGGTACCGCCCTCAACCACCGGAATGCCGGAAATGCCGTATTGCTTCATCAGCATCAGCGCGTCGGCCAAGGTCGCGCCCGGCTCGATGGTGACCGGATTGACCACCATGCCTGATTCGAATTTCTTCACCTGGCGGACCAGCGCCGCCTGCTGCTCGGGTTCGAGGTTGCGGTGAATGACGCCGAGGCCACCGGCCTGTGCCATGGCGATTGCCATCGGCGCTTCGGTCACGGTGTCCATCGCCGAGGTGATGATTGGAATATTGATGGCGATTTCGCGCGTTATGCGCGTGCGCACGTCGGTTTCTGTCGGCAAGACTTCGGAGAGCCCGGGCCGCAACAAGACGTCATCGAAGGTGAGCGCTTCACGCAAGCTACCGTTCGATTTTGCGGCCATTGCCAAGCTCCTTCTGGCTGTGCCGCGGCTATTTGCGATCGCAGCCCTGGTTCAGAGTTGGCGTTTGCCGTTAGCACGCGCGCGCCGCGAAAGAAAGGGCAAAAGCAGCTATCAGAAATCAGGCATCAGCTATCGACGATTGGGGTGGCTGAGGCCGGTCATGCCGCGCTAAGACCAAAGTCCATGCAGAAAACCACGCTAATCCCACCGCGTCCTAACGCCTGACTCCTGATTCCTGATGTTTCGCACCCGCATCGTGCCGCTGATCGTCGCTGTCGCCTTGTTCATGGAGAACATGGACTCGACGATCATTTCCACGGCGCTACCGGCGATCGCCCGGGATATCGGCACGAATCCATTGGCGCTGAAGCTCGCCATCACCTCCTACCTGCTGGCGCTCGCGATCTTCATGGTGGGCTCGATCGGCTGTGCCATGGCGCATTCGCTCGGCGACTTCGTCATCGCCCGCTTCATCCAGGGCATGGGCGGCGCGATGATGTCGCCGGTCGGCCGTCTCGTGATGCTGCGAAGTTTCGACAAGCGCGAGATCGTCTCGGTGATGACGTGGGTGACGATGCCGGCGCTGATCGGCCCCATCCTCGGACCCCCGGTGGGCGGCTTCATCACGACGTATTTCACCTGGCATTGGATCTTCGTCATCAACATCCCGATCGGGCTGCTCGGAATTGCGCTCGCCACGCAGTTTATTCCCGACATGCGCGGCGATGAGCGCGTGCCGTTCGATTTCGTGGGGTTCGCGCTCGCCGGCATCGGCATCGGCGGCCTTGCATTCGGGCTGACCACCGCCGGCGTCAATTATTTCCCGACCAGTGTGGTTGCCGCGCTCGTTACCGTTGGAACCATCTCAACCATCGCGTATGTCCGCCACTCCAACCGGACGCCGGCACCGCTGCTCGATTTGTCGCTCTTCAAGCTGCAAACCTTCCGAGCCAGCGTGCTCGGCGGCTTCGTGTTCCGGATCGGCGTCGGCGCGCTGCCGTTTCTTCTGCCGCTGCTGCTGCAGCTCGGCTTCAACATGACCCCGTTCGAGTCAGGGCTGATCACGTTCTCGACCGCGCTCGGCGCCATGAGCATGAAGGCGGTGGTGCCGTACATTCTGCGCCAGTATGGGTTTCGTACCACTCTGGTCGTCAATGCAGTGCTCAGTGCTGCCTTCCTGGGCGCCTGTGCGGCATTCCGGCCGGGCACCCCGGTGGTGATCATGATGGCGGTGCTGGTCATCGGCGGCTTTTTTCGCTCGCTCGAGTTCACCTGCATCAACACGATCGCCTATGCGGAGATCGACCAGCGCCGCATGAGCCGGGCGACGTCGCTGGTCAGCGTCGGCCAGCAGCTCTCGATGTCGACCGGCATCGCCATCGGCGCGCTGGTGGTCGAGCTGATGGTGCGGTTTTCCGACCACGACGTCATCACAGCGGCCAACTTCCCGCCCGCGTTCTTGTTCGTCGCGGCGGTCTCCGCGTCGGCGACCTTCGTATTCATGCAGCTTCCCCATGAGGCGGGGGCGGAGCTCGCCAACCGCACTCCGGGGCCGACCGAGCCGGCGGATCAACGGATGGGATGAACTTGAGTTAAATTCTTAGTGCTCTTTTATAAGACTTTATTTTACTTAGTCATTTACTCCCCGCGAAAGCCGATCGCCAGCACATAAAGTTCAGGCGAATCTGACCGGCTGGCAGCGGGCTTCACGTGCTTCACGGATGCAAAATCGCGCTTGAGCGAGGCGAGCAACTGCCCCTCGGTGCC
>JAFAXD010000271.1 GCA_019241285.1 Xanthobacteraceae bacterium | reverse complement strand
TCAAGCACGCTATCGAACACAACCTCATTGCCCAGCATGTAGTCGGCGGGTGCGCAGCGCTCGGACTTCGGTGTTGCCAGCGGGAAGTAGCACATGACTGAGCGGATGTGCGGGAACTGAGCCTCGAGGCGTGGATGGTCGGCAACGTAGTGGGCCACAAAGGCAGCCTCATCCTCGGCAGGGCGACGATAGCGGACCACGTAGGAGAACGGCGCGCGCAGCGGTCCCGGCGTAGTTTCGCCGGCGACCGGATAGAACTTGCGTTCCATAGGTGTGAAGGTGGCGCGGGTCGCGAGCGGCAGGCCGGCGAGAGGCAGGTCCAACTGCGGCGCAGCGGCGGCTAGAGCGTCCGCGCTTGCGAACTCCGCGACCGCGATCAACAACGGCGGACCGTCGTCCTTATTATAAGGATCCTCGGTGCCGTCGACCGGACGATACAGATCCAACGCCGAAAGCCCACGGATCCTCATCCAAGCTTGGGCGGGACCCGCATCGAACCATGCGGCAGCCGTTACTGCTTCCGTTGCCGCGCCACTCAGGGCCAGCTCATACACAAAGGGCATATCGGTTTCCGCTCCGTTTCAATTTCGTTATGATCTTTAGCGATGCTCGATACTCCCACAAAGCCCAAACCTCGCTCGGCTCCTGAATCACTGCTTGCAGAGCTAGCCGCACGGTTTGCCGACCGGTTCTCGTGCGCCGAAGCGGTGCGGCGGCAGCACGCCCATAATTTCACCTGGTACGACAACCAACCGCCGGATGCGGTCGTGTTCGCAACCTCCGGCGCCGAGGTGCAGGACATTGTCCGCCAATGCGCGGCGCACCGCGTGCCGATCATCCCGTTCGGCACCGGCACGTCGCTCGAGGCGCAGCTCAACGCGCCGGTCGGCGGAGTTTCGATCGACCTCTCGCGCATGAACGCGATCCTGGCCGTGCGGCCGCAGGATCTCGACTGCACCATCGAGCCGGGGGTGACCCGCACGCAGCTCAACAGTTTCATCCGCGACCAGGGCCTGTTCTTCCCAATCGATCCAGGCGCCGACGCAAGCCTGGGCGGCATGGCCGCAACGCGCGCGTCTGGCACCAACGCCGTGCGCTATGGGACGATGAAAGATATCGTGCTGTCGCTCGCAGCCGTCATGCCGAATGGCGAGCTGATCCGCACCGCGCGCCGCGCCAAGAAGACCTCGGCCGGCTATGACCTCACGCGCCTGCTGATTGGCTCGGAAGGCACGCTCGGCATCATCACCGAACTGACGCTGCGGCTGCATCCAATTCCCGAAGCGATCGCTGCCGCGGTGTGCGGGTTCGCAAGCCTTGGCGGCGCGGTTGAGAGCGCCATGATGGCGATCCAGGCCGGCATTCCGGTGGCGCGGATCGAAATGCTCGATGCGCTACAAATCCATGCCTGCAATCTCTATTCCAAACTGACCCTTGCCGAAGTGCCGACGCTGTTCGTTGAATTTCACGGCAGCCAGCGTGAGGTGGACGAGCAGGTTGCGCAATTTGAGGAGATCGCGCGCGAACACGGTGGGACCGATTTCAACTTCGCCAGCAAGGCGGAGGACCGCAGCAAACTATGGCAAGCCCGCCACGATGCGGCGTATGCGAGCCTGGCGCTGCGTCCTGGTGCAAAGGCCGTGGCGACCGACGCCTGTGTGCCGATCTCGCGCTTGGCCGAATGCGTGCTCGAGACCAAGGCCGACCTCGACCGCGAGCGCTTGGTCGGCACGATGCTTGGCCACGTCGGCGACGGCAACTTCCATGTCGCACTGCTGGCCGACCCGGCTGACGCCGACGAAATCAAGCGCGCCAAGGGTTTTATCGAGCGGCTGGCGATGCGGGCGATCGCCATGGACGGCACCTGCACCGGCGAGCACGGCGTCGGCCAGGGCAAGATCCACTATCTGCAAGCCGAGCACGGCGCCGCGCTCGACGCCATGCGGGCGATCAAGCAGGCGATCGACCCGGATAACATCATGAACCCGGGCAAGATATTCGCGGTGTAGGTCCGGCTGCGCGGACCGACGCTCCGGCCAATTGCCGATAAAACATAACTTTATTGATTATTCAATAGCAAAATGTATTACACGTCATTATTGTCCGAGGCGTAATCCGCGTTCTCCCTGACGTGCTCAGGAGGCCGCGCCTTTCGGATGCGCAAGGCCAAGCATCTGACGTCATCAATGGCGCGAGGGTCATCGAAGGAGGGCATCAGCACTACGCGAGCCGCAGTCATCTTTGCCATCTATGGAAGAAAGGACATCTATGAAGACGGACGTCACCTATGGGTGCGGCCATCCTTCGAGACGCACGCGGGCAGAGCCCGCGTGCTCCTCAGGATGAGGGCTGCGGCGAGTTGCGGCGCTTCAACAATTTCAGACCTCATCCTGAGGAGCACGCGCTTGCGCGTGCATCTCGAAGGATGGCCGCAAACACCACGTCATCTATGCGCAGCAACGTCATCTATATGTAAAAGGTCACCTATGGGCTACTGAAACGCGACCTCGGAAAAGCTGCGCAGCTTGCGTGAGTGCAGCCGCTCGCGTTCCTGCGCCTTGAGCTTCTCCAGCGCCGCAAGACCAATTTCGAGATGTTGGCCGACACGCTGGCGATAGAACTCGCCGGCCATGCCCGCGAGCTTGATCTCGCCGTGCAGCGGCTTGTCGGATATGCATAGAAGCGTGCCGTAGGGCACGCGGAACCGATAGCCATTGGCGGCGATGGCTGCGGATTCCATGTCGAGCGCGATGGCCCGCGATTGGGTGAGCCGGCGCACGATCGCAACGTGGTCGCCCAGTTCCCAGTTGCGGTTGTCGACGCTCACCACGGTGCCGGTGCGCATCACGCGCTTGAGCTCGTAGCCGGTCGATCCTGTCACCTCGCCGACGGCTTGTTCGAGCGCGACCTGGATTTCGGCGAGCGCAGGGATTGGCACCCACAGCGGCAGTTCTTCGTCGAGCACATGGTCCTCGCGCAAATAACCGTGCGCCAGAACATAGTCGCCAAGCTTTTGCGCCGAACCGAGCCCGGCACAATGGCCGAGCATCAACCAGGCATGCGGGCGCATGACCGCCACGTGGTCGGTGATGTTGCGCGCGTTGGACGGCCCGGTGCCGATGTTGATCATCGTGATGCCGGCAAGGTTGGGCTCAACCAAGTGATAAGCGGGCATCTGCGGCATCCGCGCGGGAGACGTGCCGGCCGCAACCGGTTCGCCGAAGCGCGCATTGCGGGTGATCACATTGCCCGGCTCGACGAACGCGTCATACCGCGCGTCACCGTCTTTCATGCGCGCGCGGCAGATGCTGGCGAACGCGTCAATATAGAACTGATAGTTGGTGAAGATCACGAAGTTCTGGAAATGCTCCGGATCGGTTCCGGTGTAGTGATAAAGCCGGTGCAGGGAATAATCGACGCGCGCGGCGTGAAACAAAGCCAGTGGCGCCGGCGCGCCCGCAGCGGCGACGTGCAGGCCATCCGCTATGGCATCGTCCATGGCGCCAAGATCGGGGGCATCGAAAACATCGCGCAACGGCCGCTCGGATGCGGCCGTTTCGCGCGGGGCTGGCCCGGCCTCGCTGTTGATGTCGCGGCGATAGGCGAAATGAATCGGAATCGGCTCATCCGACCCGCCGACCTCGATCGGCACGCCATGGTTCTTGATCAGAAGGCCAATCTGCTCGGTGAGGTAGGCACGAAAGAGATCGGGGCGTGTGACCGTGGTCTGATAGACGCCGGGGCCGGCGACAAAGCCATAGGACAGGCGCGAGTCGACGCGTGCATGCGTCTGCGTACTAATGCGCACGAACGGGTAGCAGGCGCGGATGCGGCCGCCGAGCACCTCGCCGCGCCCATAGGCCTCGAACCGCTCACGCAGAAAGGCGGTGTTGCGCATATAGATGTGCTCAAGCCGCTCCACCGCACTTGGGGCGTCGGTGAATGCTTGTGTCGGAATCGGGGGTGGCGTGACAATTTTTTCTGAGATCGACATGATCTGCAAATCCGGGACTGCCAGATAAGTCTACAGGCGGGCCGCCGTCTCTATATAGTGTGCCCGTGTTCCACGTAGGAAGCCGCGCCGCAGAAGGGGCGCAACACAGGGGGACTCATGTCGACCGATTTACTCATGCAAGTTGCCGCGGCGATCGCCGGCGGCCAGATCAAGGTCATCGACCTCACGCAAACGCTGCGGCCATCGACACCGGTATTCGTCTTGCCGCCGCCCTTCGCCAATTCCGACCCATTCTCGATCTCCGTGATTTCCCACTATGACGACCGCGGACCGGCCTGGTACTGGAACAACCTCTCCATGGGCGAGCATACCGGCACCCACTTCGATGCTCCCGTGCATTGGGTGACCGGGCAGCACAACCCCGACGGCTACACCGATACGATTCCCGTCCGCCGCATGATCGCGCCCGCAGTGGTCATCGACTGCAGCAAGGAGGCTGCGGCGGACGAGAAATTTCTGCTCGAGCCGAGCCATTTCCAAGTCTGGGAGACGAAGCACGGCCGTATTCCCGACGGCGCATGGGTGCTGATGCGCACCGATTGGTCCAAGCGCCGGGATCCGGCGTCCTTCCTCAATATGAAGGAAGACGGCCCGCATGTGCCGGGCCCGAGCGCGGCCGCGATGCACTGGCTGGTGGACAATCGCAACGTCAACGGCTGGGGCGTGGAGGCGGTGGGCACTGACGCCGGCCAGGCATTCACGTTCGAGCCGCAGTTTCCGGCGCACAACCTCATGCACGGCTCGAACAGATTCGGTCTCGCGAGCCTGTGCAATCTCGACCAGTTGCCGCCGACCGGCTCCGTGCTGATCACAACCCCCCTCAAGATCGAGAAGGGTTCGGGTAGCCCGTTACGCGTACTGGCCTTGGTGCCAGCCTAATATCTCCAAAATAGGCAAACGGCCGGTGGAATGACCGGCCGTTTGCACCGGGTCGTTGCCGTTCAGCAACATGTCATTAACCCTAACATTCAGTTGATCAGTAACGACCCGCAAGTGCCCGCCAATCATTAAGATTTTTTCAGCGGCGTTCCGCATGTGCGCGTTTTTCAACGCTTTTCAGACATATTTTGGCCAGCGGCCGCCGCCTGTTTGAGCGCCATTTGGCAGCCCAACCCCGTATTCACCTACAACAAAAAGCGCGTGTGGCTTTTATGCACTAGTTGGGCCACAGCCGCATCTGTACATCTACGCCATCGAGTCAAACGCTAAAGGAGAGTCGGTCATGAAAACGCTCGTACTCGCAACCATCGCGTCGTTCGCTGTGCTGGGCGTTGCCCAGGCCGCCGATATGTACGTGAAGGCCCCGCCCGCTCCGGCGCCTGTCGTCGGCAAGGCCCCCATCGGCAAGGCGCCGATCGGCAAGGCCCCGCTGGGCAAAGGCCCGGTCGTTACCCGCGGCTAATCCGCGACGACTGGAACTGCGGACCGGCTTCGGCAGGTCTGAGACAAGACATGAGCGCGCGGACAGAGATCCGCGCGCTTCGAGGGCTGGGTTCGGAGGCACATGCAGGCTCGCGATAGCACGGGTCTGGTCAGGGTCACGATCATGAAACAGACACGCAATTTCAAGGCTGGCGCCAGCATCCTGGCGGGCATCGCCTTCTGCTCAATCGCCGCTCTTACCGACGTGACGCCGGCTCATGCGCAGGACAACAACGCGGCCTCGCTCCCGCAGGTCGACGTTACTGCGCCAAAGCCGCAGACCGCTGCTCGGTCACAACACGTTTCCCATGCAGGCTACGCTGCGGGTGGCACCGCCATGGCCTCCCGGCTGCCGCCAGGCACGCCGGTCAACATCGGCCCGTTCGTGAATGTGCCGGCCGAGGCCGCCCACCCGATCGGAATGCCGGTCACGGCGTCGGATTGCCGGATGAGCGTACGCCCGGGACATCCCTACTTCGTCGAGTTCCGCTCAAGGACTGCGGCGACTTATGGCCACGCATTTCTGTTCTACGGCAAGCTCTCGCCTGAGGGTCACTTCGCGTGGGTAAAAGTCGCAGGTCTGCATCCGGCCGGCGACAGCAGCGCGACCTATCTGATGGGTCACGTGTTGCCAGTCGCGTCCGAGACCGGTGCAAGCTACGGCGACCTCGACGAGCAATACATGACGGCACGCTTCTGCGTGACCCTCACCGAGCAGGAATTCCAGCGCGTTTCCTCCTATATCAATCAATTGCAGCACTCGCTGCCGCTGTGGAATGCGCTGACCATGAACTGCACCGCCTTTGACGGCATGGTCGCCCGCTTCATGGGCTATCAGGCTCCGGCCAATCACCTGCAGGTGCCTGAGGACTACATCAATGAAATGCACCGGCTGAACAGCACGCCGGCGCAATATGCGGCCTACCTCGCCGAGATGCGCCGGGTGAACAGCATTCCGGTGCCCCGCGTCCCGCCAGAGACCCCCGTGACCCTCGCCGGCCGCGCCTCGGCGGCCGCGGCTCCGGCACCGGTCGCGGCGGCCGCCCGGCCGCAGACGGTAGCGACAGCGCCCATTCCGCCCTCCACCGGGTGGTAATCGATCCGCCGACTTCAACTTTCGCAAGTCAGCAGGGATATGGCCGGGTTCGCCCGGCCATATTGCTTTTGGGGGACCGTCTTTCCTCCGTGCGATCCCCCGCCGGTCATCCAGTATTCACCAATGCTGAGCATGAAGCCCCCTGCTCCTTGTGGTAAGGATCGGGTCGGGCTCATGACTCTTTTTTCAGGCGGGACGGAATGACGAACAACGGATTGGGACGACGCGCATTCATTGCACTACTCGGCGCGAGCGGCGCCGCCTCGGCGCTGACGCGCCCCGGCTTTGCCCAGCAAACAGGCAAGCCTACCATCGGCGTGCTGTTCAGCGGAAAATCCGCCCAGGAAATAATGGACGCGTTCAATCAGGGGATGACCCAATCCGGGCTCGTGCCCGGTGCCGACGTGACGGTGAATTTCGTCTGGGGCGACGATCAGTATGACCATCTGTCCGGGCTTGCGAAGGATCTCGCCTCAAAACGGCCGTCGGTGATCGCCGCGCTAGGGCTCGCCTCCGCGCTCGCCGCGAAGCCCTCTGCCGCACGGATTCCGCTGGTATTTGTGGTCGAGGCCGACCCGGTGAAGTTCGGGCTGGTCACCGACCTGTCGCAACCTGGCGGCAACGCGACCGGGGTGAGCTTCTCGGCAAGCGCGCTGATCGCCATGCAGATTGATCTCATTGGCAAGCTGGTGAAGAACGCGCCGTCGACTGGGCTTCTCCTCAACCCCAACAATTCGCGCCTGATGCTCGACCTCGAGGCCGCCGCCAGCACGCGGACGCAAAAGCTCATCGTGGTCAAGGCCGGGTCGGAGAGCGAACTCGATACCGCTTTCAAGTCGCTCGCCGGACAGGGCGTCAAGGACCTGGTCGTGCCGGGGGACCCGTTGTTCTTCGATCAACGGACGAAGATTGTCGCGCTTGCCGCCCAATACAAAGTGCCGACCATCTACCCGGCGCGCGAATTCGCCGCCGCCGGTGGTTTGATGAGCTACGGCGTAAGCTACGCTGATCTCATTCGGAAGGCCGGCGTCTATTCGGGCTGGATCGCCAAGGGGGCAAAGCCGATCGAGTTCCCGGTGCAGCAGGATATGAAGTCGGAGTTCGTCATCAATCTCGATACCGCCAACGCACTCGGCTTTACGGTTCCGGTGTCCCTCCTCGCCCGCGCCGACGCCACGATCCAGGCGCGGTAGCCAATTCGACCGACCCTCCGTCGTCATTGCGAGCGAAGCGAAGCAATCCAGAACGGCCTCTCACCACTGGATTGCTTCGTCGCTTCGCCCCTCGCAATGACGAAGCCCTGCGCGCGGGGCGCCGGCAAGCCCGGCCATGACAAACCGAGAGGCCGCCCCGATATTTTAAGCTTAAAACACTGGTAAACAGCCGCCGCCGACCTATACTTGGCGTGGATTTTGCCCACCAGGCGGCCCAAACGCGCGCCCAAAGCGGCCGCCGTCCAGATCGGTAAAGCGGAGAAGGCCATGGCCGAACGATCGTTCAAAGAAGAAGTACAAAAGCTCAAACTCGGCAACGGCGAGGAATTTCGCGGCGAAGGAATCCTGGCGATCACCAAGGCTTTGCTGGAATCCGGCGTGTCTTATGTGGCGGGCTACCAAGGTGCGCCGATCTCACACCTCATGGACGTGCTTAGCGACGCCAATGACATCCTCGAAGAGCTCGGCGTGCATTTCGAGTCGAGCGCCAGCGAAGCGACGGCGGCGGCAACGCTTGCGGCCTCGGTCAACTACCCGCTGCGCGGCGCCGTGACATTCAAGGCTCCCGTCGGCACCAATGTAGCCGCCGACGCGCTCGCGAACCTGTCATCGGGCGGTGTGACCGGCGGCGCGCTGATCATCGTCGGCGAGGATTATGGCGAAGGCTCCTCGATTATGCAGGAGCGCAGCCACCCCTATGCGATGAAATCGCAGATCTGGCTGCTCGACCCGCGACCGAACCTGCCGTCGATCGTCAACGCGGTGAAAAAAGGTTTTGAGCTCTCCGAGGTCTCCAACACGCCGGTGATGCTGGAAGTGCGCATCCGCGCCTGCCACGTGCACGGCCGCTTTCCCACCACCGACAACGTGCGGCCGAGCTTCACCTTGCGGGACGCGCTTGAAAACCCGCGTCGCCAGGTCGATCGCATCGTCCTGCCGCCCGCGAGCTACCTGCACGAAAAGGAAAAGATCGAGAAGCGCTGGCCGGCCGCGGTAAAGTTCATCGCCGACAACAAGCTCAACGAATTTTTCGACGGTGATCTCAGCGACATCGGCGTCATTATCCAGGGCGGCATCTACAACACCGCGCTGCGTGCGCTGGAGGTCATGGGCCTGGCCGACGCCTTCGGCACCAGCCGGGTGCCGCTCTATGTCCTCAACGTCACCTACCCGCTCATCGACGAGGAAGTCGTGCGCTTCGCCCAAGGCAAGCGCGCCGTGCTCGTCATCGAAGAAGGCCAGCCCGAGTTCCTCGAGCAGGCCATCAACACGATTCTGCGGCGTGCCGATGTGCAGACCGCCGTCGAAGGCAAGAGCATGCTGCCGATGGCCGGCGAATATACCGGAGGCGTGGTGCGCGACGGCCTGACCAAGTTCGTGCGCGCCTACCGGGCCGACGTGCTCGCCGAAATGCCGCATCCGGCGCCATCGAACGAGGCAACGGCGCGGCTGCAAAGCGCCATGAAGGCGATCGAGCCGCACGTGCAGCCGCGGCCGCCGTCGTTCTGCACCGGTTGTCCGGAGCGGCCGATCTTCACGGCCATGAAACTGGTCGAGCGCGAGCTTGGTCCACGGCACGTGAGCTGCGACATCGGTTGTCACCTGTTCTCGATCCTGCCGCCGTTCAATATCGGCGCGACCACGATGGGGTACGGCCTCGGCGGCGCCGGCGCCTCCGCGTTCAACATCAAGACGGACAAGCGCGCCATCGCTATCGTCGGCGACGGCGGCTTCTGGCACAACGGCCTGGTGTCGAGCATCGGCAATGCCGTGTTCAACAAATCGAACAACGTGCACATCATCGTCGACAACGGATATACGGCGGCGACCGGCGGCCAGGACATCCTGTCTTCGATCGCCAACAACAGGATCCGTTCCACCAAGAACCCGATCGAGCGTGCGGTGCGCGGCGTCGGCGTCAAATGGGCGCGCACGCTGACCCGCACCTACGACGTCGCCAAGATGCGCGACACGTTGCGCGAGGCCCTGACAACGTCGCAGGAAGGCCCGAAGGTCATCGTCGCTTCGTCCGAATGCATGCTCAACAAGCAACGGCGCGTGCGCCCGTTGCAGCAGAAAGCCATCAAGGACGGCCAGCGCGTCGTGCGCGAGCGCTTCGGAGTCGATCCCGACACCTGTACCGGCGACCATTCCTGCATCCGGCTCTCGGGCTGTCCCTCGCTGACCGTCGCGCCCAATCCGGATCCGCTGCGCAACGATCCGGTGACGCGGGTCATCAACTCCTGCGTCGGCTGCGGGCTGTGCGGCGAAGTTGCCCACGCCGCCGTCCTGTGCCCCTCGTTCTATCGCGCGTCGATCATCAACAACCCTAGCAAGTGGGATCGATTCAAGGCGCGCATGCGCGACAAGGTCATCACGTTCCTGCAGCAGCGGATGGCGCAGCGGGAACTGGCGGCTGCCTGAGTTAGGAGCCAGCCATGAACGCGCCGTTCGAAACCAAGACCCGGCCGATCACCATCGCCATTTTCGCCATGGGCGGCGAAGGCGGCGGCGTGCTCGCCGACTGGATCATCGATCTCGCCGAGCATAGCGGCTACCTGGCACAACTCACCTCGGTACCCGGGGTGGCGCAGCGCACCGGCGCCACCAACTACTATTTGGAGATATTCCGCAAACCGGCGAACGGCGGGCGCGAGCCGGTGATGGCCCTCATCCCCATGCCGGGTGACATCGACCTGGTGATCGCCTCTGAGCTTATGGAAGCCGGACGTGCCATCCAGCGCGGCCTGGTCACGCCCGATCGCACCACACTGATCGCATCGACCAACCGCGTGTTCTCCATGACCGAGCGCACGGCGATGAGCGACGGGCGCGTCGATGAGGCGTCATTGATTGAGGGTTGCCGCAACGCCGCCAAAGACTTTTACGCCTTCGACATGGCCTCGCTTGCCGAAGCAACCGGTAGCGTCATCAGCTCGGTTTTGTTCGGCGCGATCGCCGGTGCGCGGGTGCTGCCATTCGAACGAGGGGCGTTCGAAGCTGCGATCAAGCGCGGTGGCGTCGGCATCCAGACCAGTCTCGCAGCTTTCACGGCCGGCTTCGAAGGGGTGACCGCGGGAACGACCGCAACGGCGCAAGGGACCGCGCCCGCACCGGCCGGCGCCGCTTCGGCCGAGAGCGCCGCGCTGACCGAGTTGCTGCGTGAGGTGGACCGCAACATCCCCGAGCCGGCTCGCAAGATCGTGCGCGCCGGCGTCGAGCGCGTCGCCGACTATCAGGACGCCGCTTACGCCCGGCTTTATCTGCAACGGCTCAAGCCCTTCGTTGCGCTCGATACCGCGCGCGACGACGGGGCGCGCTTGTTGCAGGAGACGGCGCGCCAACTTGCGCTTGGCATGGCCTACGAAGACACGGTTCGGGTTGCCGAGCTCAAGATCCGGCCATCGCGCTTCGAACGCGTGCGCGCGGAAATCCGGGCGAACAAAGACCAAATCATCGAGATCGCCGAGTTCATGCATCCGCGTACGCAGGAGATTGCCGACACTCTGCCCGCGCCGATCGGCCGGTTCATCATGGGAACGCCGCCGGTGCGCTGGGTGCTTGATCGCATGACGAACAAGGGCCGGCGGGTCAAGACCACCTCGATTAGCGGCTTTGGTTTGTTGTACATCGTGGCCTCGCTCAAGCCATGGCGGCCACGCTCGCTGCGCTATGAGCACGAGCAGAAGGCGCTGGAGGAATGGCTCCAAACAACCGCCGCGACCGCGGCCAAGAACTACGATCTCGCCGTCGAAGTGGCCGCTGCGCGTAACCTGGTCAAAGGCTACGGCGACACCCATGAGCGCGGGCGCGCGCGGTTCCAGACGTTGATCAACACCTTGCCGGAATTGCTCGGCCGCGAGGATGGCCCCGCCAAGCTCGCAGCGCTGCGCAAGGCCGCTAACGCCGATGATACAGGGGCCGCCCTCGCGACCGCTGTTGCAGCCTTACGGAACTGACATGCTCACACTCTACTACGCTCCGGGCGCCTGCTCGCTCGCCGCCCACATTGTGTTGGAAGAGAGCGGCGAGAGGTACACGCCGCGCGTGGTTGATTTCAGCAAAACCGAACAACGATCCGAAGCCTATCTCAAGCTCAACCCGCTGGGCCGCGTGCCCGTGCTTGGCCTCGACAATGGCCAGCCGCTAGCGGAGAACACGGCGATCCTGCCCTACCTCGGCAAGCGCTTCGGACTCTGGCCAGCCGATCCGCTCATGGAGGCTAAAGCCTTGTCGCTCATCGGGTTTTTTGCCACTTCCGTGCACCCGGCGTATGCCCATTTCAGCCGGCCGGAACGGTACGCGGCCGACCCCGCGGTGTTTCCCGTGCTCAAGCAGCGCGGCCTTGAAACCTTCCACGGGTGTCTCAAACAAATCGACGGCATGCTCGCGGACCGCACCTGGTTTCTCGACACATATTCGGTGATCGATCCCTACGCGTTCGTGTTCTACACCTGGGGCATCCGGCGCGAACTGCCCGTTCGTGAGCTCAAGAACTACATCGCCTTCAAGGACCGGATGCTGGAGCGGGCGGCGGTCCGGCGCATCGTGGAAGCGGAGAACACGCCGACCTGATCCGACACAACGCCTCGCTCCATGCCCTCAGCGATCAGCACGGAACGGATCAGCAAGCATTTCGGGGCCAACCGCGCGCTCGACCAGATCGATTTCGACGTCGCCTTTGGTGAGGTGCACGCGCTCGTCGGGGAAAACGGCGCGGGCAAATCGACCCTGATCCGCATTCTGTCTGGCGTGCATCAGCCCGACGCGGGCCGCATCCTGGTTGAAGGCAAGGAGCAGCGCTTCGCCGGACCGCACGACGCAATCGCGGCCGGGATCGTCACCATTCCGCAAGAGCTGCGCCTCGTCCCTGCCCTGTCGATTGCTGAAAACATTGCGCTGGGCGATCTTCCGGTACGCCGTTTTGGGCCGATGGCGCTGATCGACCGCGGGCGTCTGCGCGAACAGGGACGTGCGGTCCTGGCGCAGCTCGACTTCGTACCAGACGTCGACTGTCCGGTCTCACGCCTGTCCTTCGCGGAGCGGCAGCTGGTCGCAATCGGCCGGGCGCTGCATCGCGAGTGCCGCATCTTCATCCTGGACGAGCCGACTGCGGCGCTCGAACAACACGAAATCGAACGGTTGTTTTCCGTGCTCAAGCGCATGCGCGCGCAAGGCACGGCAATCATCTACATCTCGCATGAGCTGGATGAGGTCGTGGAGGTCGCTGATCGGTGCACGGTGCTGCGCGATGGGCGCGTGGTGGCGAGTGCGCGCCGAGGTTCCTTTGCGGTTGCTGATCTGATCAGCGCCATGACTGGGCGCGTTCAGGATCCAGGCGGCAGCGCGCCACGCGCGCTCGGCCCAACCCTGCTGCACATGCAGCGCGGGAACGATCAACCCGTGAGCGTGCACGCGGGCGAGATGATCGGCCTCGCCGGGCTCCTCGGCAGCGGTACCGAGGCGATCATGCGCGGTCTGTTTGGCGTTTTGCGCCCTGACGCGGGGATCAGCGTTGGCGGCGAGCCGCGCACGCTTCGGGGGCCGGCGGATGCGATCGCATCCGGTATCGGCTTCAGCCCGGGAGAACGGGCGCTCGGCCTCGTGCTGAACCAATCGGTGCGCGACAACATCCTGCTCGCCAGCCTGGACCAGGTCACCCGCAATTTTGTGGTGGATCGCCAAGCAGGCGATCGCATTGCCGCCGAGCTGATAGACCTCCTCGATATCCGGCCGCGCCGGCCCGAGCTTCCGGTACGCGCGCTCTCCGGCGGCAACCAACAGAAGGTCCTGTTGGCGAAATGGCTCGCGCGCCGGGTACGGTTGTTGCTGCTGGAAGAGCCGACCCAAGGCATTGACGTGGGCGCCAAGGCGCAGATCCACGCCCTGATCCGCGACTTCGTGACCCGCGGCGGCGGTGCGCTGATCGCGTCCAGCGATCTGGCCGAGCTGGCTCGGCTGTGCGACGCCGTCCTCGCCGTGCGCCAGGGCGCGATCACGGCGCGGCTTGATCGGACCGCCGGTCTTGACGACGCAACTCTCCGCACGGCGATCGGCGCGTGAAACACACGTCCACATTGGCCGCGTGGCGAGGCCGACTGGCCGGGCAGATCCCGCTCATCTCGCTCATTGCGCTCTGCATCCTCACCGCGCTGCTGACCCCGCGGTTTCTGTCGCCGCTCAACCTCACCAACATTCTGGTGCAGTCCTCAATCATGGCGGTGATCGCCATAGGCATGACGTTCGTGATCGTCGGCGGCGGCTTCGATCTGTCAGTCGGCTCCACGGCCGCGCTTGCGGGCTGCGTTGCCAGCATGGTGATGCTGCAGACCGGCATCACGGCGGGCGTGGTCGCGGGGATCATGGCCGGCGGCGCGGTGGGTCTCGTCAATGGGCTCGTCATCGCATTTCTCGACGTCAACCCGTTCATCACTACCTTGGGCACCATGGTGCTGGTGCGCGGGGTGGTGTTCCTGATCACCGGCGGCGCGCCCGTCAGCGGCGAGTACGGTCTCCCGGGCGCATTCGTGGCGTTCGGATCAGAGCGGTTCTTGGGGATTCACCTGCTGGTCTGGGTGCCGGCCCTGCTGCTCGCGATCCTCTCTTTCGTGATGTACGCAACGCCATACGGCCGGCGTGTCTATGCCACCGGAGGCGGACGCGAAGCCGCCTACCTGTCCGGCATTCCGGTGCGCCGGGTGATTGCCTCGACCTACGTCTGGTGCGGCGCGCTCGCCGGCCTGGCCGGCGTGATGTTGGCCGCGCGGCTGCAATCCGGCCAGCCCACAGCCGGGGAATTTTACGAGCTCACGGCCATCGCCGCGGTCGTGCTCGGCGGCGCGTCGCTGCATGGGGGCGAAGGCTCGCTCTACAAATCGGTCATCGGCGTCTTCATCATGATTGTGCTGGGCAATGCCCTCAACCTGCTCAACGTCGATTCATATTGGCAGCGGGTTGCGGTTGGCATCGTCATCGTTGCAGCCGCAGCCGCCGAAAGGCTACGCTCGCGCAGTTAGGGAGGACCCAACCATGCTTGCTCGACGCCTCGTCATGCTTGCGGCGCTTGTGCTCGCCGCCGCCCCCGCGGCTGCGCAATCCCCTGCTGCTGGCGACAAGATCACCATCGGCGTGTCGCTCGCCCAGGACGACAACCCGTTCTATATCGCCATGCTCAAGGGCATCCGCGCCCGCGCCCAGGAGCTCGGCTGGGATGTCGTCTCGGTCTCCGCCAACGAGGACAAACTCAAGCAGATCAATGGCGTACAGGACCTGGTCGCGCGCGGCGTCAAGGGCATCCTGATCTCGCCAATCGATTCCGTCGGTGTCAACGCCGCCTACGACGCCGCAGCCGCTGCCAAAATTCCGATCGTCTCAGTCGCGCGCGGCTCGGCGTCCCCTAATCAAACAATCCATGTCGCCATGGATGAGAAGCAGATCGGCCGCGACATCGCCGAATGGACCGCCAAGCGTCTTGGCGGCAAGGGACAAGTTGCCATGCTGCTCGGACCCAGCGGCGCGCCGACATTCAAGAACCTCGCTGATGGCTACACCGAGGTGATGGCGAAATATCCGGACATCAAGATCGTGTTCAGATCCGACGGCCCACTCACCCGCGAGCGCGGTGTCAAGCAGGCCGAAGACGCGCTGGTCGCCAACCCCGATCTCGCCGCGATCTACACCGCCAATGACGATGTTGCGCTCGGTGCGACCCAGGGCGTGCTGGCAGCAAACCGCAAAGGCAAGACCATCGTCACTGGGATGAACGGCGTGCCGCCCGCGCTCCGCGCGGTCAAGGACGATAACATGGCGATGACGGTCGAGCTCAATCCGGTGGAGTGGGGCCGGCTCGGCGTCGACGTGCTGGCGACCTACCTGAAGGGCGATAAAGTCGATCCGCGCGTGTTCATCAAACATCAGCTGATCGACAGCTCGAACGTCGATTCCAAACTACCGAAGTCGTGACGGAGCCGAAGCCATGACCGAGTTAGCACCCGCCGGGGCGCGAGCGCCGTTTGTGGCTGAGCTTGAGGCGCACAACCTGCATCCGCTATGGGATCGGTATCAGCGCATCACGCCGATCGCTCCACGCGCCAAGGATGAGCCGTTCCATTGGCGCTGGCGCGACATCGAGCCGTTCCTGCACCGCTCGGTCGGCGAGGTGTCGATCAACGATATCGAGCGGCGCGCGCTGATCATGGCGCACCCGGCCTTCGTTGACGACACGACCACGACCAGCACCCTGCTCGCGGCCTTCACTGTGCTCGAGCCGGGCGATCGCGCGCGCCCACACCGGCACACCGGCGCGGCCATCCGGTTTGCGACCCGGGCCCACGGGGCCGCGACCATCGTCAACGGACGGCGCTGCGAGATGCGCGACGGCGACCTCATCCTTACGCCGCCAATGTGCTGGCATGGGCATATCAACGAGAGCGATCACCGCATCATCTGGTTCGATGCCGCCAACATGCCGCTGATCCGTGCGGTCGATGCGCATTTCTTCGAGCCCGGCGATCCCCGCAACAATGCATTCTGGCAGGTCGATGCCGGCGAAGAAGACCTTTGGACCGAGGCTGGCCTGGTGGCGCAGGGCGCAACTAGCGGCACCACGAGCTCGCCGAAATATCGCTACCCGGGCACGGCGACCCGCAGCATGCTCGCGCACGCGCCCGCGGGCGCCGACGGGGCACGCACCATTCGCTACGTCAACCCGACGACCGGCGGCGCCGTCATGCCGACGCTCGACTGCTACGCTATGCGACTCACCAAGAACCAGCCGACGCGGCCCAAGCGGGCGACCTACAACATGATCTGTCTGGTCGTGGCCGGAGCCGGGCGCTCGACCATCGGTGAGAAGCGGTTTACCTGGTCGCAGCACGACGTGTTCACCATCCCGCACTGGACCTGGGCCGAGCATCAGGGGATCGACGGTGACGCCGACCTGTTTGTAGTTTCCGATAAGTCCGCATTCGAGCGCCTCGATCTGGTGCGCGAGGAGCTGCAATAAACACGATGCACCCGGCCGGCATCGGCGCACCTCTCCGCCGCGTGGAGGATCCCGCGCTGCTGCGCGGCCAAGGCCGCTATGTGGCGGATATCGATGTGCCCGGCGCCCTGCACTGCGTGATGGTGCGCTCACCGCACGCACACGCTCGCCTGCGTAAGATTGATGCAGACCCAGCGCTGCGGCAGCCGGGTGTTGTTGCTGTACTCACCGGCGCCGACATGGCGAAAGCGCAGGTCGGGCCGATGCGTCCGCTCTGGGCGATCCGCTCGGCCGATGGCTCACCGATGGCCGAACCGCCGCGCTATGCTTTAGCGCGCGACGTGGTCCGGCATATGGGTGAGCCGGTGGCCGCGGTATTTGCCGAGGACGCTGCGTCCGCAGCCGATGGCGCCGAGGCGGTTCAGGGGGAATACGAGCCCCTCCCCGCGCTCATGGACGCCCACACGGCAATCGCATCCGGCGCGACCCAGCTACACGAAGCCGCACCAGGCAACATCTGCTTTCGCTGGGCGCGCGGCGATGAGAAGGCCGTCGCAGCCGCATTCGCCGGCGCGGCGCATGTGATTGAGATCGAGCTTTGTAACAATCGCCTGATCGGCGCTGCGATCGAGCCGCGCGCGGTGATCGCCGTGCCGGCGCGCGGGCACGAGAAGTTGACGCTGTTGAGCTCGACGCAGGTGCCGCATCACATCCGCCGCATGGTGGCCGAGCAGCTCGGCTTACCCGAAAGCGCCATGCGGGTGATCGCGCCCGATGTCGGCGGCGGCTTTGGTTACAAGGGCAAGCTCTATCCGGAAGAATCGCTCCTTGCCTTCGCGGCCCAGTACCTGCAGCGCCCCGTGCGCTGGACGGCCACGCGGAGCGAAAGCTTCATCGCCGATAACCAGGGCCGCGACCATCGCACCCGCGCCGAGCTGGCGCTCGACCGCAAGGGAGGCTTCCTGGCGCTGCGCGTGCGTACACTCGCGAACCTGGGCGCTTACGTCTCGACCTTCGGCGCCGCGATCCCAAGCGCTATCTACAGCGCGCTGCTCGCGGGCGTCTATCAAACACCGGCGATCTCCGTCGAGAGCATCGGCGTCTTCACCAACACAATCCCGACCGACGCTTATCGCGGCGCCGGGCGGCCGGAGGCCTGTTACGTCCTGGAGCGCCTGGCGGATATCGCGGCGGACAAGCTCAAGATCGACCGCGCCGAGATCCGCCGTCGCAATCTCGTCCCGCCGACCGCCATGCCTTACAAGACACCGATCGGGCCGATCTACGACTCGGGGAATTTTCCCAAGCTGTTCGAGCGTGTCCTCGAGCTTGGCGCCTATCAGACATTCGAGCCGCGCCGCAGCTCGGCCAAAAAGCGCGGCGCTCTGCGCGGCTTCGGGATGGCTTGCTACGTCGAATCCTCAGGGGTTGCCCCGACGCGCTTTGCCGGCGCGCTCGGCGCCCGGGCTGGATTTTATGAATCAGCCAGTATTCGGGTTGAACCTGACGGCGCGGTGCGGGCCGCACTGGGTACGCATAACCACGGCCAGGGTCACGCCACGTCATTCGCGCAGATCCTCGCTTCGCGGCTGGGCGTCGCGATCGAGCAAATAACCATCAGCGAAGGCGATACTGATCTCGTTCCCTACGGCACCGGCACGTTTGGCTCACGCTCGATCGCCGTCGGCGGCTGTGCGCTCGACCGGGCGGCGGACAAGATCATCGAGAAGGGCAAGCTGATTGCCGGCCATTTGCTTGAGGCCGCGCCCGGCGACATCGCATTTGCTGATGGTCACTTCGCTATCGCCGGAACTGATCGGGTGCTGCCATTCGCCGAGGTCGCACGCGCGGCCTACGTGCCGCACAATCTCCCACTCGATAAGATCGAGCCGGGCCTGCAGGACACGGCGGTGTATGACCCGCCGAGCTTTGCGTTCAGCAACGGCGCGCATGCCTGCGAGGTAGAGATCGATCCGGACACCGGCGTCATTGCCCTCGTCGGCTACTGGGCAGTGGACGATGTCGGCACCGTGATCAACCCGATGATCGTGCATGGCCAGGTGCAGGGCGGCATCGCGCAGGGCGCCGGCCAGGCCCTCCTGGAGCACTGCGCTTACGACGCGGACGGCCAGCTTCTATCAGGCTCGTTCATGGATTACGCACTGCCGCGCGCAACCGACCTCCCGAACCTGATTGGCGAGTGCGATGAGACCGAGTCCTGCACCCACAACCCGCTCGGGGCCAAAGGGTGCGGCGAAGCCGGCGCGATTGCCGCCCCCGCCGCGATCGTCAGCGCCGCGCTCGACGCGCTGCATCCGCTCGGCGTGCGCGATCTTGATATGCCGCTCACGCCGGAGCAGATCTGGCGCAGAATATATCGAGCAAAGAAACCGTAGGGTGGGCACCGCGCCTACAAGCACAGATCATACAACCTGCACAGTGCAGCGCGGTGCCCACGCTGTCAGGCCTCACAGCGTGGGCAAAATCGCTATAGATCCTGAATTTGTTGTTCGTCTGAGCAGGCGATTTTGCCCACCCTACACGTGTTGCCACAACTCCTTCGATGCGAGCCGCGCGCCCTGCGCCAGCGCCTCGAGCTTCGCCCATTGAATCGAGGGATGGACGCGCACCGTGTTCCAGTTCTGCGAGAAGCCGCAATCGGTGCCGGCAATCACGTTCTCGCGGCCGACCAGGCGGGCGAAGTTTTTGATGCGCCACGCGATCAATTCAGGGTGCTCGACCACATTCGTCGAGTGGGCAACGAGCCCGGGAATGAGGATCTTTCCGTCGGGGAGTTTCACGCTTTCCCAGACCTGCCATTCATGTTCATGCCGCGGGTTGGCGGCCTCCAGCACGTAGGCTTGCGCACGCACGCGCAGAATCAGATCGACGATGTCGCGTAACGGCACGTCGGAGGTATGCGGGCCGTTCCAACTGCCCCAACACACGTGGTAGCGGATTTTGTCCTCCGGAATATCCCGCAGCGCGTAGTTCAACATGTCGATGTAGACACCGAATTGTTTGTGGATTTCGGCGGCCGTATGCGTGATCAGCAAGCGGTCGTACTCATGCGCCAGGAACGCATCATCGAGCTGGATCAGGAAGCCGGCATCGACGATCGCCTGATACTCGGTGCGCAAGGCATCGGCGATCGCGGCCAGATAGGCATCATCGTTCGCGTAGTATCGGTTGAGACGCACGCCGCGCGCGCTCTCGGGTGCAGCCACCGGCATGAAGGCTTCGACGACGTTCACGCCCTTCAGCGCGGCCTGAAAGTTGGCGATGTCGCGCTTGATCTCCTGATCCTTGTAGCCGATCGGCCCGGAGCATTCCCAGGCCGCCGCATCAGTTGCCGGCGGGATCGCCAGGGCAGCGGATCCAGATTTCGGCTGCCGCCATTGGTACGTTTCCACATACCGGTAGGCGGCATAGAACTCCTCGAAGCGTTTGGCATCGCGCCCGGCGGTGCGCGGATTGATTGGTGCCGGGTCGCCTGGCCGATGGGTGCGAGGCTCAAGCCCGCTCAGGCGAGCGGCCACATAGCTGGTCCAGCCAAGCTTGCCGAACTCGCCGTCGCTCGGGATATCGACGCCCACCTCGGCCTGCTTGCGCACCACGTCGGCGACGCTCGCGCGCAACGTCGGCGCGTAGGTCGCCTCGTCTACCGGCTGACCCATCTGCTTGGCGGCAAGGAGCTGCGCCAGCTCGTCCGGGCGCACCAGACTACCCACGTGCGTGACGAGAATTCGATCGGTGCTACGCTTCACGTGCCCTCCCGTTGCTTTTGCTGCAGTGATTTTCGCCAGCGACTTGAGGCCATCGCTCCAGCCGGGTCAAATGCTGGTTTGAATTGAGGCAATTCGCCGGGAGCATAGCGGCTCAGCGCGAGTGGCGCGCCGGAACCCAATAGCGTACACAAACGGGCAACTGCCCAACGGTGACCAATGGACGCCAAAACCGCCGAGTCCCTGACCTATCCCTTTCCGACCCCGCCGGCGCCCGGCGAAGTCATCGAGGTCGCGCCCGGTGTTCTGTGGGTGCGCATGCCGCTGCCGTTCCGGCTCAATCACGTCAACATCTACCTGATCGACGACGGTGACGGCTGGGCCGTGCTCGATGCCGGCATCGGCAACGAGGCGACCCGCGCGATCTGGGAAACGCTGGTCACAGGCCCGCTCGCCGGCCGTAGGCTGACGCGCGCCATCATCTCGCACTACCATCCTGATCACATCGGCCTTGCCGGCTGGCTCTCGCAGCGCTTTGAGCTGCCGTTGTTGATGAGCCAGACGGCATATCTCGGCTGTCTCAACATCTCGCTGAGCCCCGGCGCGCTCGATGCGCGGCCTTACCGCGACTTCTACTCGCGCAATGGCCTCGATGCGAAAACCACCGATATCGTCGCGACGCAGGGCCATGGCTACCTGAAAATGGTGACGGCGCTGCCGCCGACGTTCAATCGCGTGGTCGCCGGCGACACCCTTCGCATCGGCGGGCGCGCATTCGCCGTCCTGTCCGGCGATGGGCACGCGCCCGAGCAGATCATGCTGCACAGCGCCGCCGAAAAGCTCTTCTTCGCCGCCGACCAGGTGATCGCAAAGATCTCGCCCAACGTGAGCGTCTGGGCCGTCGATCCGTCTGGCGACCCGCTCGGACTTTACCTGCGCTCGCTCAAGGTGCTACGGCGCGATCTGCCGGCCGACGCACTTGTGTTGTCGGGACATCAACTACCGTTCTACGGCTTGCACACGCGCATCGACGAACTGATCGCCCATCATGAGATTCGCTGCACAGCGATCGAGGACTCCTGTCGGGCCGCGCCACGATCCGTGGCGGACCTGGTGTCGGTCATCTTTCATCATCCGCTCGATCCGCATCAGATGAGCTTCGCCTTCAGCGAAGTCTTTGCGCATGTGAACTACATGATCGGTTCGGGACGGCTCGTGTGGACCGACAGGAGCAATGGAACCCACCGCATCGTCACACCGTGACTGAAGCAAACGGCCGGTTGACTACAGCAGCATCGAGCCGCCGTCGAGGTGAAGCACCGATCCAGTCGCAAACGGATTGGTCATCAGGAACAGGATCGCCTGGCCGACATCCTGCGGCTGGCCGATGCGCCGAGCCGGCAGGGTTGCTGCCGCCTTGGCGTACATGGCGGTCTTGTCGGCCGCCGGCATGCGATCCCACAGCGGCGTGTCGATGATGCCGGGCGACACTGTGTTCACGCGCGTCGGCGCAAAATCGATTGCGAGCCCGCGGGTCAGGCCTTCGATCGCCGCATTGATGGCAGAGACCAGTGCGGCACCGGGTGCCGGCTTGGATCCGAGCGCGCCGGAGACGAGGGTCAGCGATCCGCCGGAGGCGATCTTGGCGGCGCGCGCCACGCGGAAGTAGGTCCAGAACTTGCCGTTCATCGCAGCAAACGCGTCCGCCATGGCAATGCGCGAGATCTCGCCGCGGCCCCCCGCGCCCGTGGTGGCGACAACGTGGTTCCAGATCTTTCCGTCGGCGAAGAAGGCCTCAACCGACGCATCGTCCATGGCGTCGACGGGCTTGCCGACGCTCCCGTGTCCCAACGCTTGCACGGCGAGCTCGAGCTTCGCCTCGGAGCGTCCGGCAATCGTGACATGCGCGCCTGCCTCGACAGCGGCCTTGGCGGTCGCAAGTCCGATTCCGGAGCTTCCGCCCACCACCAATACGTGTTGACCATGCAGGGATATCATTTGGTCCCTCGAGAGTTTGCGGGAAGTACCTAGCACGCCCTCGGGTTGAGTGGGTGCATGCAGGCATGGACAGATCGCAAAGCAAATGGCGTGGAATTTGCGTGACCGGGTCCGTCCCGCATGATCATCATGGGCTCCGCCAGCGCAATTTAATGAGGTCAGGCGCGCCATGCGAAAGTTTCTGTTCTGGATGCTTTCTGCGCTCGTTTTCGCGAGCGCGCCGGCGATGGCGCAGCCCTACCCGTCCCGCCCGGTCACGCTGATCGTGCCCTACGCCGCAGGGGGCAGCGTCGACGTGGTTGCGCGCGTGGTTGCCGACAAGCTGGGAGAAAAGCTCGGCCAGAACGTCGTCATCGAGAACGTCGCCGGCGCCGGCGGCATCACCGGGACCCAGCGTGCCGCGCGCGCCGCACCCGACGGATATACCCTGCTGTTCTCGGTCGAGAGCACGATGGCGATCGCTAAGCTCGTGCAGCCGCATGTTGTTCAGTACGACAGCCAGAAGGATTTTGTGCCGATCAGCCTGATCGGTACCTCGCCGCTCATCCTGGTCGGCAAGAATAACCTGCCTGCAAGCAACACCGCCGAGTTGATGGCGCTGCTGCGCGCCAATCCAGGCAAGTACAGCTATGCGAGCTCGGGTGTCGGCACGTCGCTGCAGGTCGCCGGCGAGATGATCAACGTCGAAGGCGACGTGCACATGGTGCACGTCTCGTATCGTGTCGGCTCGCAGATCATCACAGACCTTATGGGCAACCAGATCGATCTCGCCGTGCTCCCATTGGTCATGGCGCTCCCGACCTATCGCAGCGGCAACATCAAAGTATTTGGCATCACCGAACCGGAGCGCTCGGCGTTTGCGCCCGATGTTCCAAGCCTCGCCGAGCAGCCGGAATTGAAAAACGTGAATATGACCGTGTGGTACGGCCTGTTTACGCCGGCGCAGGTCGATCCGGCAATCGTCGACCGGATCTATCAGGCGCTTGCCGCCGCATTGCGCGAGCCGCAGATGCAGGCCAAGTTGGCCGAGGTCAACCTGCGCATCGTCGGGAATTCGCCGCCCGAGTTCGCGAAATTCCTGGACAACGAGATCAACAAGTTCGGCGCGGTGGTGAAAGCCGCGAACATCAAAGCCGAGTGACACGACATCATGACTGAGCAAATCGATATGACCGTCCGGCTGCGCGCAATCGCCGCCGCTCAGGGCAAGGAGCCGTTTGACCTGCTGCTCGCAGGCGGCCGTGTGCTCGACGTCGCCACGCTGGAGCTGCGCGAGGCGGACGTCGGCATCGTCGGGCCGATGATCGCCAGCGTGCATCCACATGGGTTGTTCTCAGACGCGCGCGCGACCCATGACCTGCGCGATCACATTATCGCTCCCGGCCTGATCGACGCGCATGTGCATTTTGAGTCCTCGCACATGCTGCCGCACCACTATGCCTCCGTCGTAGTGCCACAGGGCACGACCACGATTTTCTGCGACCCGCACGAGCTCGCCAACGTGATGGGCATCGCCGGCGTGCGTTACGCGGTCGAGGCAACACGCGGACTGCCGTTACGCTTCATTGTGCAGGCCTCGTCCTGCGTGCCCGCGGCGCCGGGGCTCGAAGTGTCCGGCGCGGATTTTCAGGCCGCGGAAATTCGCGAGCTCCTGTCCTGGCCCGAAGTCGCCGGCCTCGCCGAAGTGATGGACATGCGTGCCGTCATCGACGCGCATCCGCGCATGATCGCGATCCTCACCGAAGCGCTGACATCGGGGAAGCTCATCGAGGGCCATGCGCGTGGCCTCACCGGCCCAAGTCTGCAGGCCTATCTGGCGGCCGGCATCTCGGCGGATCACGAGATAACGTCGGGTGCCGATGCGCTGGAGAAACTGCGGGCCGGCCTCACGGTCGAGCTCCGCGGCTCGCACGATTACGTGCTGCCGGAGGCTGTCGCTGCCCTGAACACGCTGCCGGTGATCCCGACAAGTCTCACGGTCTGCACGGACGACGTGTTTCCTGATTATCTGGTCGAGCACGGCGGCATCGCCGACGTCCTGCGCCGGCTCATTCGCTATGGCCTCGATCCAGTACAGGCCATCCGCTGTGCGACCATCAATAGTGCGATCCGGCTGCGGCGCGATGACCTCGGGCTCGTTGCCGCCGGACGACGCGCGGATCTGATTTCGCTTACCGATCTGGCAAGCGTCGCCGTCGCGAACGTCTATGCGGGCGGCCGGCATGTCGCGGCCAACGGGAACCTGCTGGAGGAGCCGACCTCCCCGGTCTCGCCGCCGCTCGCCAACACCATGCGGCATGCGCCGCTCGCGGTTGACGACTTTCGCATCCATATCGCAGGCCTGAGCAATGGCCGCGCACGCGTGCGGACCATCAAAGGCGCGCGATTCACGTCCTGGGGCGAGCGCGTGGTCGACGTGCGCGATGGCTATGCGATGCTGCCGGATGACATCAGCGTCATGACCATCGTGCATCGGCATGGCCGCACCGACGGCAAGCCACAAACGGCGATCATTGAGGACTGGGGCCGTTGGCGCGGCGCCTATGCGAGTTCCTATTCGCACGACTCTCATAATCTGATCGTCTTCGGTCATGGCCCGGAAGAGATGATGCTCGCTGCCAATCGGGTGATCGAAATGGGAGGCGGCACTGCGGTCGCAAAGGATGGCGCAGTGATGGCCGAGATCGCCTATCCGGTCGCCGGAATGTTGTCGCTCGAGCCGCCGGCGGAGGTCGCGCGCGCCCACAAAGCCGTGGTGGAGGCGGCCGGTAAGGTGTGCACCTGGCATCCGCCGTATCGCACGTTCAAGGCGCTCGGCGGCCAGAGCCTCGCCTGCAATCCCGGGCCGCACCTGACCGACCTCGGCCTGACCGACGGCACGACCAAGGAGATCCGCGAGCTTGTTGTTGCTGAGGCGTAGTGCTTTCAATCCGCCGCCACGTAAGGCTTCACCATCTTCTTCGGGTCGACGATGCGGTCAAACTCCTCGGCGCTGACGACGCCGAGCTTGAGCGCGGCCTCCTTCAGGGTGAGGTCATGATCGAGCGCGTAGTGCGCGGTCTGCGATGCTTTGTCGTAACCGATGACGGGGCTGAGCGCGGTGACCAACATTAGCGAGCGCTCCACGAAGTTCTTGATCTGCGCGAGGTTGGGCTCGGTTCCTTCGACCAGGTACTTGCGGAAGTTGACGCAGCCGTCAGTCATGATCCGAATGGATTTCGCGACATTGTAGATGATCAGCGGCTTATAAACGTTCATCTCCAGATAGCCGCCCGCACCCCCGAACGCGACCGCCGTGTCGTTCGCCATCACCTGGACGGCGATCATTGCCAGGGCTTCGGCTTGGGTCGGGTTGACCTTGCCTGGCATGATCGAGGAGCCGGGCTCGTTCTCCGGCAACTTGAGCTCGGCGAATCCAGCCCGCGGCCCGCAGGAGAGCAGCCGGATGTCGTTGGCGATCTTGTAGAGCGAGACCGCAAGCGTTTTCAGCGTGGCGCTCAGGTAGACTAGATCATCGTGCGCACCCTGCACGGTGAATTTGTTGGGCGCAGTCACAAACGGCAGCCCGGTGAGGCTCGCGATCTCCGCCGCCACCTGTCGATCAAAGCCCGGCTCGGCATTGATACCGGTGCCCACCGCCGTGCCGCCGAGCGCCAGGCGATAGACGCCATTGAGCGCCGCCTCGAGCCGGCCGATGTCGTCGTCGAGCATTCCGACGTAACCGGAAAATTCCTGGCCCAGGGTGAGCGGCGTTGCGTCCTGCATATGGGTGCGGCCGATCTTGACGATCTCATCCCAGGCCCGCGCCTTGGCATCGAGCGCGTCGCGTAGCGCTTTGACGGAGGGCAACAACTTCTGTTTGGTGCCGAGTGCCGCCGCCACATTCATCACCGTCGGGAATGAGTCGTTCGACGACTGCGACATGTTCACGGCGTCATTGGGATGCACCGGCTTCTTGCTCCCCAACGGCTCGCGGGCGATCTGCGAGGCCCGGTTGGAGATCACCTCGTTGACATTCATGTTGAACTGGGTGCCGCTGCCGGTCATCCAGACATGCAGCGGAAACATATCATGATGCTGGCCCGAGAGGATTTCGTCGGCGACCGCGACGATCAGCCGGTGCTGCGCTTCCCCAAGGCGGCCACCTTGGAAATTCGCGTTCGCCGCCGCTTTTTTCAGAATGGCGTAGGCGGTGATCATCTCGGCCGGGATCAGGTCCTTGCCGATGCTGAAATGTTCCAGCGA
>JAFAXD010000222.1 GCA_019241285.1 Xanthobacteraceae bacterium | reverse complement strand
GAGACCGATTGGGACGCCTACGGCACCGGCAACTACGAGAAGTGCGCCGACTGCATGGTGCACAGCGGCTACGAGGCGAGCGCCGTCAACGACGCCATCGCACACCCGATCAAGGCGGCCATCACTGCGGTCCGCGGCATGCGCACGGAAGGGCCAATGGTCCCGGAGATCCCGCTGCACGCACAGCGCCCGGCGCAATACATGTTTGAGCGCCAGGTGAAAGAGCAGATGGTGCGGATGCACAGCGCCGAGCCGAAGAAGCAAGCCGCGGCGCGGTGAGCTGAGCAGCGTTCATATTCCCAATCTCTCATCGTCATCGCCGGGCTTGTCCCGGCGATCTCGTTTAGGAAGGCTCAGTGCCCACCTAAGCGTGATGCGCGGGTCAAGCGTGCGCATGATGAACTGATAGATTCAGCTTTAATCAAACCGACCGACGTCCAGACTGGTAGTGCGACGCACGCCGTGACCATCGTCAGTGGGTAGTGAGCCGGGCGGCGGTTTAGACGCTGTAATCGCGCAGTTGGATGATCCTCAGCCCGGGTATTGAGGGCAGCCGCCTGTCATTGGTGACGAAGGCTGAACATCTGCTTGCAAGGCAAGTTGCGAGTTGGAGTGCGTCAGGGGTCGCAACACTGCTCGCGGCCCGGAGCTGTGCCGCCAGGCGCATATGTTCGCGGGTGAGATCAATCATCCGCATACCCCGGCTGCGGGTAAGCACGGCCTCATAGCGTTCGGCTAATGCGATGTTTCCGGCGCGGTAGGGGACCACGAGCACTTCGAGCAGCGTAAGAGCCGAGACCACAAGCTCAAGCTCACCGGCATCTGCCGCCTCAAACAGCGGCGCAATGACCGCCGAGAATAGCTGGTTTTCTTCGATGAGATAAATAACGAGCGCCGTATCGAGGCAGACCGGTCCAGCGCCGAGATCATCGATCAGCGCCAAGTCGTCCGCTCGCTCGCAACATGATCTACGGCATCAACGCCGCGCCATAGCTCCTTGCCGAGACCGCGCAGCTCGAGAATCGAGCGAGGAGCGGCAGGTTCAAGTGCTTCCGTCAGCAGTACGGTCACCTCTTGGGCGACCGAGCGCCGCTCGCGTTTGGCGCGGGCCTTCAGCTTGCGATAAAGCGCGTCCGGCAAATTCTTGACGTTGAGAGTGGCCATCGATCCTCCATTTTCCTCCATTTTGGAGGAAGGACGCCACATCGTCAAGCTGGCAGCGATCATTCCGCATCTAAGCGACCTGTTGCATTTGGCCTGGCTGGGTCACCGGATGAGCGGCTGCTTTCGACAGCAGTGGACTCTGTCCTTCGGACTGTGTCGGAGGATTGGGTTGGACCTCAGGTTTATCCTGCAACGTTGACTCCACGGTCCCCGCCTTTGCCCAAACCCAGGCGCCGCTGTCGGCACCCTCGCGGATGATCCCAAGGCCCATCGCCATGCGGGCGTCGCGCAGCGGGCGCGATTGGGTCAGCTGCTGGTTCGCGCGTAGCAGGCCCGCGGCGCGCGCCTCGTGCTCGATCTGCGCGACCTTCAGCTGCCTGGCGCTGCCGAAGAGAGCACTCAGAAACTCCATGGCATCGGTCGTGGCGGAGTTCAGGCTGCGCGATTGGCGGGCCGCGAACTCGCGCGGACTGAGCGGATGATGCTGCGGCTCGAATTCGACCCGCGCCGCGCTCTGGCCGCGGTCGAGTTGCCGAGATGCGATGCGAAAGGCGATCAGCCCCTGATCGGGGGCAAGATCGTTCTTCACCTGCACGAGGACCCGCCGCCTTGCCTCGGCCGGATCGAGCTCCAAGGCAAACGCGGCGCGCACCGCGCCGAGCGCCTGCGCTTCGAAGGCCGCGATTCGTCGCGACCCTTCGTTGAAGCCCAATCCCAGGATCGCCGCCACGCCGACCCGGTGCGACTCGGCGAACGCGGCGAGCGGATCCAGCAGCGCCTGCATTGCGCGCGTCGCGCTCCGTCCGGCCGGCACGTAGAGGCCGTCGATCACGATCAGGCTCAGGTCCTTGATCGACCGCGCCGCCTGCGCGAGCACGGGCAGGTCGGTCGCAAGATCAAACCGGCGCGGGCCTTTTGCGCCTTCCACGTGACGCATCAACTGGACCCGTCCGAGATCGGCGCCCGCCGCCTTGAGGCGCGGGATGAGCACGTCGGGATCAGCGTCCGGACAAACCAGCAGCACCGCCCCCTGCTGCGCGCGCCCTTCGCGGCACGGATAAGCTCCGCCGGTGGTCACGGTGGCGGTGATGCTCGCCGCCAGGGCCGACTTGCCGCTCCCCGGCTCCCCGGCGAACAGGGTGAGCTTGGCGCGGGCAATCCGCCCGGGCCAGATCCAATTGATGGTTGCGGATTTGGTCTCGCTTCCGCGCGTGACCAGGGGGATCGGTGCGGTACTCGTGACGGCGGCTTGGGCGATGGCGGGCATGGGTAATCCTCTCGATACGCGACGTTGATGGGCGGGAATAAATTTCATAACCATGCGAATAGCATATTGGTTATGGTTTGCAAGAACAAAATGAGAACTAAGCTGGTCGAATGCGGAATGAAAATGCGCGCGCGAGTCGATCGTGCTGAAGTGCGGCTCGTCTCCGCCGACAGTTATGTCCTTTGACATACATGTTTGCTTACGCCTGTGCTGTTGCAGTCACACAGGCCAACAACGTAGCGAGACTCAGGTGCAATTGAATTGAATCAGCAATCCTGGTCGCGCTAGCTCTGGCGAGGCTGGCATCCTCGGGGGGAGGGGAACTGCATGGCGCGTTATCGCCTTGCGGCGTCATTGTTGCTCATTCAACTGGCCGGCTCGGCGCTGGTCGGGCACACGTTAGTTTCGCCGCGCGCCGCACTGGCGCAGGTCCAGATCAACCAACAGTTCGTTCCGCAAGGGCCGTCGCCCAGTCAGGGGCCGGTCAACATTGTACAGAGCAATGATCTGCCTAACGGGCAAGGAACCGTCTCCGGGGCTGTACAGGCCATCCTGCTCGATCCCGCGCTTGGCGCAAATACGGTATTCATCGGATCGCCGAACGGGGGCGTCTGGAGCACCAACAATTTCGGTGCACCCAACGGCGGCACGATTTGGACGCCACTGACCGACAAACAATCCTCGCTGTCGATCGCGAGTCTGGGGCTCGATACCATGGACCCGTCCGGCAAAACGCTGATCGCCGGCGTCGGAATCACCTCCAATGGGGGCTGGAGCAACGGCGCCCTGGCTACGCCCGCTGGCTCGGGCGGTTTGCGCACTGGCCTTCTCTATTCGACCAATGCCGGCGCGACGTGGTCCTCGCTCGGCGGCGCGGCGCTTGCCGGTCAGAGCGTGATCGGCGTGGCAGCGCGCGGAAGCACCATCCTGGCGGCGACGTTCGAGGAACAAGCGCCGTCGATAACTCAGGTCGGGACCAGCGGATCTCTCTACGGGCTCTATCGCAGCGTCGATGGCGGACAAAGCTTCAGCCGCGTGACCACCGGCCTGCCGCCTGGACCGGTCACGGCGCTTGTCGCCGACAAGAGCAATCCGAATACGTTCTACGCATCCGTGACCTCGCCCACCAATCCAAGCTCGGCCGGCGTGTACGTCAGCACCAATGCGGGTCAGACTTGGAACCCGGTTTTCACAAGCGGGACGGCGGTCAGCGGTGGCACGAATGTGATTGCTGGAACAACCAGTCAGTTGGTGCCGAAACTGGCGACGGGCCCGAACGGTTCTGTGGCGATTGCGATCGCCGACGTCAGCACCGGCCAGCTCAGTGCGCTCTATCTGTCCCAGAACGGCGGCACCTCGTGGTCCCGTTTGGGGACTCCGCCAGTCAACGCAGGCAGCAAGCAGGCAATTGTCAACCTTGCGGTCGCGATCGACTCGAACACGCCATCATTGGTTTACGTGACGGGCGACTGCTGTACGGCGGACGTCACATTGCCGGCATACAGCGTTCAGGGAAGCACTTATACGCCGCTCAATCCAAATGGGTCCGTGCACGCGGACTCGCGTACGCTCGTCATTGACGCCAACGACAATCTCCTCATTGGCAGTGATGGCGGCATCTATCGGCTGACCAGTCCCTCAACCAATAGCGGCCAATGGCAAGGGTTCAACACCAGCACGCTGCAGATTCGGGAGCCGTATGCGGTGGCTTACGGGGCTTACGCGAATCGGATCGTTGTTGCCGCTCAGGATACCGGTGGTGCGATTCAATCCGGGGCAAACAACGTGCTGTACAACGCCATTCAACCGGCCGACGGGGTCAACGCGACCGCGGCCGATCGGGCGATTGCAAATGGCGTGGGCGGAACCGTAAACGCAAGCGTCTATTACACATCGATCTACAATCTCGCCAATTTGAAGCGCCTGGTGATCGACAGCAATGGAAATTCCACGACAGCCGACGTGCAGTGCGACGGGCAAGCGTGCGGATGCAATCCGGGAAGTCAGACCACTTGTTCCGCCGGATTCGTCAGCAACAACTTCTTCAATAGCCCATTCGTGGTGAACAGAGCCGATCCGAGCCGCGTTGCGATGGCGGGCAGCAACGTCTACGTCGCTCAGGATACGGCGCCCGCAAACGCCACAACCGTCAACTTGATTACCACCGACCTGGGGTTCACGGGGCGATATATCCAGACGATTGCATTCGGTACAACGGATAATCCCAATGTGGTCCTCGCCGGCAGCGGAAACGGCGGCAACGGTCAGCTGTTTCTCAGCACCACGGCGACCCATGATTCGATGAAGGCCGACAGCGCTCTGCCTGCCTACCAGGGATTCAACCCAACCTCACTGGTGTTCGACCAGCGCTCGTCACAGCGTTTCTATGTCGCCGATGGTGCCAACGTCTGGGGAACACAAAACCAGGGCGCAAGCATAAACAGCCTGACTTCGAGCCTGCCGAGGAACATTTCGCGACCGACGTCGGTAGAGTTCATCAACAACAATGGTGTCAATGCATTGCTGGTTGGCGGTCTCACCACCGTTGCCAGCGCGCAGAGCCAGATTGCGGTCGCCGACAGTGACAGCAATGGCAACCTGCTCAATTGGCGCCTGTTCGGCTCTGGGCTGCCCAATGTGCTGGTCTCGCAGATGTCGTACAATGCGCTCGCCGATGTGCTCGCGCTATCCGCGGTAGGGCGAGGTGTGTGGACGCTTTACGATGTCACCAGCTACTTTCCGCAGGCGACGGTGCTGCAGTTCGGATTGGCAAACAACGATTCACAGCCGGATGCGTCCTACCTGACCGACGGGAATTCGTTCGGAAGCCCGTTCGTCCGTCCGCTCTACAAGTACGGCGCCGGCACGCTAACCATTGCAGGAAGCGCCAGCTACACCGGGGGCACGACGATTTTTGGCGGCACGCTGATGCTGGGCAACGGTGGCCCCGGCGGCTCGATCCTGGGTAATGTGACGTTCTCGTCCTGTGTCGGCACGGCCAGTCCTCTGTGCGATCCAACGATCAACAGGGCCTTGGCGTTCAACCGGTCCGATGCCCATGCGTTTGGCGGGACGATTTCAGGGCCGGGCATGCTCCAGCAAATGGGCACCGGCGTGACCGACCTGACGGCCGCCAGCACCTACACCGGCCCAACCTACGTCAATGCCGGCACACTCGCGGTCGATGGCTCGATCACCTCGCAAGTGTTCGTCAACCCCGGCGCGACGCTGAGCGGTGCCGGCGTTGTCGGGTCCACCGCCATCGCGCCGGGCGCCGTGCTGCAGCCGGGTGCCTTCAGTTTCCTTGGCGGGACTCCGGTCACGCTGTTCGGCGCGCCGCAGCCTGGTTACGTCGGTGTTGGCACGCTCACAGTGGCGGGCGATTTAATGTTTCTTCCGGGCAGCTTCTATTTGCCGACAACCAACAGCAGCACGAACGTAACCGGGACCGCGACGCTCGCTGGCACCGTGATGCCGTTGTTCCTGCCTGGACGGGTCAACAAGACCACGACGATCCTTGCGGCCGGCAATCCGCTCAGCACCACGTTCGACGGATTGGCATTGCCGATCCAGCTCTCCGGCACCCTCGGATACACAAACAACGATGTGATTCTTAATCTGACATCGCAACTCGCAAGGGTGCCGGGGTTGACGCCAAACGAACTGGCGGTCGGCGGGGGGCTCGACAACGCGTTCAACAACAACGGGGGGCTGCCCGCGTTCGGCTCGCTCTATGCACTCTCGCCCGCCGGGCTTGCGGTCGCGCTCAACCAACTTTCCGGGCAGTCGCTCGCAAGCGAGCAGACCGTGCTGACCAATCAGGCGCTCTACAGTCGCGAGGCCGTTCTGGCGCGGCTGCGCCAAGCCGGGTACGCGGCCGGTCCCCAGGCGGTGCTGGCTTATGCTGGGCCGGACGCGATCTCACTGGACGACGCCATCGATGCAGGTGAACCGCTCGCTTACTCGGCGAGCAAGAAGAACGCACCGCCATCCGCATTCCCGCTGAAGGCGCTGCCGGCAGGAGCGCCCTACGTGCCAAGTAGCGGCATCACCTTCTGGGCTCAGGGCATGGGCGGCTGGGGCAAGATCAATGGCAACAGCAATGCGGCAGGAACGACCGGGAATTTCGCCGGCGTGCTCAGCGGCGCCGACATGCGGCTCACCAACAACTGGCTTGTGGGCGTTGCGCTTGGTTACACCGGGTCAAGCACCAATGTGAGCGCGCTCGCGAGCTCGGCGCAAGTCGACTCCGGCCTCGTCGCCGGTTACGCAGGCACGAACTTCGGAGCATGGAATCTGCGCCTCGGCGGCACTTATGCAATCAACTCCGTCTACACGACGCGACAGATTGCGTTTCCTGGCTTCATGGATCGTGACACCGCCCGCTTCAACGCGGGCACCGGCCAGGTGTTCGGCGAGCTCGGTTTTGGCACCGCAATCCAATCGGTTGCAGTCGAGCCGTTTGCCGGGCTGGCTTACGTACATCTCGACACGGCGGGCTTTACCGAGAGCGGCGGCGCCTCGGCGCTGTCAACATCGGGCGCGAGCCAGGACACCGGGTATTCATCGCTCGGCGCGCGTGCGGCCGCTGCGTATCCGTTGTGGAACGGGATGACGCTGATCCCACGCGCCTCGCTGGCCTGGCAATATGCATTTGGCGAGATCAACCCGGCGACCGCACTGGCGTTTGCCGGCATCCCGGGATCGAATTTCAACGTCACCGGCGTTCCCATCGCGCGTAACGCCGCGCTGATAGACGTGGGCGCTGATCTGCGCATCAATCCACAGGCCAAGGTCGGGCTGTACTACTGGGGCCAGCAAGCGAGCACCGCGCACGAGAACGGACTGCGCGGCACCCTCACCTGGATGTTCTGACCGGAGTCAACAAGCGGACTGCGTGCGTCCAATTCGACATCGAACAGCGCCGATCGTTGCGTGGGCGTGGGATAACGCCCAGGCGGACCCGCGTGGGCAAGCGGGCAATGCGTCGATCTCGAGGCTCACGCCCTTGTGTTTGGGCAAACTCGCAAACGCAAGCGAGGATCTCACATATTCTCATCAGCGGATTGCCGTATAGTCTCGGCTGGTCCGAACCCCCAAATGGAATTCCCGATTTCAACAGGAGAGGCCAATGTCGAATCATTTCACCGGACTCAGTCTCGGCCCGCCGCTCGGCGATCAACGGTTGGACCTCTGTGATCTCTACGCTTTCCAATCGCCCTCCGACAACAACAGGACGGTGATCATTCTCAACGCAAATCCTAATGCGGACGCGCTGCATCCCGACGCGATCTATCGCGTCAACATCGATACGGACGGCGATTACCTCACGGACATCGCCTTCAGCTACGTGTTCTCGCAGCCGCAGAACGGCAAGCAGACGGTCAGCGTGTTCCTGGCAAAAGGTGCGGAGTCGCGCTCACCGGAAGCGGTGGGTACGAAGATCATCGCCGATGCCGACGTCTCGTTTGGCGCGTCGCCGAACATTATTCGGTCAGGCCCGTATATTTTTTTCGCCGGCAGCCGCAGCGATGCGTTCTTTTTTGATTTCGACGGAATCAAGAACTTGTTCGATATCCGCGGCAAGCGGAACTTCACCGAGCCGCATCTCGGCGGCAAGTCGCCATGGACCGGGGTGGATTCTAATACGCAAGCGAACGTGTTTTCGACGGCGATCGAGTTGCCGACGAGCGAGCTCAATTCCAAGTCCGCGATTCGCATCTGGGGACGGTGCAGCGTGCGGCGGGACGGCAAACTGCTACATGTTGATCGCGCTGGACATCCGAGCGTCAGCAGCTTCTTCAATACCGATGACACCAAGGAAGAATACAACGCCAGCGAGCCGGTGAACGACCGCACGCGGTGGCTCGAGCAATTCATTCATCTCATGGGGCACACCGGCAATTACACGCGCGAGGAAGCAATCGCTGAAATCGACCGTGAGGGCACGCTTCCCGACGTGCTGACCTTCGATCCGTCGAAGCCCGCCAAATACCCCAATGGCCGCGTCTTCACCGACGACGTGATCGACTATCGGATCGCCTTCCTGACAAAGAATGAGTGTCCGCCGACGGGGCTAAAACCGCACACGGATGTGCTGACGACCTTCCCGTACCTGGGCACGCCGCACGCGAAAACGTAGCAATGACACGGCGTGCGGCGATTAACCGGCGAAGGTGATCGGCGCACGCCTACTCGCCGGGTGTGAATTTGCTCAGCCCGGCTCCAAGTCGCTTTCATTGACGACGCGTTCGTGCGCCTCACGGCCGCTCTTGATCCGGTATTGGGTTTCACCCCCGGTCTCGGGAAGCTCCCGAAGAACCGTATAGTCTCCGCCGGCCGCTGACCGCGTCCGGATACTGGAGCGCAAGCGCACCGACTGGCCAGTGCGGAATCGATTTGTCATATCTTGCATTGATATCACCAAAGCTTCGCGTTCGCTAGCACGGCCAGTCTTCTTCCGATAGGGCGGATATGCCGCGGTGCGCGCCACAGTTTGTTTGTCCATTTGCGACGCCGGCGTGCTGCCGCATGATGGCATTTGGAACGGTGTGTCGGATCGTGTATGTTGGAATGTTTGTTCCCGCAAAGATGGATTAGAACATGACCGCGTTCGACTATAGTCGAGAAGCTGAGCTATTCCCGGCCCGGGTCGCAAAATCGCGCGGCAAATCGTTTAGTTACCAGCGATTCGAACGCGCAGCCGACGCCATCCAATTCGCAATGGAAGTGTTGCCGGCGCAGTACCTCGCGGGCGCATATCTGGAGATCGACGAACAGCGCTTCGATGCAGGGGGAATTCGTCTCCTTTATGAAAGTTCGGAATATCCCTTGATCCGATCCCGCGCAGAACGAGCCTGATCGCAAATATCGATAGACGAACCGTAACTACCCTGCGGCTCCCTTGTTGAGGTATGTCTGGCCTTCTCGCCAACCAAACGGCCCCATCCGGTTGGTCGGATGCAATCAGAACGTAGCCGCCAAGCGGCTGCGCCCGCCTTGAAACGAACACATGGGTGCGCCATATGAGATGGCGCGACCATTTAGGGTCCTGGCGAGCCGCGTGTACGGATCACCGCCGAACGGTCTCTGGCTCGCCCTTGGTATTCACTGACAGCCCAGATCACGCGGGATGTCCTCGGCTACGCGGACGCGGAGCACGCCTGCCGCCTATCCGTATAAAGAAAAGACCGCGGCGTTCGCCCTGCCTATCGGCGATCCGGTTTGGCGCGCCACTCTGATGCATGCCGGCAAAACGCCGCCCGCCGAGATCGTCTTTCACCCACGTCCTCAACAGAAGGAATCGTAAAGTTGCAGGTACTCGTTCGCGACAACAATGTCGATCAGGCCCTCAAGGTCTTGAAAAGAAGACTGCAGCGTGAAGGCGTTTTCCGCGAGATGAAACGCAGGCGTTTTTACGAAAAGCCTTCTGAACGGTCAGCGCGGGAAAAGAGTGAGGCGATTCGGCGGATACGGAAGCTCAAACGTAAACAGGCGCAGCGTGAAGGCTTGTTGCCTGCGCCAAAGAAAAAAGTCGTGGCGGGAGGTCTCCGAGGCCGGCCCGGTGAGCGGCGCCCCGTTCGATGATCACTCAACCCAGGAGATACGGAATGGCAAAGCGAAGCGAGATGACACCGCCAGCGGCATCCCAGCTCAAGACCCTCGACGCGCCCGAAGTAGAGGTCAGCGAGGAACTATTTGGACGCCGCAAGCCCCCCGAGAAAGGCCGGTTTCGATTGCAGGTCGACCGCCAGACGAAGGGATCGTATCTGACCCGCGAGGCCGCCGAAGAAGCTGGCCTCGCCATCAAGAGCCGATTTCCAATCCTGCATGTGTCGGTGTTTGATGCCGAAGCGGGGCAAAGCACCGCCATCGCGGTTCCCGAAGCCTAGAGTCTCGGTAGGGGGCTGATTGCACGTCTCCGCCGCCGTTGCGGCCGACGAATGCCCCATTCTGAACTTCGTGATATTGTGTGCTTTGGCGCGCGCAGGTGCGCAGTGACATTGCGATGGGAATTCCAGTAACCGAGATCAGCATTGGCAAGTGTTATCGCACAAGTCTGGGACAAGTGCGTCGCGTGGTGAATCTCGCCAACGGCAAGGTGACCTACGAGTCACGGGGAGAAAATGCGAGTTCCTCATGGAGCGAGCAGAACTCGGTCATGGACAGAAGGTTTGCCCAAGACGTCGAGCGTGAAGTCCCATGTGGTTTCACATCGGGCAGCGAACAGCAGTAAGTTGGAAGCAGATCGATATCGAAGCTGCCGATCGACGGATTTGCTGTCGATTCCTCGCGGCTAATTGAGCCGTTTCACGAACGCCTCGAGACCTGTTGCTCGCAAGCCACACGGGTCATTGAAGTTCGAGATCGCGGGAACCGACCCATCCAGCCGAGGGTTGAAGGACGCGATATTCGGTGGGGACAGCTGCGCCAAAGCGCTGAATTGCTTCGTTGCTTCACTCCTCGCAAAGACGAGTCTGGACTGTCATTGCGAGCGAAGCGAAGCAATCCAGGGAGAAAACACGAGGCGTGCTCGTTGGGCGCCGTTCATCAGCAATTTTCTAAGGGAAGGAACCAAATAGCGCGGGGAGGTAATTGATGCGTGCGTCTCGCGAAATGATGGCGTGGCAGGTCGCGCTTGGACTGCTGCTTGCGCCGGCTTCGTTGCTTCAATCAGCGGCTTTGGGTGCCGAAGCCCGATCGCCTCAATTCTTCCAGCTGTTCACGCCGGTTTCCGATACCGAACAGAACGGGATGGAGCCGGTTCCCGAGCTGCAAAAGAAAGCGGACCAGGGTAGCTCCAACGCCGAATACAAGCTTGGGCTCGTTTATGACGCCGGAGTGGGGGCGCCGCAGGATTTGGCCAAGGCGGCGTACTGGTATCAGAGGGCGGCCGATCAAGGCCACGTGGCCGCCCAGTTCAATCTCGGGCTGATGTGCGCGAGCGGTCGCGGTGTCGCGCAGGATCTGGTGCGGGCCCACATGTGGCTGAACCTCGCGGCGGCGGGGTCACAGGCCGCGGCGCGCGGTGAGCGCGACCTTGTCGCCAAGAAGATGACGCGATCCCAACTTGGCGAGGCGGTGCGCCTCGCGCGCGAGTGGCAGCCGACAGTACCGGCGCGATAGTGGTGTTAGGCCAGGGGCCGTGATTCGATTGCGGCGCGGCCGGCGTCGGTGACCGTGATCAGCAAGTTCTTGAGACTGGCAGGGTGCTCTTCGATGAAGCCGAGCTCGCGCAGGCGATAATGCCCAGCGGGGCGCTCCCCGCCAAAGATGATGCGCTTGCGCTCAATGTAGTAGTGCAGCAGCTCTGCGTCGGTCATGACGTTTCTACCAGTTTGGGACTGAGCCGGTGAGAGACTGCGGCACTATGGTGAATGAACCGTTAACCCATATTCCGAACACGACGCGCGCGGGTTGCTTCGCGTGAGATTGCGGTAGCGCGCGAGCGCCTCCAGCGGGAAGGACTTCGAATTGCGGTGAGCCCGCAGCTGCGGGCTGCCTCCGTATTTCTCCTGAGTTCTAATTTGGTCGGCTTGCGACTAAATTTGCCAGAGAGTGAAAAAATGTTCCGGCTGATGCAACGCTTCCTGTTTACGCTGGCGCTCTTAGTGGTGTCGAGCTACCTCGCCAATGCCGCTGGATCCTATCAAAAACGGTTGATGTTCGATCATCTCGTCATCGCGGGTGTGCCGAGGCCGGCGATAACATTTCCCTCGTTACCGGAGATCAACCCCAGCCAAGTACTCGGGGGGTGCGGTCGAGGTCGAATTCGTCAACCACTGACGAGTTCCTGCCACGGACCGGGGGATATCGGCCACTAAGCTCGTTGAGATGGACCGGGATCTTGTTGATCGATCGTTGGTGTCGTCAGCCAAGGGGCGAGGCTCGACCAAAGTGTGTACTGATCCCGCTTACGCTCCTTTTCCCCGTGGCCCATGGTACTCTACATGACTTGCACTCTTCAGGGCATCGAACATGGCTCCCGCGCTGATGAGTACTGTCGTCTTTGTCGCACGAACGTGACCGGGGGCGATTGTAGCCAATATGAATGCGGTGACCGTCGTTTCATTCGGTGCATCCAAGATGACGAAGCCATCGTATTCGCCCAATGAGTAGTAGAATGCATAAAACCGGCATCCAAGCCTATGCGCGAGATCCTCGATGGCTTGCGTACGATCCTCGGGATGATTCCTGAGCGCCGCCCACGCCTCGGAGGTGTATGCGAACTGAGCCAGGTAGAGGGTCATAGCGTTCCTCCACGCTTCTACACCAACAATTTGAACTTAGGCGGCGGTCGGGAAGTGACACCCCCGTGTCTTCCCGCGCCGCCGCCCGGGTCGGCATGGCTTGTGCATTGCGACCCAGCTAATCAAACTCGGTTCCGTGCCGATCGTATTTGATCGTGGTCAATCTCTTTGGAATTGCTCCAACATATAATTGCAAACGGTTCGCGTCTCGAACTCTGGCCTCTGTCACCTGACAAAGCTCAGGTAGGAGGCGAGAGCCTCTATGTCCGCGGGTGACAATTTTCCGGCAATGAACGGCATCGGCAGCTGAGCCGCGGCATGAAAGCCTTCGCCCCATTGGTCCAGCCTGCGTTTCAGGTAGGCGTAGCTCAGGCCGCCTAAGCGTGGAATCTCTCGCACCCCTTCAGCAGCGGGGCCATGGCAAGCCGTGCAAGCCACGACGTTCTCTTGGGGGATGCCCCCGTCGTAGATTGCTTTGCCGACCGGCACGAGGTTCCAATCTCCGTCGTTAGCCGGTTTGGGAGGCAGGGTCGAGAAATAAAGCGCAAGGTCACGCGCTGTTTGCGGATCGAGATAGGCGACGGCATCCCACATGTATTGCATTGAAAACGGGTTATCCCGGGTATGGTTCTTGAAATTGAGAAGTTGCTTTTCAAGATATTCGTATCTTTGTCCGGCCAGACGCGGCGCGGTCATGTAGCCTTGAGCGGACGTCCCGTGACACCAAGCGCAATTACGAATCGCGAGTTCGTCAGCGTGCAGACCGCTGGTCCAGCCACCGATGATCAGGATCATAAAGATCAACTTGACGAAATTCATGACCCGGCCCTTCAGTTCACTCAGCGCAAATTGCTAACGTAGGCTGCAATCGCTGCAATCTGATTGGGCGTCAGATTGCGCGCGATCGGCGCCATGACCGCCGCGGAAGTCTGTTCCCCGGAGGCGGCGCCTCGATCTCGGTTCCAAGTCGAGAGCGTTCTAACGGTGTATGAGAAGACTTGGCCAGCGAGGCGAGGAATCTCGCCTTGGCCGGTCCCGTCGGGACCGTGACATGCGGAACAGGCGGGAATGTTCGCCTCGGGCACCCCCTCTTCGTAAATCTTGGCACCGGCCGCCGCGAGGTTGCTCGGAGCGCTGCCGAACGCCGGCGGATTGAGCTGCTGGAACTGGGCGGCGACGGCTGCCCGCATGGCCGGATTAAGGCCGTGCACGCGGGACATGTTGATAAACAAGTTACGGTCGCGCCGGCCTTCCATGAAGGCGCGAAGCTGATTCTCCAGATAGGTCGATGTCTGGCCGGCAAGGCGAGGCATGGTCAGGAATCCATGATATCCCTGTCCCTGCCGCCCGTGGCAGTCCATGCAGTACTCGATCTTTGCCCGTACGTCCCCTCCGGAACCGGCTGGGCGACTGGCGCCATCCGAGCCGCCCGCGGCCACCCCGGCGGCTCCCAATACAGTTACGCGCAACAGGAATCGTAAGCTGATGCGTTGCATGACTTCTCGCTCCGCTTCCAGGCCCGCCCGGCCAGCTCGACCGCTACCAGGACCAGACGTGGAAGTTCAGGCCGGCCTTGACGACTTGAACTGTTTGTTTGACGTTTATGTTGCCGGAGAAAGCATTGATGTTGTCCGACATCAGAACGCTACTGGTTCCGAACGAATAGTAGTCGTATTCAACATTCACCGACCAACTGCGCGATACCACCCACTCCGCGCCCGCGCCTGCAATCCAGCCCGTCCGCAAGTCCAGGCCTTGAAAGCCGAAACCGAGTCCGGTGACCATTCCGTTGATCGTGTATTTGTCGCTTGCCCAAGCCACGCCCCCCCGGCCGTACAGCAATAGGCGATCGAATGTGTAGCCGAGGCGTCCCGTCACACTTGGAATAAAGCTGGTCTGCGCGGTGACGGTGGCCTGATCGCCGGGATTCCCCATCGGCAGGGCGACCGTCGTAGAGCCCCGCAGGTTCAAGCCCGAGGCCGCACCCTCGACACCCGCCACCCAATTGGGTGCAAATTGATAGTCGCACCCGATCTGGCCGCCAATAACACCGCCATCAACATTGACCGACGTCTGGGTCGCACCGCTCGTCGTTCCTGGCCCAATCACTGAATCCTGGGCCAGTTGCACAGGATCGATGAAAGTCTTGTTGGCCAGGCCCAGGCCTGCATGCGCTCCCAGGGAGCAGCCGGACCAGCCGAACACGGGTGTTACCTGCAGCGGCACCGAGATTGGCAGATCAGCGCCACGCGCTGAACCCGCAATGCCCACGAACAGAGTTGCAACTGTCAGAAACGGTGACTTTTTCATCCCCTAGCCCTCCCGTTTGGGTCTGCCGCAGCTACATGGCAAACCACGTGTATAGAAACAGCGTGTTGTGAGTATGCGCGCCGATGCTGGTGCCATCGAACTCATTGTAGTAGGTGTATTGCAGGCCGACCCGCATATTGAACCATGGCCAACCTGGCGCTTGGCTGATTCCGAATGGAATGTAGGCGATCTCGCCGATAAAGCCTTTGCTGTTTGGGCTGAAACCGCTGGCGAGGTTCGCGTAGAGAAGCGGATCTGAGGTTCCCCAGACGTTGAAATATTGACCCGTGAACACGAATCGGTTGTCGCCGCCGACGGCAACCGAGCCCTGTAAATTCATGACATTGAGCTGATTTGTGGGGTTGGAAGCTCCGCCGTTGTTGAACGAGGCGTCGAGTTTCTGAAACTCGCGGATATAGCTGGCACGCAGCGTGATCCAGTAATTGCCGCCTTGATACTGGTACTGGGTGTCGAAGCCGGTGTCCGTAAATCGGTCCGCTTGCGGAAAAGTCGCCATCGAACCCAGGGCGAAGGTTGGATCGACCCATGGATTGACGTTCGCGACCATGCCGAAGGTCCCGACCATCAACGAGTGCCGGTCCCAATGCGGTTCGATCGCGGCACGCCAATAGGGCGCGGTTTGCGCAATCAGTCCCGGCGCACCAAACGGATCAATGCCGACCGCATTCTGCTGGCTGAAACTCAGCGTGCGATAGCCGGTCATTTCCAAATACAGCAGGTCGTTGATGAACAGATAGCCGCCAACGCCGCCGACATGCGCCGCAAAAGCCCCCTGAATCAAAGTCTTCGCTGTCGGCGTCGGTGCAATGGTTGAGGATGCCTGGGGGAAAGACCAGGCCGGCGTGGTGTTCCATACGTCCTGTACGGTTGGGTTGTTGTTGGCGGTGATGCCGTAGATGAAATCGAGCGGTCCGATGCTGGCCGTATTGGCGTAACGGACATCGGTATTGTCCCAGTTCCACATGCGCCCAAACGGATCAGCGTATCCGCCAACGGGCGGTGCGTTGTAAGTCACCTGTGCGAACGCTCCGATGTGGTCGGTTATGGCGCCGCCCCAGAAGCCGCTGAACGGTGACAACACGGTGTTGTTGTTCGGCGCGTAGGGCGCTGTCGGCGGGGGAAGCGACGAGTC
>JAFAXD010000123.1 GCA_019241285.1 Xanthobacteraceae bacterium | reverse complement strand
GATCCGAAGGAGCCGTTTGCGCTCTATGGCCGCGGAATAGCCAAGGGGCGTGCCGGCGATGCGGACGGCGGCAAGGCCGACACCGCGGCGGCGCAAGCGTTGCTCCCCGATGTGGCGGCGGAGTTTGATACGCTGGGATTGAAGTAGGCCGAGGCAGTTTCAACCGGTGCCCAGCACCGATGCGAGCCGCCGCGCCAAATCCGCACGGGTCAAGGGTTTGCTCACGATCGGAAACTCGTCCGAAGCGCCGTAGCGCGCCAGCGCCTCGGCGGAGTTGCCGGAGATCAGCAGCACCTTGATGCCGGGCCGCAATCGCTTTGCTTCTCGGGCAAGCTCGATGCCGGTTATTCCGTTTGGCATCACGACGTCGCTGAACAGGAGATCGACGGGATCGTCGGTCTTGAGCACGGCGAGCGCCTCAAGCCCGCTGCGGGCGGAGATGACGTGGTGGCCGAATCCGCTCAATGTGGCGGACGTAACCTCCAGCAACTCTTCATCGTCATCGACGACGAGAATCCGCGCCGCGTCTGTTGATGCGGGCTGAGATTGCCTAATCTTCTGGTCCGCCTCGGACGTTTGCGGGGCCCTTGGTAGATGTAGCGTTACGGTCGTCCCCCGGCCGACCTTGCTCTTGATCGTGACGTGACCTCCGGACTGACGCACGAAGCCATAGACCATGCTCAGGCCCAGTCCGGTCCCCTGGCCGACTTGCTTGGTCGTGAAGAAGGGTTCGAACGCCCGTTCCAGAACATCCCCAGTCATGCCGCTGCCTGTATCGATCACGCTCAAGCTGACATATGGTCCAGGATTCTGCTCGGGTGAGGGTGCCTCATCGAGCGTGATATTGCGCGCTTCGATCTTGAGCAAACCATCACCCGGCATTGCGTCGCGGGCATTGATGGCCAGGTTGAGGAGCGCGGTCTGCAATTGGGCGGGGTCGACATGACACGGCCACAGCGGCTCATCAATCATCATCTCAAGATTGCAGTTTTTCCCAATCGCGCGGCGAATGATATCTTGGAAGTCCCGGATCAGCTGCCCGACATCAACAACTTTCGGCTCCAGGTTCTGCCGCCGCGAGAAGGTCAGCAGTTGAGCAGTCAGCTTGGCGCCGCGATCCGCGGCGCGTTGCGCGGTATCGGCAAGCCGGCGGATTGCATCATTGGTTCCCGCGCAATCGGCGATGCGCTCGAGATTGCCGATGACCACGGCGAGCAGATTGTTGAAATCGTGAGCGATGCCTCCGGTGAGCTGGCCCACCGCCTCCATTTTTTGACTTTGATGTAGTTGTTCTTCCATCAGCCGCCGTGCTTTCAAAGCATTCTTGTGCTCCGTCACGTCACGAAAGTAGATCGCCAGGCCTTCGCTCGACGGATACGCGCTGACTGCGTACCAAGCCTTGTGATCAGGCAGGAATACCTCGAAGCAGGCCGGCTTTTGTTCCGACATGGCGGTTTGGTATCGCTCGTACATGTCGCATTCGGCAACGCACGGGAAGGCCGTCAGCATATCCGTGCCGAGGACGTTGCGTTGCCCGGTCAATTTCGTTTTCGCGTGCGCGTTGAGATAGGTGATCCGCCAATCTGGATCTACGATGAACAGGCAGTCGGTCGTACTCTCAAATATGGCGGTCATACGATCTGCCGCCTCCTCCGCCTGTTCCTTCGCTCGCAACAGCTCGCGCTCGCGGTCCTGCAAGGCCTCAGCCATGATGTTGAACGCATCTCCGACATGCGCGACCTCGGATTTTGCCTCGCCGACGTCCAGCCGGCAGGCATAGTCGCCAAGGCGCCAGCGGTTCGCTGCATCAACCAATTGCCCAAGGGGGCGATGAACGAAACGGCGGGCGCCGGACCACATCACAACCAGCACCAATGACGTGCTGAGCATGATGAGGAGGATGCCGCGCTGCGTGCGCTGCTGGATTTCGGCAAAGGCCTGGGCCTTGTTGAACCCGAAGCTGACAACGACGCCTCCAGCGTCCTTTGGCAGAGCAGCATAGCCGACGATGCGATGCACCCCGTCGAGGTCGACCGTATCCGCTGTATTCTGCGGGCTTGCGTCTCCGGGGCGCGGCAGTTTCCGGCCCATGAATCGGTCGTTGTCTGGATAGCGTGCCAGGTAGGTGCCATTCCGGTCGACGATGGCCAACGCGGCGCCGGGCGGCACACCTTTTCGGGCGATGGATTGAGCAAGCCAGTCCAGGCTCAGCGCTGCGACAATCACACCACCCATACGGCCATCATCGCTGTAGAACGGCAGGGCAAACGGAATGAGCTTGCGGCCGCTCGCCAAACCTGTCGCGAAGTCTCCGACCGTAAAGGTGCCGGTTTGCAAGGCGCTGCCGAAGTACGCTCTGCGCCCTAGGGAAACAGGTAGGTTATCGGCGTAGGTGCTGCAGAACGACCGGCCGTCGAGGTCTGTGACCAGAAAAGAGATGAACGCCGGAAAGCGCTGCCGGATTGCCGCCAGATAAGCGTTGCACGCTTGGCTGTCCTTCTCCTTGATCGCCGGGAGCTCAGCCATCGCGACCAGGACCTGGCGTATACCCTGAATGATCTGCTGCTGTTCCGCCGCGGCGAGTTTGGCGACGCTCAGCGCCTGTTCGTGCACTTCAACTTCACGCTCGTAGCGCACGCAGAATTCGCTGTAAGCCTGAATCGCAATCGCCGGCAGAAGCGCGACGGCGGCGAGCAGGAACAGACGCGATAACAAGGACAATGCTCAGCTCTCCCGACGGACCGCGCCGCACGCGGCATGGACCGCGATCCCCCTGGGATTTTGTCTTGGAGAGATGATCAAAGAAATGCGCTACGGCATGATGTCCGCTGCGTTACAGCTGTAACGGTCCGAAGCGTCTAGCGGGGGTAAGGGGGACGCAGGTCCTCGACCGGGACGATCATCTTGCCGATCGGCCAGAGCGCGATCCCGGCGAGCTTGAGGTGTGCCCAGGCGAACGGAATGCCGATGATCGTGATCGCGAACACGATCGCCGCGATGAGGTGGCCGAGCGCCAGCCACCAACCGGCCAGGATCAGCCAGATGACATTGCCGATAAATCCGAGCGGGCCGGTGCCGGCGTCGTGCTGGCCGAGATAATCGGCGCGCGAGACGGCGCGCTGGCCGAAGGGCAGCAGCGTGTAGCCGGCGATGTTGAATGCCGCCCGTGCCCACGGAATGCCGATGATGGTGATTGCCATGATCACGGCGGCGATCAGCCAGCCGAGGGCCATTTCCAGGCCGCCGAAGACGATCCACAGCAGGTTGAGCAGAATGGACAAGGGCGACATGGAACCCCTCCGGCTTTGACGCGCGCAGGGGATATGGGAGTCGCCTAGCCGCAATACTAGGCCGCGCGAGGTTGTACTCCCTCCCCCCGCGAGCGAAGCGAGTGGTGGGGAGGGATGGGGTGGGGGGCTCTTGTTGTAAATCGAGGCGAAGATTGCCCCCACCCCCGACCCCTCCCCGCACGCGCAAGTGCGCGCGGAGGAGGGGAGACCCACCTCATTCGACGTAGGTCGGCTCGAACCGGCTAACGATCCGCCTCAGTCCGCGGCGGACTCGTGCCAGTGGCGCAGCAGGAAATGGCCAAGCAAACTTACCACGGAGAAGAATACAAACCCAAGTAGGGTTGCGCAGATGACCTCGGCGAACAAGAGCGCCGTGTACATGCGGCCTTGCGCAAATATGATCTGCACGCCGAGACCGCCCTGGGAATTGCCGGACCCGATGATGAACTCGCCGACAATCGCGCCGATCACCGAAAGCCCGGCCGAGATCTTCAGCCCCGCCATCATGCTCGGCAGGGCACCGGGCAGCCGCAACTTCCAGAAGCTGATGATGCGGCTCGTGTGATGCATGGCGAACAGCTCGACGAGCGTGCGCGAGGTCGAGCGCAAGCCGAGCAATGTGTTGTTGATGATTGGGAAGAGCGAAATGATCAGGCTGATGACGATGACGGAAAGGTCGTTATAGCCGAACCACAGCACGATGAGCGGTGCGATCGCCACCACCGGCACGGTCTGCAGTAGGACCGCGTAAGGATAGAAGCTGCGCTCCAGCACGCGCGACTGGCTCAGGATCGCGGCGATGAGTACGCCGAGCCCGATCGCCGTCAGATAGCCGAGCATCGCCTCCTTCAGGGTCGTGAGGGTGGCCGCCATGATGGTGGCGCCGTTCTCCACGAAGGCGTCGGCGACTTCGCGCGGGCCAGGGAGCAGATAGCCTTTGCCGGCGTAGACGGTGATCGAGAGCAGGTACCAGAACGAGAGCGCGAGAAGGGCAACCAGGATCGGCGGCAGAGCGGTGCTGAGCGCTGACTTGGCGCGGGCGCCGGCTTGGGGAAGGGAGATTGTCTGTGCCATGGGCGGCTCAGATGTGATCGCGCTGGCGCAGCGCCGCCGACACGTCGCCGGTGAGTTTGGCAAACGCGGCGGTGGAACGCAGCTCCGGCGAGCGCGGGAAGGGGAATGGAACCTGGATGACCTTGAGGATTCGGCCCGGCCGCGCCGACATCACCACGACGCGGTTCGACAGATAGACCGCCTCGTGCACGTTGTGGGTGACAAGGAGCGCGGTGAAGCCGGCCATCTGCCAGAGCTGCGAGAGCTCTTCCTGCAGGACGTCGCGGGTGAGCTCGTCGACGGCGGCGAGCGGCTCGTCCAACAACATCAGGTCCGGCCGCAATGCCAGCGCGCGGGCGAGCGAGAGCCGCATGCGCATGCCGCCGGAGAGCTGGTGCGGGTAGGAGCGCTCGAAGCCGGCGAGGCCGACGAGCTTCAGCGCCTCGGCAGCGCGGCTGCCGCGCTCGGGCGCCGGGACACCTTCGAGCTCCATCAACAATTCGGCATTGCGGCTCACCGTGCGCCACGGTAGCAGCGCGGCGTCCTGGAACACGAAAGCCGCAGTGGCGTTGCGCGCTCGCTCGCAGGCGCCGGTCGTGGGTTCCACCAGTCCGGCGACGATGCGCAGCAAGGTTGATTTTCCGCAGCCGGACGGTCCGACGATGGAGATGAACTCGCCGCCGGCAATGTCGAAGTTGATGGTGTCGAGCGCCTGCACTCCGGTTCCGAATTGTTTGCTCAGGCCTTGCAGCGCAATCGGCACGGCACCGGGACGCTTGGCGAGGTTCGGAGGCGGGGCGGCCGGGTCGACGGCCGCGAGGGGCGGGGGCTTGCGCATGGTCAACATCCCGACACCCACGATTTGTCGTAGGCCTTCTTCACGTCGAACTCGGCGGTGAGAAACTTCACGTCCTGCAGCTGGCGGCCGATCTCATCCCAGCGCGCGTCGGTCATACAGCCGATCTTGGACGGGTCGCGCGGCAGCAGCTCGGCGATGAGATCCTTGGCGGCGAGCGCGGCAATGTCCGGCGCGATCTGGTTATTGAGAGCCTGCTCCGCCGCCAGTGCCTTGGTGGGATCCTGCACGAAGTTTGCCCACGACGCCTTCACGGCGGCGACGGTGTCACGCACCAGGCCCGGGTTCTTGGCGATCAAATCGTCGGTGGTGAACAGCACCGCGTACGGCCGATAGCCGAGCTCGGCGACCTTGAACTGGGCGTTGGCAATGCCCGCCGCGCTCATGCGTGCCGGCAGATAGAGCGAATAGCCCTGCTGCACCATGTTTGGGTCGTTGCGAAACAGGCCGAGATCGCCGGACACCGGAATCTCCTTGGCGCCCTGCAGGCCGTATTGTTTCTTGAGCCACTCCCAATAGGCAAAGCCGAGGCTGACCGCGAAGGTCTTTTGTTTGAGATCGGTGATCGATTTGATGTCCGGGCTCGGATGATAGACCAGCGAGTAGGGGACGTAGTCCATCGAGGCGAACACGGCGCGCACCGGCGCACCGCGCAACCGTGCAAGCAGAAGGTCATCGGCGTTGCTCACCCCGAACTCGGCTTGCCCAGCGGCGACCTGCGGAATGGTCTGGATCTTTGGCCCGCCCTGGGTGGTGGTGATCTTGAGGCACTTGTCCTTGCCGGCGTCATCGATTTGCGCCTGCCAGAACCCGCTCTGGTCCGGTTGTGCAAACCAATTCATCAAGAGTCGCACCGGCTTCTGCTCCTGCGCCAGCGCCGGCA
>JAFAXD010000651.1 GCA_019241285.1 Xanthobacteraceae bacterium | reverse complement strand
GGGTGAACACCGACGTTTCCGTTGCCACCTCCTCGGGCAGGCCGCGATGCACGCGCCCGCCGACGCCGGAATATTCGCCCTCCGAGTTCTCGCGCACGATCACCCAATCGAGCTCACCGGGCTCGCGTAGCGGCCCGCTGATTCCGGGGAGAAGCCGCGTCGGGCGAACGTTGGCGTATTGATCAAGCCCCTGGCAGATCGCGAGCCGCAGGCCCCATAGGGTGATGTGGTCAGGGATATCGGGCGCGCCGACCGCGCCGAAATAGATCGCATCAATCCCGCGCAGTTGTGCGAGGCCCTCCGGCGGCATCATCAGGCCGTGCTTGCGGTAATAGTCAGAGCCCCAGTCGAAGGGCGTCACGTCAAGCGCAAATCCGTCACGCTGGGCGCACAGCGCCAGCACCTCGAGCCCGGCACTGATCACTTCCGGTCCGATGCCGTCGCCCGGAATAGCCGCGATTTTGTAGGTTCGCATCACTCCCCCTTACACGCGCCCGCATATGGCCGTCGTCCGCAGGCCGGGTATAGTAGGATATATGCGCGCGCGCCTCTCCGCCTTGCTGGCGATCCTCGGGCTGACCTTGCTGTCGGCGGCAACCGCGCACGCCCAGAAGCTCGCGACCGACGAGATCCTCTCCGGTGTGGTGGCGGTGAAAACCTTCATCAATCCGGATGGGCGCACGGTAGAATATCTCGGCCGCGAGCGCGAAGGCTCCGGCGTCGTCATCGACGACCAGGGCCTGATCGTCACCATCGGCTATTTGATGGTCGAGGCGCATGCTGCCCAGGTGACCACCAATGACGGCCGCACGGTGCCGGCGAATGTGGTCGGCTACGACCAGGTCTCCGGCTTCGGCCTGCTGCAGGCAATCTCGCCGCTGAAGGTACGGCCCATGGCGCTGGGCAAATCCGCCGACGTGCGCAAGGGCGATCCAGTCATTGTGGCGAGCAGCGGTGGCGCGGCGAGCGCGCAGCCTGCGCGGGTGATCGCGCGGCGCGAGTTCGCGGGCAGCTGGGAATATCTCCTCGACAACGCGATCTTCACCGCCCCGCCGCACATGGCGTGGAGCGGTGCCGCGCTGATCAATCGCGATGGCAAGCTTGTCGGCGTCGGCTCGCTCATCCTCGGTGACGCGGGCGGCAAGGGCCAACCCGGCAACATGTTCGTGCCGATCGATACGCTCACACCGATCCTGGCGGACCTGCTGGCGCAGGGCCGCCCGGCCGCGCCGCCTCCGCCCTGGCTCGGGCTCAACACCGAAGAGCAGGACGGGCGCTTGGTGATCACGCAAGTGAGCCCGGAGGGGCCGGCCGAGAAGGCGGGGCTCGAGCGCGGCGATATTATCGTTGGAGTGGGTGGCGTCGCGATCAAGTCACTGCCGGAGTTCTACCGTAAGGTCTGGGCGCGCGGCGCCGCCGGAACAACCATCCCGCTCGACGTTGCGCAGGATCGCGGCAAGCGCCGGGTCGACGTGAAGTCGATGAATCGTCTCGACCATCTGCGGCTCAAGTCGACGTTCTGAAGCGCATGTCCCGGAAAAAGCCCGCCCCGCACTCGATGCGGGGTGGCCGCCGGTTTTCCGAAGAGGACATGCGCAAACCAAAATCGCTCAATTGAGCCGCGTCGGGTCGAGCAGAATTTTGCCCAAGCCTTCGCGCGCCTCGGTGAGCTCATGTGCGAGCACCGCTTGCGACAGCGGCAGCACCTGATCGATCAGCACATGAAAGCGTCCCTCGGCTGCGGCGCGCAGGGCTAGGTCAAACGTGTCGGGGCTATCGCGCGGATCGCCCAAAATGGTGATGCGGTTGAGATAGAGGTGTTTGACGTCGAGCGCGACCGTGCCGCCGCCGTGTCCGCCGGCGGTGACGAGGCGGCCCGCGAAGCCGAGCGCCGCGAATGCCTTGGGGAACAGGTCGGGGTCGCCGATATTCTCCACCACCACATTGACGCCCGCCCCGGCGGTGATGCGGCGCGCCTCGGCGGTGAGATCCTGTTTGCGGTAGTTGACGCCGACGTCGGCCCCGAGGGCCACGGCAGCTTCGACCCGCGCGTCCGTGCCGGCCGCCGCGATCACCCTGGCGCCGAGATATTTGGCAGCCTGCACGGCGGCGCTACCGAGCCCGCCGGCGGCACCCATCACCAGCACCCACTCGCCGCGTTGTACCTGCGCGCGGTCGCGCAACTGGGTGAAGGCAAGCGGACCATGCCGTGCCACTACTGTCGCGGTCTGAAAGTCGAGCCGATCGGGAATCCGATGCGTGATCCTGGCCGGAACCTTGACGTATTCGGCGTAGCCGCCCCACGCATTGACCCCGAGCAGGCGTGGTGCCCCGTTCGGGTCCACACCGATAACCGGGCCGCACACGACGCGATCGCCGACTTTGCGATCGGTCACGTCCTGTCCGACGGACGTGACGATCCCGCAGGGGTCAACGCCAAGCACGTGCGGCAGCGGCGGCCGGCGGGCATAGAGGCCGGAGCGGACCACGAGATCGAGCGTGCGGTTGACGGAGACGCCGTGGACCTTGAGCAGCACTTCGCCCGGCCCCGGTTCGGGTGTCGGCACATCCTCGAGCCGCAATACGTTCGGCGGTCCGAATTCATGGAACACGATGGCCCGCACCAGGTCCTCCCCAAATTGATTTGTTGTTCGTCTTAGCACAGGCTCATGCGCGCGACAGGCTTAGCTCGGCCAGTGCGGCTGCGCGTATCCACCGATGAGGCCGCATTTGGTGCACACCAGCCGGCGGCTTGCCTGCACGATGGTCTCGCCCGGCGGGAACAGGTCGAGCCGCACCACGCCGCGGTGAAAGCAGCGCTGCGGCCAGGCTCCGCACCACACCCGCAGCTCCGTCACATGTTGGTCGGCGAGCTCGGCGAGCGTCGGCACCGGGCCGGGCGGCGCATGCACCGGCATTTTGCGCGGGGGATCCTCGCGACCGGGCCCGTTGTGGTTGCGCGCACGCATTGTTCACCCATTCTACCGCATATGAACGCCCGGTTGAGCACGGACGCCCGAAACTGCTACCTTGTCGGAACCGCCATCGAGGGGACGCGTGGCGAAATCGCGCTTGGGCTTGATCCTAGCCGGCGCACGATTGCTCGCAAGCTGCTGGGGGCGGGCGCGCACAGGGGCTCGACATATGTTCGCCAAACTTAAAGCCGCACTAAGCCGCTTGGGAACAGGCACTGGGACGGGTGACCGCGAGCCACCCGCTCCGGCGGTCGAGTACAAGGGCTACCGCATTCGCCCCACCCCATATGCAACCAATGGTCTCTACCAAACCGCCGGCGTGATCGAGAAGGAGACACCCGATGGCGTGAAGGAGCACCAGTTCATCCGGGCTGACACCCATCACAGCCGGGATGAGGCGATCCAGTTCACGATCTCCAAGGCGAAGCAGATCATCGACATGCAGGGCGAGCGCATGTTCGCCTGAACGAGGTAAGCGCGACGCTCGGCATGGAAATCAAAGCCAACTTCTTTCTCAACGCGGTGCTGGTTCTGCTCGTGCTCACGGGCATCGTTGGCTTTGTGCATTGGTTCGAGACCGGATCAGTGACGGGGCGCGGCGCGAGCTATCACATCGTGTTCCAGGGTTCGGTCGGCGGGCTTATGAAGGGCGCCGACGTCGAGCTCAACGGCATGAAGATCGGCGAAGTTTCCGACCTGCGCTTCGACCCGACGAACCCCAAACACATCCTGTCCACGATCGCGGTCGATTCCGATGCGCCGCTGCGCACCGACACGCAAATCCGCTTGCGTTTCGGTACGGTCACCGGCGTTGCCTGGATCGAGTTGCGCGGCGGTGATCCGCGCGCCGACGTTATTCCGCCCGGCGAGGACGGGATCCCGACGCTCATCGCCGATGAAAAAGTCGCCGAAGGCCTCTCCGGTGCGGCGAAGGACCTCGGTCACGACTTTGATGAGCTCATCGGCGAGAACTCCGCCTTGCAAAAGTCGGTGGCGAATTTCGCGGCTTTCACGGCGGTGTTGAAGCAGAACTCGGATCGGTTCGATCGCATCATGGCCGGGATGGAAGGCCTGACCGGTACCGACGACAAGCCGGGCGAGCTGACCGCGGCGGCAAAATCCATTCGCCTGATGGCCGATGATCTATCCAAGAACATGGACCTGATGTCCGGCAGCCTTGAACAGTTCACGGGCTCAGGACTGAAGAACATCGATGCCTTGATGACGGAAACGCGTCGCACAGTCGCGACTGCGGAGACGGTGTTCAAGAATATCAAAGATAGCCCGATGCGGCTGCTGTTCGGTGGCGCGGGTTCGCCGCAACCGGCTGCTTCCGCCCCACGCGTGCCCCGTGCGCCGGCGCAGTGAACGTATTTGTTAGATCGCTTGCTTTGCCTCGACTTGCTCAACCTTGAGCGTCGCCGGCGGTAACGGCCGGAGCAGGTCCGCTTCCGGACGCGACAAGTCAAGCCACGCCAACCAGTCCGCGGGGGCGAGCACGGCGACCTGCCGATCATGATAGCGAGCGACATCGGGGCCCGGCGCGGTGGTCAGCATGGTGAAGCAATCGGCGTGATCGATCGTATCGGCGCGCACCAGTCCGGCGATCGCGAACCAGTCGGCGCCGACGAGCGTGAAGCGCCATTTGTCCTTGCGCTTCTTGCCGGGATCAGTCGGCGTCGTGAATTCAACGAAATGCGACGCCGGGATCAGGCAGCGGGTGCTCTTGGCAAAGCTGCGCTTCTCGGAGCGGAAATTGAACACCGGTTTTTTGTTGCGGTCGCGCGGCGCCCAGGTCAGCTCGGTGAGCTCGACACCATCAGGTGTGCGCAGAATGACAGGGGCAGTGTCGCGGATATGGATCTCGTCGCGCGGCGAAAGATCCGGTCCATTCCCTGATACCGAGAGCCGCAGCTTGAGATGGCTGAACTCCCCGACATAGCGGCGGTAGGGAATACGGTTACCGTACTCGTTGCACATACGGTTATCCAAATAGAAGGAGCGGGCGGTTGCGGCCGCCCGCTCGTCCGTTTAGCGCAGAATCGGCCGATCAGTAACTAATGTTGAACTGATCCTGGAAGTTTTCGGCGGCATGGTGACGCTTCGCTCGCAATGACGCGGGATGCGGGGACAAGCCTGGCCATGACGAACTCAGAGTTTTAGCGTGCATCTACCCGGTATCGCGCGATTACCGCCTTATCGATGTCAAGCC
>JAFAXD010000022.1 GCA_019241285.1 Xanthobacteraceae bacterium | reverse complement strand
TAGGTCGATTTGCCGGCCATGTTGGGCCCGGTCACGACGTAGATGCGTCCGGAGCCCGGGTCCGCCGGCGGCGAGAGATCGCAGTCATTGGCGACGAACGGATCGTCGAGTGCCTGCTCAACCACGGGGTGGCGGCCGCCCTCGATGGCGAATGCGAGGCTCCTATCGATCTGTGGCCGCACGTAACGTCGTTCAGAGGCGAGCGTGGCCAGCGCGGCGGCAACATCCATCACCGCCAGCGCCTGAGCGGCCGCCTTGATCTCCTCGGCAAGTGCCGCGACGCGCGCGACCAGCGCATCGAAGATTTCAAGCTCGAGCCCGAGCGCCCGGTCCGCGGCGCTTGCGATCTTCGCCTCCAGCGCTCCCAATTCAGTGGTGGTGAAACGCACCTGGCCGGCCAGCGTCTGGCGGTGGATAAAGGTCTGGTTGAGCGGGGGCGCCATCAGTTTGTCGCCGTGCTGCGCGGTTACCTCGACGAAATATCCAAGCACATTGTTGTGCTTGATCTTGAGGCCGCGCACCTGCGTCTCGTCGGCGTAACGGGCCTGCAAACCCGCCACCACACGCCGCGATTCATCGCGCAGCGCGCGCGTGTCATCGAGTTCCTTCGCGTAGCCCGGACGCACGAAACCCCCGTCGCGCCTGAATGCAGGGAGCTCGTCGGCGAGCGCCGCCGCGAGCTCGCCTGTGATCGTCAGATCGTGGCATTTGAGCGCGGAGTTCGCGTCCGCCAACTCTTCCGGCATGGCTTCGCTTGTGGCGACAAGCTCAGCGACCTCCGCCGCAGCCCCCAGCCCATCACGGATCGCCGCGAGGTCGCGCGGTCCGCCGCGGCCGAGCGCGAGGCGCGCCAATGCGCGCGCCAGATCCGGGGCGGCGGCGAGCCGCCGGCGCAATTCGCTGCGCAGTGTCGGGTTCGCGAGCAGCGCATCAATGGCATCAAGCCGCCGCGCGATCGCTGCCGGATCCGTCAGCGGGGCCGCAAGGCGTGAGGCCAGGAGCCGAAATCCGGCGGCGGTGACGGTGCGGTCGATAGCAGAGAGTACCGAGCCGCGCTGCTCGCCGCCGAGGGTGCGCATCAGCTCCAGGTTTGCGCGCGTTGCCGCATCGATCGCGAGCGTTGCGCCTTCTGCTTCGCGCACCGGGGGGGACAACGGTGGGCGCTTGCCGAGTTGCGTGCGCTCCACGTAGGTGACGCACGCGGCTGCAGCCATGAGCTCGAGTCGCGACAGCATCCCGAAGGCTTGCGTGGTCGCAACCGAGAAGAACGACGCGAGTCGCCGTTCGGCAGTTGTCCCGTCAAACACGTCGCGCGTCAGTGGCGTGACCGGCAACGTGCGCAGCAAAGGTCCCAGTTCAGGATCATCGTACAGCGCATCTGATGTGATGATCTCGCCGGGCTCCAGGCGGGCGAGCTCCGCCGTGAGATTGTCGGTCTCGGTCAGACGGAACTCGCCGGTTGACATGTCCAGGAATGCGAGCCCGAACCTGCTCTTCTCTCCGACCGAAGCACGAGCACGGGCAATGGCGACCAAATAGTTGTTGCGCTTGGCGTCGAGCAGGGAATCTTCGGTGAGTGTCCCCGCAGTAACCAGCCGCACAACATCGCGGCGGACCACGCTCTTGCCGCCGCGCTTACGGGCTTCCGCCGGATCCTCGGTTTGCTCGCAGACGGCAACGCGATGGCCCTGGGCAATGAGCTTGTGCAGATACTCGTCGGAGCGTTCGACCGGCACCCCGCACATGGGAATATCTTTGCCGAGATGCTTGCCACGCTTGGTGAGGACGATTCCAAGCGCGCGGCTTGCAACCTCCGCATCCTCGAAGAACATCTCGTAGAAGTCGCCCATCCGGTAGAACAACAGACAATCCGGATTGGCGGTTTTGATCTCAACGTACTGCTCCATCATCGGCGTGATACGGCCGTTGTCGGCCGATGCGCCGGCGTCAGGTGAGGCAGGGTTGGCAGCATCCATGCGCGCGACGCTAGCAGATCACGCGCCCGGATTCATGTGAGGCGGAGGACTTGTCCGCAGGGATGTAAGGCTCCCGTCATTGCGAGGAGCGCAGCGACGAAGCAATCCAGTGCGGCGCCTCAGCGCTGGATTGCTTCGCTTCGCTCGCAATGACGCAGATCGCCGGGACAAGCCCGGCCACGACGAACCGAGGGTTGGAAGGCAGTTACTTCACAAACTTCTGTCCGACCAGCTTCTCGAAGTTCCTGTAGTAGATGTCGTCGAGCTTGTCCTTAGGCATGCCGAGCGAGTCGAGGATTTTGATCGTCTCGCGGATATAGCCCGGCCCTTTTTCCGGATCGAACGGGCAGTCGGATGCAAACAGAATGTGGTCGTGCGGATAAAACTCGAGCCCGCACAAGGTTGCACCGCGGCCGCCGAAGGCCGCCGAGTCAACCCACACGTCCTTCTGGAAATAGTCGAGTGGACGCTTTTTCAGCGTGGCCTTGAGCGCCTGGTAGTCGGCATCCGAGGTGCGCGCGCCGATCTGGTCCCAGCCCGGGCCGATGCGGCCTTCGAGCATCGGAATGATGCCGCCAAAATGGTGCAGGATGATTTTCAGGTTGGGGTATTTGTCTATCGTCTTGGAGAACACAAGCCGCGCCATGGCGGCGGCGGTCTCGTAGGACCAGCCGAAGGCCCACCAGATCTCATAGAGCGACTTCTGCTCATCCATGTAGTCGGGATGCACGGCCGTGCGCGAGGGATGAATCCAGATCGGCTTGCCGAGCCGGTTCATGGCGGCGAAGAACTGCTCGTATTCCGGGCGGTCGAGCGGCTTGCCGGAGACGTTGGTGTAGATCTGAACACCGAGGGCGCCGTTCTTGATGGCGCGTTCGACTTCGCGCACGCTGGCATCCGGCGCGGCGAGGGATGCCTGCGCAACCCAGCCCGGAAAGCGGTCCTTTTCCTTGGCGCAGAGATCGGCAAAGCCGTCGTTGATGATCTTGAGCAGATCTTCCAGCTGATCCGGCTTGGCGAAATGCTCGAGCGGCGGCATCGGATAGGTCAGGATCTGCGCATAGTCCGGGAAACTGTCGACAACCTTCTTGCGCACGTCGAGATCATAGATCGCCGGCACCCCGCGCATGCGCTTGCCGATGTCGGCGTGCTGGCCAGCGACCTCCGACATCTTGTCGACGAACGGCTTGGGAATGAAGTGCGTATAGGCGTCGAGGCGCATGGGGTCTCCGTAGCGTCTTGATTTTCGTGGCGCAGTTGTTAGCCCGTCAGCCGCAACGTGTCTATCGGGCGCAATGTCATGAGGCGGCAGTCAGCTTTGCAATGACCTCGGGCGGGATCGGCCGTGGCTTGAATTTGTCGGGGTTGGCCGGATCGGTCACGACCCAGACGCGGGTGTCGCGGCCCTCGACGGCAAGCTCACCAGCTTTGAAGATCTGGTGCTCGACGGTGAAGCTCGAGTGCTTCACCTCGACCAGCGTCGTCTTGATCTCGACCTCGTCGCCAAACCGCGTCGGCAGCATGAAACGGCTCCGGGTCTCGACCATCGGGTAGCCGAGGAAGTCGTACGTCTTGAGCAGCTGATATTTGGTCATCCCGAGCACGTGTTCGAACAGCATCGTGGTCGATGTGTCGAACATGGCGAAATAGCGCGGGTAAAATACGATGCCGGCGGGATCGCAGTGCTGCCACTCGATCGTGACTCGGCGCGAGAACGTGAGCATGCGGGCCGTCAGCGCGGCGCCATGCGCAGCGCGCCGTCGAGCCGCACCGTCTCGCCATTGAGGTAGCGGTTCTCGACCATGTGCAGCGCCAGCGCCGCGTACTCGGCGGGGCTCCCCAGGAGCTTGGGGAACGGAACCGACTCCGCGAGACTCTTCTGAAAGTCTTCGCGCAGCGCGCCGAGCATCGGGGTATGGAAAATGCCGGGCGCGATGGCGGTAACCCGGATCCCGAATTGCGCGAGCTCGCGCGCCGCCGGCAGCACCAGGGAAACGATGCCGCCCTTGGAAGCCGAATAGGCTGCCTGCCCGATTTGGCCTTCGAACGCGGCCACGGACGCAGTCATGATGATGATCCCGCGCTCGCCCGCTTCGAGCGGCGGCAATGACTGCATGTCGGCAGCGGCAAGCCGCATGGTGTTGAACGTGCCGATCAGATTGATGCGGATGGTGCGCTCGAACTCGGCGAGCGGCATCGGTCCCTCACGGCCGACGATGCGTTTGGCCTCGCCGATGCCGGCGCAATTGACCACGATGCGCGCAGCGCCGTGCTGCGCGTGTGCCTCTTTGATCGCAGCTTCGGTGGCCTCCGCGCTACTCACGTCACACTTGATGGCAAGACCACCGATTTTGCTGGCAACCGCCTTGGCCGCATCCATGTTGACGTCGAGGAGGGCGACCTTGGCTCCGGCCGCCGCAAGTTTCTCAGCGGTGGCAGCGCCAAGGCCGGAGCCCCCGCCGGTGACGAGAGCGGCATGTCCATTTGGATTCATGATCAGGCTTTCTGTTCGGTGGTGGTGATGACGCGTGGCGAGGGCGGCTCGGCATACAGTTCGTCGACCACAGCCGCCCGCCGCTTGAGCACGTTGCGCTGATTGATCGAGCCTTTGTCGGTCGCTTCGCCCGCATCCATCAGGGGAGGTTCTTCCAACACCATCGCACGCAGGACTCGGTTGGATGAGCCGGTGGCTTCGCGAGCGAGAGTATCGAGGCGCGTTTGAAACTCGCGCCGCACGCGCGGGTCGGACACCAGCGCGGCAAGGTCGCCTTTGAGATCGGGCGCGAGGGCACGACAGGCCTCTGGATCAGGAAAGAGGAGGGCGCCCAGATAGTCGCGATCGGGCGCCGTCAGGACGACATCGCGCACATAGGGAGCAAACGCGTTGTTCAGCAGACCACGCAGGCGCCCAGTCGCCACCCAGGTGCCGGTCGCGAGCTTGAAATCTTCCGCGATACGGCCGTCGAACACCAAGCCTTTGCCCGGATCGTCGGGGTCTTCAAACGCCAGTGCGTCGCCCAATTTGTAGTAGTTCTCGTCGTCGAAGGCGTTGGCGGTCAGCTGCGGCTCGCGCCAATAACCGGGGGTGATATTGGGTCCGCGTAGTCTCGCTTCGAGCTTGCCGCTATTGGGAATAAGCTTGAGCTCCAAACCCGGTGCGGGCAGGCCCATGTTCGTGGCGCGTTGCGTCGGCCAGGTGCGGCCGATCGCGAACGGGGCGGTTTCGGTGGAACCGAGACCGGTGAGAAACGGGATGTGCCGGCCCACGGTCTCGCGCGCGAGCCGTTCATACTCATCGCTGACGTATTGCGACACGGCCGCCGCCGCAAACCAGAGCACTTTGAGATCGCGGAAGAATGACTGGCGCAGGTCGACGTCGCGCTGCAGGTAAGGCAATAGCGCTTCAAATCCCTTCGGCACGTTGAAGTACCAGGTGGGCGACACATCGCGCAGGTTGCGCACGGTCGCCTCGATCTGCCCCGGCATAGGCTTGCCGTCATCAACGTAAAACGAGCCGCCGTTGTAGAGCACGAGATAAACGTCGTGATTGCCGCCGGCGGTGTGGTGCCACGGCGCCCAATCGAGCACGACCGGTGGCTCGTCCTCGAAATAGCGCAACGCCGCGAGGATCATGGCCTGGTTGCTGCACAGCATGCGCTGTGTGTTGATCACCCCCTTGGGGTGACCAGTTGAGCCTGACGTGAACAGGAATTTCGCAATCGTGTCGGGACCAACGTCTGCATGCGCTGCATCGACCGCCGCCGTTGGTGTCGCGTCTGCGAGCTCGGCAAACATCGTCGCCCGCCGGCCGCTCGGCGGATTGCGTGTCACAACCAACTCGACGTCGCTCGGCACCATGGCTTCGATCGCGCGCGCGAACGGCGCCCCGTCGCTCACAAACACCAGGCCCGGCGTGAGCAAATTGAAGATGTATTTGAGATTAGCGAAGTCGCGCGAGATCAGTGAATAGGCCGGCGAGACCGGCGCATAGGGAATTCCCACGTGCATGGTCGCGAGCGAGAGCCATTGGTGCTCGAGGTCATTGCCCGACAGAATGACGATTGGGCGCTCCGGCGATAGATTACGCGTGAGCAGCGCCGCGGCGATACGCTGGATCCGCGCGAGTGTGTCGGCGTAGGTCGACTCGCGCCAGCCCACCTGCGTGCGATCCGCCATGAACACGCGATCAGGTGTGCGCTCGGCCCAGTGGACCAGCCGCTCGGTTATCTTGTCCGGGTAAGGGTCAAGCTTGTGCGGCGAGCGGATGTAAATCGTGCCGTCGCTCTTGCGGTCGAGAATGAAATCGCGTGGACCGAGCCGTACCGGTTGAGCCGCAGCCGGCGGCAGATCCCGCTTCCAATGCTGCGCCGGCTGCATTGCGTCAGCCGCGCGCGACCTTGGGGCCACGCTTTTCCAGGAATGCCTTGACGCGCGCCTTGGCTTCTTCGCCGCTGCCCGCGATCGCCGCCATCAAACCTTCCATCACATAGCCTGAGGAGCGATCCTGTTCGGCAATGCGCGGCAGCGCATGCATCACGGCGAAATTGGTCAGGAACGCGTTGCCCGCAATCCGGGTCGCGAGCTCGATCCCCTTGGCGAGGCCCTCGCCCGGTTCAACCAGATAGTGAGACAGACTGAGTGCTTGGCCTTCCTCATCGGTCAACACGTGGCCGGTGAGCATCATGTCCATCATGCGGGAGATGCCGATCAGCCGCGGAATGCGGACCGAGCCGCCGCCGCCGACAAAGATGCCGCGCGTACCTTCGGGCAGCGCGTAATAAGTCTTGCGCTCGGCCACGCGGACATGCGTGGCCGCGGCAAGCTCAAGACCTCCGCCCACGACAGCGCCATGCATCACGGCGACGACGGGAACCTGGCCAAACTCAATCTTATCGAAGACGCGATGCCACAAGCTGGAGTGCCGGACCGCCTCTTCGATGTCGTGCGAACGCAGATTGGACAGGTCGAGGCCGGCAGAAAAGTGGTCGCCATCGCCGTGCAGCACCACCGCTTTCACGCCCTCGGGCAGATGATTGAAAAACGTCTCGATCCCGAGCACCGTCTCATCGTTGAGTGCGTTTCGCTTCTCGGCCCGGTTGAGCCGCAGGATGGCGATGTCCCCGCGCGTCTCGGCGTGGAGCGAGGAGGGCAGGGTGCTGGACGCCGACGCTGAACCCGACATTGCTTTTTTGGACGTGGTTGAGAACCGGCGTTTTGGATGGCATCTCTCCCCTAGCGGGTCAAGTTGCCGGCCCGGAGGGAGCGCCGCCATGAGGTCATTCACCTACACCCAGCTGCCCGGCAGGGTTGTCTTCGGGGTCGGGGCTCTCGATCACCTGCCGCGGGAGATTGAGCTGCTTGGCGCAACGCGGGCACTGGTGCTCTCCACCCCGGAGCAAGAGGTACAGGCCGAGAACGTCGCCAAACGGTTAGGGACGCGCTGCGCCGGTGTGTTTCCTCGCGCCGTTATGCATGTGCCGATCGAGGTTGCGCGCGCCGCGCGAGACGAAGCCAAGCGGCTCGGGGCCGATTGCGCGGTCGCGATCGGCGGAGGCTCGACGACCGGGCTCGGCAAGGCGATCGCATTGGAATCCGCGCTGCCCATCCTGGCCATTCCGACGACCTACGCGGGGTCAGAAATGACCCCGATTTATGGGCTGACCGAAGGCGGTCTCAAAAAGACCGGCCGCGATCGCAAGGTTCTACCCAAAACCGTGATCTACGATCCAACGTTGACGCTCGGCCTTCCGGTCGGCCTGTCGGTCACCAGCGGCTTCAATGCCATCGCCCATGCGGCTGAGGGCCTCTATGCGGAGGATGCCAATCCGATCATGAGCCTGATGGCGGAGGACGGGATCCGCGCCCTTGCCCACGGCTTGCCGGCCATCGTGAAGAATCCCAAGGACCTGGAGGCGCGCAGTGAGTGCCTCTATGGCGCCTGGCTGTGTGGTGCGGTGCTGGGCGCTGTGGGTATGGCGCTGCACCATAAGCTTTGCCACGTGCTGGGCGGGACCTGGAACCTGCCGCATGCGGAGACCCACACCGTGGTGCTGCCGCACGCGCTTGCCTACAACGCGGATGCGGCCCCTGATGCGATGCGGCGGCTCGAACGCGCGCTGGGCGCGCCGCGTGCCGCCCAAGGCGTCTACGATCTCATGAAAGCGCTCGGCGCTCCGCTCGCCCTCAAGGACATTGGCATGAAGCAGGCCGAGCTGGACCGCGCCGCCGAGCTCGCGACCACGTCCCCCTATTTCAATCCGCGCCCGATCGATCGGCAGGGCATCCGTGCACTGCTGGATAACGCCTTCTCCGGCCGCAGGCCGGCCTGACAAGACGGCAGATGACGGACGGCTGACGACGGAGTAGTCAATCTCCCCTGTTCGCCTATCCCGTTTCGCCTGAAGGACCCCATGTCGCAATTCCTATCGCTCGCCGAAGCCGTGGAAGCCACGATCTACGATGGCGACACGGTCGCCATGGAAGGTTTCACGCACCTGATCCCGCATGCCGCCGGCCATGAGGTTATCCGGCAACGGCGCAAGCACCTCAGCCTGATCCGCATGACGCCGGACCTGATTTACGACCAGTTGATCGGCATGGGCTGCGCCGACAAGCTGACTTTTTCCTGGGGCGGTAATCCGGGTGTCGGCTCGTTGCACCGTATGCGCGATGCCGTGGAGAATGGTTGGCCGACGCCGCTTGCGATCGAGGAGCATTCACACGCCGCGATGGCAAACGCCTACGAGGCGGGTGCAGCCGGCCTGCCTTGCGCGATCTTTCGCGGATACATCGGCGTCGACCTGCCGAAGGTGAATGCCAACATCAAACGCATCACCTGTCCGTTCACCGGGGAGATGCTGGCGGCGATCCCAGCCATCCGGCCGGACGTGGCGGTGATTCATGCCCAGAAGGCCGATCGTGCCGGCAACGTGTTCATGGAAGGCATCGTTGGCGTGCAGAAACACGCGGTGCTCGCCGCCAAACGTTCGCTCGTCACGGTGGAGGAGATCGTCGACGAATTCTCGCCGCGCACGCTCAACGCGACGATCCTTCCGGCCTGGACCGTCACGGCGATCGTAGAGATTCCAGGTGGCGCGCATCCCTCCTATGCGCACGGCTACTATATGCGGGACAATGCCTACTATAAGGCCTGGGACGCGATCGCGCGCGATCGCGATGGTTTCCTGGCCTGGATGAAAACGAACGTGCTGGAGAAGGGGCCCGAGATATTTGCTGCTCAACGGCAGCGGTTAGCGGCAGCGTGACGATGACGAGCTACACTCCAAACGAAATGATGACGGTCGCCGCTGCGCGGGCGCTCAAATCGAGCGACGTGTGTTTCGTCGGCATCGGCCAGCCATCGGCGGCATGTAATCTCGCGCGCCTCACGCACGCGCCGGATATTACGCTGATCTATGAATCCGGCACGATTGCCACCAAGCCGAATGTCCTGCCGCTCTCGATCGGCGACGGCGAGCTCTCCGAGACGGCGATGACGACGGTGAGCGTGCCGGAGATGTTTCGTTACTGGCTGCAGGGTGGACGCATTACCATCGGTTTTCTCGGCGGCGCCCAGATCGACAAATACGCCAACCTGAATACGACCGTCGTGGGTTCCTACAACAAGCCCAAGGTGCGCCTGCCGGGCGGTGGGGGCGCACCCGAGATCGCCACGTCCTGCGGTGAGATTTTCATCATCATGAACCAGAGCCCGCGCGGGTTCGTGGAGCGGCTCGACTTTGTGACCTCGCTCGGCCACGGCGAGGGCGGGGCCTATCGGGAGAAGCTCGGGGTCACCACCAAGGGGCCCACGCGGCTCGTCACCGACCTGTGCATCTTCGAGCCGGACCCCGAAACGAAGGAAATGATCGTGACCTCGATCCATCCCGGCGTCACCCGGGCCCAGATCGAGGCCAATACGGGTTGGCGCGTGCGCTACGCCAACGAGGTGGTGGAGACACCCATCCCGCGCGCTGACGAGCTCGCGGCACTGCGCGAGCTTCATGCGCGCACCAAACGCGCCCACGGCGACCAGGCCTGAGGAGTACCCATGCCAGAAGCATTCATCTGCGATGCCGTCCGGACCCCCATCGGCCGGTATGGCGGCGCGCTTGCCAAGGTGCGAACC
>JAFAXD010000497.1 GCA_019241285.1 Xanthobacteraceae bacterium | reverse complement strand
GACATTGACGAGACCAATGAAATGAATGCCGTTCGAATCGAAGCTGTACCAACCATCCCCCTTGGTGCCCTTGCCGTAGCGCTCCAGGTAGATCTTGCGCTCATCATCGATCACATCGTGCTCGCCGGGAACGTAGTGGACGTCGAGGCCCGCCTGCGAAATGAGGCCGTTGGCGTCGTCGAATTCTTTGACCTTCGAGAGGTGGGTGATGTCGCCGGTGTGGATCATGAACGCCGGCTTGGTCGGCAGCGCTTTGATCTTGGCAATCGCGGCCTGCAGGGTGCCCGGGGTGTCGGGGTTGGCCGCTTTGTCGAAGCCGATATGGCTGTCGCTGATCTGCATGAAGGTCACGCTACCAGCGCCAGCGGCCATGGCCTCGCCGACGATGCCGAGCGAGCGCGGCACCCCGCCGGAGACCGTCCACAGCACGCCGGCGCCAGCCCAGGTCATGCATTCCAGCACCTTGCGTCGATTGAGGCCCTTTTCGTCCGCGCGATCGAACTCGTTCATATCCATTCTCCAGAGCGCGTTGCTACTCGGCCAGGGACTCCGGCGCCGCGCGATCCATTCCATCGCAACACGGGTTCGTGATTGTGGGTTTGGAAAAACCTGGGAAGACACTTTTAGGCTTGGGTTTCTCCCTGCTAGGTTGCGATTCATCGCGTCGGCATTGGAGACGCGGCGAGCGGGACATAACCCGCCGCCATTTGCCGATCACAGGCTGGGGAGGAACCGATCGTGTGGAATCAGGTCTACGATCCTTTTACCAATCAGGTCTTGTCGACCATCGCGGCCGCGCTGCCGGTGGTGACGCTTCTGGTCCTGATCGCAACCAACAAGGTCAAGGCGCACATCGCGGCGATCATCGCGCTCATCGTTGCCAATCTGGTCGCGATTTTTCTGTTCACCATGCCGGCCGGGATGGCGCTACGCGCCACCGTGCTGGGAGCCGTCACCGGCTTCTTCCCGATCGGCTGGATCGTGCTCAACGTCATCTTTCTCTACCGCCTGACGGTCGAGACAGGAGCTTTCGAGATCCTGCAGACCACGATCGGCGGCGTTACCCAGGATCGCCGCCTGCAACTCCTGCTGATCGCGTTTTCGTTCGGGGCGTTCTTCGAGGGCGCGTCAGGGTTTGGAACGCCGGTTGCGGTAACCGGCGCGATCCTGATCGGCCTGGGTTTTTCGCCGCTGGCAGCCTCCGGGTTATCGCTGATCGCCAATACGGCCCCGGTTGCCTTCGGAGCACTCGGAACCCCGATTGCCGGTCTTGCGAGCGTCACCGGGCTTGATCCCTACTTGCTTGGCGCCATGGTCGGCCGGCAATTGCCGTTCTTCTCGCTGATCGTGCCGTTCTGGCTGATCTGGACCTTCGCCGGGAAGCGCGGGATGCTGGAGATCTGGCCCGCCGTGCTGGTCTGCGGCGTATCGTTCGCCATCCCGCAGTTCCTGATCTCCAATTTCATCAATCCGTGGATCGTCGACATCGGCGCGTCGTTGATCTCGATGGCGTGTCTGATCCTGTTCCTGCAGGTGTGGCAGCCGAAGCAACTGTGGCTCTCGCCGGCGCTGCGCAGCCACGACGACTCCGCGGCCACGATGGAGCAAAGGCCGCCAGCCAAGCGGTTGAATCCGAGCTCGCAGGAAGTGTGGATGGCGCTGATGCCGTGGATCATCGTCTGCATCATCCTCCTGATCTGGGGCACCAACTGGTTCAAGGGCATCGTCAACCCGATCGCCACCTGGAATTATCCGGTGCCGGACCTGCACAACCTGATCAACAAGGTTCCCCCCGTCGCCGCCAAGCCGACACCCGAAGGCGCCGTGTTCTCGTTCACCTGGCTCTCCTACACCGGGTCGGGAATGCTGATCGCGGCGATCATTTCCGGTTTTCTGATGGGCTTCTCGCCTGGCCGGCTGGTGAAATCCTACGCAACGACCATCAAAGTCTGCGCCTACTCGCTCATCACTATCTCGGCGATGCTGGCGATCGGAACGCTGACCCGCCTCTCCGGCCTCGACGCGACCTTGGGTCTCGCCTTTGCCGGCGCTGGCGTGCTCTACCCGTTCTTCGGCACATTGCTGGGCTGGTTGGGTGTTGCGCTGACCGGATCGGATACCGCCTCCAACATCCTGTTCGGCAACCTGCAGAGGATCACCTCCGAGCAACTTGGCTTGTCGCCAATCCTGATGGGCGCGGCCAACTCATCGGGCGGCGTGATGGGCAAGATGATCGACGCGCAGTCGATCGTGGTTGCATCGACCGCGACCAACTGGTTCGGTCACGAAGGCACGATCCTGCGCTTCGTGTTCTGGCACTCGATCGCGCTCGCATGCCTGGTCGGCATCCTGGTGATGTTGCAGGCGTACGTGCTAACCGGGATGATCGTGCACTGACTCTTGATCAGCTGTTGCAAATTGGCCGCGCTAAAGTGCGCGGCCTTAACCTAAATCCGGGAGGATCTCATGCCTGCATTGCGGCACATCGGCTGTCTCGCGTTTTCTTCCTGCGTCTTGTGGGGCGCAGCCTCGATCGCCGGCGGGGTCGCCGCCGCCGAGCCGTTCCAGATCACGTCGTCTTCATTCAAGGACGGCACTGTCCTAGACAAGAAATATGTCGGCAACAACAAGAGCAACCCGAACTGCGTCGGCGAGAATGTTTCACCCGCGTTGTCATGGTCGAACCCACCGCCGGATACCAAGAGCTTTGCTATTATGGTCATTGATCCTGAGGGTCGAGCGCCAGCCGGCGTGGCGCATTGGGTTGCCTACGGCATCCCGGCCTCGGTCACAGGCTTTGCGGAGGGCGAGGTCAGCGGGCCTTCGGAGAAATACGTCGGTGGGAAGAGCACGATGAATCTACCGAATTACTTTGGCCCATGTACGCCCGCTGGCGTCGGCTTCCACCACTACACCTTTATCTTGATGGCGACAGATCTTGACCCGAAAGCTCTCGCGCCCGGGATGACGCGAGAGGAATTGACGCAAGCGCTCAACGGCCACGTGAAAGGCTCAACCGGCATGATCGGTATGTTTGGAAGGTCGGAGTGAATTTTTTCTCGGGTCCTCGTCCTGAGGAGCACGCGCTCGCGCGTGCGTCTCGAAGGACGGCGCCAATGAAAGATCTTCCCTTTAGGCCATCCTTCGAGACGCATGCGTGCTCCGCACGCACGCGCCTCAGGATGAGGGCCCAGATAAATCGCTTGTTATTGATTGCGTCGTATCGCTGCTGTCCTTGAGGGCAACTCCGGACAGCCGCCGTGCCCGCATCTCGCGCAGCAGATGCGCAATCCGCGATGCCGCATCGGCATAGCCGGTGCCGTCGGGCCGGATGTTGGAGATACAGTTGCGCTCGGCGTCGGTGGTCTGCGGGCCGGGGTTCCAGGTGAGGTAGGCTCCCATGCTGTCGGGCGCGGTCAATCCTGGCCGCTCACCGATTAGGATAACAACACTGTCAGCGCCGAGTGCGCGCGCAACCCGATCGCCGATTGCGACGCGCCCCAGTCGGACCAACATGATTGGCGCGATGCACCAGCCTTCGCGCGCCAGCGTTGGCACCAGTGTGGTGAGCACAGGGCATGCATGCGTCTGCACCGCCCCGGCGGAGAGGCCTTCCGTCACGACGAGCGCGACATCGTAGCGACCTGCGTGCAGGTCCAGGGTGCTGATCGCGGAGCTCGCGAGCGAGCGCCCGAGGTCGGGACGGAGCAGGTATTGAGAACGATCCGCCGCTGCGCTCGCGGCGGTTAGAACTGGCAACCCGAGCGCCTCGAGTTGCGCACGCAACGCCGCTTCATCGAGCGCTGTATGGACCGCATCTCGCGCCCGCGCATGCGCCAGGCGAAAATCGAGCAACGCCGAGGTGGCGAGCGACGCGCCGGCGCGGGCAAGTCCGATGCGAGCCGCCGTCAGCCGCCGCAAAGGCGCCCATGCATCGGCCGCTTCTTGATTTGGTGTAGGACGCCTGGTCACGTCGTTGCTCATGTGCTCACGCGTCCAGCAACGCGCGAAACCGGCTCGGAACCGCGCGTGGCCGCACGCGATTGGCCGCGTCCAAAAGCCCTTGCCGCTGCAGCCATGTTTCGAATTCCGGGGCCGCTCGTCTCCGGAAGAGTTCGCGCATGGTCAGCGCATCATGAAACGATGTGCTCTGATAGCCGAGCATGATGTCGTCGGCTCCCGGCACGCCCATCACGTAGGTCACGCCGGCAGCAACAAGAAGTGCGAGCAGCGCATCCATGTCATCCTGATCGGCTTCCGCATGATTGGTGTAACAAACGTCGCATCCCATAGGCAGGCCGAGGAGTTTGCCGCAAAAATGATCTTCCAATCCGGCTCGGATGATCTGCTTGCCATCGTGCAGATATTCGGGGCCGATGAAACCGACCACGGTGTTGACCAGCAGCGGCTTGAATGCCCGCGCCACCCCATAGGCGCGCGCTTCCAGGGTCTGCTGGTCAACGCCGTGATGGGCATTGGCGGAGAGCGCGCTGCCCTGCCCGGTCTCGAAATACATGAGGTTGTCACCGACCGTTCCGCGCCGCAGCCCCAGCGCGGCGTCCCGCGCTTCATGCAGCAAAGCGAGATCAATGCCGAAGCTTCGGTTCGCCGCCTGCGTCCCGGCGATGGATTGGAACACCAGATCGACCGGCGCACCCTTCTGGATCAGACCCAAGGTCGTCGTCACGTGCGCGAGCACGCAGCTCTGCGTCGGGATATCGAGCCGGCAGCGAATGTCGTCGAGCAGAGCAAGCAACGTGTGGGCACGTTCCGGACTGTCGGTTGCCGGGTTGATACCGATCACGGCATCGCCGGCGCCGAGCAGCAAACCGTCGAGGATGCTCGCCGCGATCCCCTTTGGATCATCGGTCGGATGGTTGGGTTGGAGCCGGACGGACAGGCATTCCGGCAACCCCAAGGTGTTACGAAAGCGGGTCACGACGCGGCATTTGGCGGCGATCAGAATGAGGTCTTGCGCGCGGCAGATCTTGGCCACAGCTGCGACCATCTCGGGCGTAAGGCCCGGCACGAGCGCGGCGAGAGCAACCGACGTCGCCGCATCGGACAACATCCAATCGCGCAATCCGCCGACGGTGAGATGAGCGATCGGTGCAAAGGCTGCCCGGTCATGCGTATCGATGATGAGGCGCGTGACTTCATCGGCCTCGTAGGGGATGACGTGCTCATCAAGCAATCGCGACAATGGCAGGTCAGCGAGTGCGCACTGCGCGGCTACCCGCTCCTCATCGCTCTCAGCGGCAATGCCGGCGAGAACGTCCCCGCTCCGCAACGGCGATGCTTTGGCGAGCAGCGCCACGATGTCAGGGAACGTGTGGCGGTTCCCCGCCACGGTGGCGTTGTACATGCCGTGTCCTGGAAATGCCTGAGACTATATCAAATACGGCCGACGGGCTTGGCGCAGGAGCGCCGGAGAGCAGCAAGTGCATCGGCCAAGCCGGATGTCGATAGTTTGATCGTACGTTTGTGCGCATCCGAGCCGTCGCCTTCGATCACGTCGATCGTGGGCCGGGTTGCAACCGCATCAAACAGCTCGGGGTCCTGAGCAACGAGCCGGTCGTCGTTCGTTATGCCGGGATCGACCCAGTCGAACTTGCCAATCGTTCCTTCGATTGGAAAGTCCAACCGATTGGTGCCCGAGACAAGGCTGATACTGGCGTGGGTCGTCTTTACACCGCGCGCTGCTGTTTCGTCGGAAGCAAGCGCGCGGACGTAGTGGACCGTGACTTCCGGTCCATTACGGCAGGTCAGCTGAATCATGCTGTTGCGAAACTCATTGTGCTCGCGGCCCTTGGGCATCGAGAACATCTTGACCACGCTATCGGCAGTTGACGGCGCGACAGCAGGGAGGAACGTCCACGGTGTTTCCTGAAACTCTCGGGTGTCGATGCCGTAATGTGCGATCTCATCACGTGTGAGAATGCGCACGTGCTCGTGCGGCACTTTCATGAGGGCGCGAAACAATCCGTCGTCGATCTGCATCGATTGGATGTAGGTGCGCAGCTCCGCGTTGGCGGTTTGCAGTCGGGCCCAGCTGGTCAAATCGGCGAGCGGCGCGGCGATCGGCGGCCCGCCCGTGCGCGCCAGTTTGCTGGAGTGAATGCCGACGCGCGCACCGGGCGGGACTTGGCGAAACTTGGCCCCGATCAGCGCGTATACGCAGGCCGAATTGCAGCCGGCAGTGATGCCGACGAGGCGCGCGTTGAGGATCTGCCCGGAGCGCTTGGCCGTCCGGCAAGCTTGCGCATTCTTGGCTGCGCAAGCATCCGGAATGGTCCGGGCGACGCCAGCGGTCATTTGATGCTCGCGCAGGAAGCGGCCGATGACCATCGCTTCGTCGATAAACCCGCCGGGCGACTGGAAATAGATCGGCAGGTTACGGTTCCCGGCCCGGCCGAGCACCGCGCGCAACCGGTCGGGTGCGCCGGCGTCGAAATAGCCCTCGGCGGCGATCCACTCGCTGCAGCCGGGGCCGCAGGCGTTGGGTGCGCCCTTGGCGAGATAGAACAACAACGGTGTGTTGTTGAGCTCGTCATATCCCGACGGCGCCCGCTTGGCCGCGCGCGCCGCGTGAATCGGCAGGCTGGCGATGGCTGCCACCGCTACTACGGCCACTGCCGCCCGAAAAGCTCGGTACGTCATGGGTAGACCCCCCCGAAACCGCCATGCAGACGCGCACTCCGCCACCCCGGCGCCCCTGCAAATCGGACTGGTCGAAGGCAAGATACGCGCTGGATGGCCGCCCTGCAATCCGGGAGCGGGGCACCGCCACACGGAATGATTGTCTTTCTATGCCGCCGCAGCCGGCAGCGGCGGGCGCCCGCGGATCATGTCGGCGGCTTTTTCGGCGATCATGATGGTCGGGGCATTGGTGTTGCCGCCGATGAGCGTCGGCATGATCGATGCGTCCACGACGCGCAGGCCCTCG
>JAFAXD010000048.1 GCA_019241285.1 Xanthobacteraceae bacterium | reverse complement strand
AGAACGGTAAAAAACGCGCAGAACGTCAGACTGAATTGGATGAACTCCAACACGGCCTCAAAGCTCTGCGTGAGGAGTAGTACCGTAACGACGGCGAGCTGGAACAGAATGGCCGTCTGCGGTACCTGATTGCTCGATTTGCGCGCGAACGGGCGCAACAAATGGATGTCCTCGCCCATGGCAACCGTCACGCGTGGACCAATCCACGTCATTGCGCTGATCGAGGACACAAGCCCCAGACAGATCAGGGCGCCAACAAGGCGCCCGCCCCAATCGCCAAAGATGTATCTGCCGGCGATCACCGCAACATCGATCTGGCCAGCCAGACTGCTGGTCGGCGTGGTGTATAAAAACACCGCGTTGAGCCCCACATAGAGGAACAACACGATCAGCGTTCCGGTGAACAGCGCGCGTGGCAAGCTGCGTGACGGGTCGCGGATTTCGCCGACGATATAGGCGGCCGCGTTCCAGCCGGAGTAGGAGTACATCACGAAGACAAGACTGATCGCGAACGGGCCGCTGATGATCTGCGGCAGATCGGATGCGCGCGGCGCAAACGAGATCGGCTGCGCGGTTCCGAACGTGAACCCGGCAATCAGAAAGCCGATGATCAGGACAAGTTTCACGACGGTCCAGGCATTCTGAAAAGCGCTGCTGTCGCGAATGCCGCGCAAGTGCACGAGCGCGACCAGCCAAGTCACCGCAAGCCCAAGCGCGACCGGCGGGATCCCGGGAATGATGGCCTTGAAATATTCGCCGAATGCCATGGCGGCGAGCGAGATCGGTGCGGCGAAGCCGACTGTCGCGGAGACCCAGCCAGCGAGAAAGCCGAACGCGGGGCTAAAGGAGCGTGAAAGAAAATTGTATTCACCGCTCGAGCGCGGAAACATGGCGCCGAGCTCACCATAGCAAAGCGCGCCGCACAGGGCGGCGATCCCGCCCACGATCCACAGCAGCAGCAGCGTGAAGCCTGAGGTGAGGTCTTTGACTTGAAAACCCAGACTGGTGAACACCCCGACCCCGATCATGTCGGCAATGACGATGGCGGTCGCCGTCGCCGTCGATACCGATGGCTGGGGAAGCTTAGTTTCGAGTGGTTGCATATCGGTCGTCGCCCCTGAACCAGCATATCGAGCAGCCATTTGTGTCCCCAAGCGGGCAAAAGGTTTTCTGGTAGGGAAAAAACGCTTTGCGGACGCGCAAAAGCGCGCATCCGCCTCCGGTTGCGCCGCCATCGCGGCGCGCGCCAGCTCGAAAGCGGCACTGGAATCAGGTGGTTGCTTGTCCACCCTGGGCGCGCGGTCGGTCTGAAGGATTAGGAACTGCGCAACCCCGGACTGGTGCGGTCGCGCAACACGTTCTCGACAAAATCGAACGCGGCAAATCCGCGGCCGGCATTCGGGGGAACTTTTAGGCTTCGCTTAAGTGGGGTCTGACACGATCCCCCTCGATTTGGACAAGCCTGCTGCGATCGGTTTGTTTTTGATCGACGGACAGGCACAAAAGGGGGCGCGTTCGGTCTGTCGGATGCGAAGTGATGTGAGCCGGCTGAAAGCTATTCGCGAATATTTTGAAATCCTGCTGAACGCGTTCTCCACTTGGCGGCTCGCGCGCCTGCGATTCTCAGGTCTTGCCCTGGCTTGCACGCGACAGCTTGGCGATTTGCAACACGAACCACAGGCCGGCCGTCATGTCGCTCGCACAAGTGCTTGTTGAGCCGATGGGCGCCCCGGAACTGCGGGCCCGGCGCGCGCGCGGCGAGGCGCGCGGCAAGGCGCGGTCGCGCGCGGTGCGTCTGCCGCTCTTCTTTCGCGCTTTGATCGAGCGGCCGCGGGCATCGCTGTTTGCCATTGCGGGAAGCGCGGGCAGCGCTGCGATCGTCATCAATGCGCTCTATCTGCAGCCCGGGCCGCATCCAGCGCCGATCTTTGCGATCGCGCCTCCGGTGCCGGCAGCGGTCACCACAGAGGCGGCATCGCCCTCGCACCCGCATGCCCCGGTCGCCGAGATCGTGCGATCAGAGCCGACCCCGGCGCCGGTGAAGGCGCCGCCAGTCGCGCACGCGCAAGCCCCGGCGCGCGATCCAATCGGCAATCTGATCAACTCCTCGCGTCCGCTGGCGCCGATCCAGCGCGCGTTGAGCGAGTTTGGGTATGGGCCCCTGGAAACCAATGGCACTTTCGGGCCGCACACGCGGGCCGCCATCGAGCGTTTCGAACGGGATCACAGGCTGCCGGTCACCGGCCAGGTCTCGGATCGCCTCATCCGCGAGCTGTCGAATATGACGGGAAGACCGCTATAGTCAGCCGATGCGTCTGAAATCGGCGATTTGGGTCGCGGCCTATGTGCGCCGCTGTCAACACGAGGGGGCTTATGCGCTCGTGCGCCGGCGTGGCGCCGAGGAAGCAGGGGCGATTTTCATCAAGATCAATCGCCTGGACGGGACCGCTGACTTATACGGGCCGGCCCCGCAATCGGCTTTTGATGAAGCGCAGCCGGATCGCATGTTCGCGGCTAGTGTGCCCAAGCAACCCGCCGCTGACGCCGATATTGAGGCGTATCTGGAGCGCCAACTCCGGTACGATCCTGATGTCTGGGTGGTCGAAGTGGATGACCGCGCCGGCCGCCATTTTCTGGACCGGCTGGCCAGCTGAACCGGACAGCGCCTGCGACATTGTGTTCCCGAAGCTACACCCATTCTAAATCGCTGCTACGGTGCTACCGGGACCTTGTCACATGGGCTATTCACTCGATCCGGTTATGGGACTGTTAACCAACTCAATGTCCTATCAACGGTGCGACGCGGGGGCGTCGCCGGGGGTTCCGGTGGGGGGAAGGAACTATGAGCACGGTGATCGACTTTGCAGCTCGACGCGCTGAGCGCGTGACCGAGCGGCACGTCGCTGAGGGGGGCGGCAGCGCGACAATCATCATTCTTCCGGTCATCCGCATCGAGCGGCTGGCTGACGCGCCGGCAAAGCGCATCAAGCGCCCGCCCGCAAGCGGTAAGCGCCGGCGTCGCGCGCGGCAGTCCTAGCAGCGGTCAGAGCGGTTGGCATTTGGCGCCCGCCAAGGCGCGCTGTGCCATCGGCATCTGGCTCGGTTCCGGCGCGAGCGCACGCACCACGATCAGGCCCGTCGTCGTGGGCGATTCGACGATCAGCCGGTCAGCGGCGGTGACGTCTTCTTCCTCAGGCAACTGATTCTTCTGCTGCTGCGTCATCAGATCGAGCTCGATCACTCGCCGCCCGGCTGCGCGGTCGGTAATCGCATAATGTGCAGCGCCGTTGTGGGTATAGAATGACACCGAGGTGTAGGCCTGAGACACCGGCGCGGTCAGCTTCATGGGGCCCTTTGCGAGATCGTAGCGGCACACCGCGGTCGCGAATGCCGGATCTGTGAAGGGCAGTTTCGCATTTTTGGGGGCAGGTGCGGGCAACGCGACCATCGTGTTGACCGGTGTATCAGGGGCAAGGCGCGCGTAGGCGTCATGGGTCGCGGCCCGCGGCAGATACAAGACCATCACCAGGTGGACGATCCCGCCCAGCACGAGGCCGGCTACGAGCCATAATAACCAGCGCATCATTGACAGCGCCCCATCGACACCGACGGCATCGGCGTTTCCTTCCCGGCCTTGCTGGCGATGCCGACCGGGGTGTCGTAGAGCCTCAGCACCAGGGAGTAGCGCTCGATGCCCCCGGTGGGCAGCCAGTTGCCCGGCTGCGCTCTGGGCGCGACGGTGACATCGAAGGTGCCGTCCGCCTTGCGCAGCAACTCTTCGCTGGTGAACCCGTAGCGATTGACGATGTTGCCGACCAACTGACCCCGGCGGTCATAGAGCGTCAGGGTGAAAAAGCGCGCCTGCGGCGTCGTTCCCTTCAAGGTGACGTCGCAGCGCCCGTCGAGAGGGCGGCCGGCATCATCGGTCTGCGCCACAAACGCAATCCCGTCGCCGAGCGCGAGAGGAAGTTCGCCACGGCGCTCGATTTCCGCGCGCGCGTAAGGATCGATCTCAGCCGTGCCGATCTTGGGCCGCGCCGACCAGGCGCCAATGGTCAGGGCGCCGAGCGAGACGCCCTGGCTGACCGCGTACCAAGTCGAGCCAATGCCGACGGCGGCGGCGATGGCAAAGCACAACAATGCTCCAAGCAGCAGGCGCATCAGATAAGGGCGGATCGGTTAGACGTCATTCAATCGCTGCGCGCACTCTGCTGTCCGGCCGGCGCCTCCGCTGCGGTTGCAACGGAGCGGGGCGGGGCGGCATTGGGCGCGGGTCCCGCATCCGCCGCCTGGCCTGGCGCCGGAAGGGAGCGTGCGGCATCGTCCATCGCATGCTCGATCTGCATCAGCACCTGCATGCTGCGCTGGGTGAGGAGCGCCGGACGGGGCAATGTATCACCGGGATTCGGCCCCGCTTGCGAGACAAGATCGGGCGGTGCGGTTGTCGACGGATTCGGCGGCAGACCCGGCAGGTTCTTGAGCTCCACGCCCTGATGCGCATAGGCCATCACCTCGTGCCAGGTCATGGCAGGCAGCGCGCCGCCGGTCATGCGGTTGAGCGGCACGTAATCATCATTGCCGTACCAGACGCCGGCGACGAAATTGCCCGTGTAGCCGACGAACCAGGCGTCACGGAAATTGTTAGTCGTTCCGGTTTTGCCGGCGGCCTTGATGCCGTTGAGCATGGCGCGGCGAGCCGTGCCCTCCTCGACCACGTGGTTCATCATCCCGACCATGTCCACGGCGACTTGCTCAGTCAGTGCCCGGCGTGGTTTCGGTCCGTCTCGGTCGAAGCGCCAGATGGTCTCACCGTTGGCTGCCCGCACCTCAAGAATGGTATGCGGCGTCACCGCCATTCCCTTGTTGGGAAACGTCGCGTAAGCGACCGCGTGTTCGAAAAGGGTCACCGCGTCCGCGCCAATCGGCAGCGACGGGGTGTCGGGCAGGGGCGTGGTAATGCCCATGCGCCGCGCGGTGTCGACGATCATTGCTCGGCCGGCCTTGGCGGCATTGGCCTCGCCGGTCTTCTTTCCGATCTCGACCGAAAGGCGCACGGCCACCGTATTGAGCGAGCGCGTGATCGCCTGGGTGAGGGTCACGCGTCCGGAGAAGCCGCCGCCGTAATTGTGCGGGCACCAATTGCCGAGACAGATCGGTCCATCCACGATGATGGAATTCGGCGTAAAGCCATTCGCCAGCGCCGTCGAATAGACGTAAGGCTTGAACGATGATCCGGGCTGGCGCATCGCGTCGGTTGCGCGATTGAACTGGCTGGCGCCGTAGTCGCGCCCGCCGACGATGGCGCGCACGCCGCCGTCGAGATCGGCCAAGACCATCGCAGCTTGGTGCGCGTTGTATTCGCGGCCGTACTGCTTGAGCATATTTTCAATCGTATTCTCAGCCACGTGCTGCACGTTCAGGTCGAGTGCAGTGCGGACCGTAAACGAGCGCTCGGTGATGCTCTTGGGTAGTTTCTGCGCGAGCTTCGTCATTTCGTTGAAAGCGGCATCGAGATAGTAGTTAGGCGCGCTTTCATCACGGCGGTCGATTGGGGTCGCCGGGTTGCGGCGGGCACCAAACACCTGGCCCTCGGTCATGAAGCCCGAGTCCACCAGATTATCGAGCACTGTATTGGCGCGGGCGCGGGCGGCGGGCAAATTATTGGCCGGTGAAAATTTGCTCGGCGCTTTGAACAGGCCAGCGAGCATGGCGGCTTCCGCGAGGTTTACATCGCGCGCCGATTTGCCGAAGTAGTATTGCGCCGCTGCGTTCACGCCGAATGTGCCGCCGCCCATGTAGGCGCGGTCGAGGTAAAGCTTGAGGATCTCGTTCTTGGTCAGGCGCGACTCAAGCCACAGCGCCAGGAAGGCTTCCTTGATCTTGCGCTCGATCGTGCGCTCGTTGCTGAGGAACAGGTTTTTGGCCAGCTGCTGGGTGATCGATGACCCGCCCTGGCGCACGCCGCCGACGCGGGCGTTGGTGACCAGGGCGCGGGCGGTGCCCGGAACATCGATCCCGAAGTGTTCGTAGAAGCGGCGATCTTCGGTGGCGAGTACGGCCTTAATCAGGTGATCGGGCAGTTCCTCGAGTGGAATGGAATCGTTCTGCTTGACGCCGCGGCTGCCGACTTCATTGCCGTAGCGGTCGAGGAACGTGACGGCGATTTCCGAACGCCGCAGCCAATCTTCGTCTGACGTTTCTTGAAACGCCGGGATGGCGAGCGTCAGCATCCCGATCAAGCCGACGCAGCCAAGCGTAGCGGCCTCGGACAAAGGCTCGATCAGAAACCAGCGCCGCCACCCGGCGACGTGAAAACGGTCCATGAAGTCCGAAAAGCGCTCGAACAGTTCCCGGCTCCAGCTGCCGCCTTGAAAGAGCCCGAAGTCGAGCCGGGCGTCGATATCCAGCAACAGGCGTTGCAGCCGGGTTTTCCAACCGAGGTTCGGCATCCGAAAATGATCCACGCAGCTGCGCGCGAGCGATTGTCGCGTTTGATGACGAAGGCACCCTCTGCGGTCACAGACCCTACCGTTTAGACCGCAATATGGCGTGCGGGCAGAATAGCACGCCCAGGCTCACGGGTCAGTCGGAAAAACGATCCCTGTCAAATATTTAACCAATAAGTCAAGCGACGGAGCGGAATTGCGCCCGCGGTGCGTATTTGGGCCAAGAGGCTCGCCTTGAGGCGGGCAAGTAGTCTAGAACCAGCCGATGGACGACATTCCTTTTTGGCAGCGCAAAACCCTGACGCAGATGACGCAACAGGAATGGGAAAGCCTGTGCGACGGATGCGGGCGTTGCTGCCTCAATAAGCTCGAGGACGAAGAGACCGGGCGCATTTATTTCACCGATGTCGGCTGCCGGCTGCTCGATGCCGAGACCTGTCGGTGTGCGGACTACGAGCACCGGCTGAAAAAGGTGCCCGATTGTCTGCAACTCACCCCGGATAATGTCCCGGATTTGAATTGGTTACCGCCGACTTGCGGCTATCGGCTGGTCGCCCATGGCAAGGATCTCTATTGGTGGCATCCGCTGGTCTCGGGCGACCCGGAAACGGTGCACATCGCGGGGGTGTCGGTGCGTGGACGGGTCAGCGCGTCGGAGACCGATGTCCCCGAGGATCAGCTCGAGGATTACCTGGTCAGCTGGCCGATGCGGGTGCCGGCAGGGGCGCGGCGCAAAGGGCTGGGGACGCGGAGCCCTGAGCCGGCCGCCGCAGCGCCCAAACAGCCCCGCACCCGCTCGGGCCAACGTTGAGCGCTCGCCAGACTCATACCAGCCGCGCATGGCTTGCCATTGAAATGCCTCTCGCGGCGCGCGATTTAGGTTCTGACGTTTCCGACGTTTTCGACGCGGACCTCCCCGCTTAACCACTCTGTCCTGATGGTACCTCCGAAGCCGCGCGAGCAAAGCTACGATTTCGGGGTCGCCGATCCGGAGGCGCGCGACGCTACGCTCAATCTGAAGATCGCCGACACTGCTGCTCCCGCCGAGACCCGTCCGCCGCCGGCCGGACCTGCGGATCGGCCGCCCGGCAGTGTTCTTCGCCCCGCCCCCAAGACCGAAATTACTTTGCCGCGCAACCGTCGCGGTGACGATTTGCGCGATCCGGAGTCCGGTGACGCCGCTTTGACCGACCGTATCGCGCGCGAGCAGGGAGCGGATCCCGCCAGCGCCGAGTTGCAGGAATCAGCGGTCGCGCCGGTTGGTGTCGCACCGGTGGACGTGGTTGCGACCCCGCCGTCACCGAGCGGACGGGCAAGCCCCCAGGGCGCGCTTCCCGGGCGCTGGGTGTTGACGGACGCGGAGATTCGCCCGATCGTGCTCGGGGTCTGTCTCTCGATGTTCGTCTCGGCGCTCAATCAGACCATTATCGCCACCGCACTGCCGACAATCGGGCGCGACTTCAACGATTTCGAAAACTTGTCCTGGCTGATCACCGCCTATTTGCTGACGTCGACGGTTGCGGCGCCGCTGTTTGGAAAGCTGTCGGACATCTACGGCCGGCGCAAGGTGATGATGACGGCGCTCGGCATCTTCACGCTCGGTTCCATTGCCTGTGCGCTGGCGCCAACGCTTCTGTCGCTCATCTTCTTCCGCGCGCTACAGGGACTGGGTGGCGGCGGTATTGTGCCGCTGGTCCAGGCCACCGTTGCCGACGCGGTCGCGCCGCGTGA
>JAFAXD010000285.1 GCA_019241285.1 Xanthobacteraceae bacterium | reverse complement strand
TCAGCCATTCCGTGCTGGTCAGTTGTGACGCAAGGTCTTGCGTCTTGCGCAGTTTGAGATCGATGGTCGTCGCCTGACCAGCCGCGAGGTTCGCGTGCTGCGGTGAATCCAGGTCGTACCCGGCGGCTCTGATGCGCAGCGCGTATCGGCCCGACCGTAGCTTTGCGGGCGGAAAGGCAAATTGGCCGACGCTATCTGATACGACAGTGACAGTGATAGGTGAACCGAGCTGCTGGGCGCTGACCAGCACCCCTTCCATCGCACCTTCTTCCGAGGACGTGACTTGCCCGGTCAAACGCGGGTTGGGCTGGGCGAGGGCGGCGCCAACGCATATTTGCGCGCAAAGGCCAGCAACGAACGCCAGTCTATGTAGCATCCGGCACGCTGGCGAGGTGGTCGCGGGCATCATTGCCGCTCGAGCGTGCAGTCGATTTCGACCGAGGTCTTCTCATCGACTCCGGGCGGCGTGCGGCGCAACAGGCCGACCTGCCGGTATCCGTCCTTGCTGCAGGACAGGTCGACGTCCCCCGGTTCCGTATGACTGACAGGAATTTTGTAGGCGCCAAGCGGATCGGTGCGTGCCACGAAAGACACGTGCGGGAGCTTCAATGTCACTTGCACACCAAACAGAAATGTCCCGCGCGGATCTCGCGCGAACCCGAAATAGGATGGCAGATCCTGCTGTTCGTCTTCGCCGAGTGAACTGCCGCCAGCATTCACGCTCACAGGGATCATCGCCGAAACGGCGATGCAGAAGACCGCGCGGGCGGGCAATCTTGAAAGCAGAGTCATTCCGCACCTCGGTGCCCGATGCATGTTAGCCTGCCTGCATGAATGCTATCGCAAAAAATATCCACGCAGCAGGTAGCCGAAGACGAGAATGACGACGATCGGCACGCCCCATGTGAGACAGGCCGGCATTCGCCGGGTGACAGACTCGGGCAGGAATGCGCAAAGTCCGGCGAGGGCACCCCCGCCGAGGGCCGCGGTGGCAATCCAGCCATACCAATACATGCTCGGACCGGCCGTTGCCGGCGTCAGCAATGGACCAAATTCACCGGTGGCCGGAGCGTAAGTGAACAGGGCCCAATTGTTGAAAACGGCCAGCGCGTAGAGCACCGCATATGCGGGCGCAAATACGATGGCGAACGTGCGAAAGCGGATCATGTGCCCAGCCCTCGCACGTTGTTGGTCAGGTGGCCGACCAGAAATCCCCACCAGCCGACGAAGGCCAAGACCGTCGTCAGCATGTTGCGTGTGTGCGTAAGCGCCGCGGCGTCCGGGGATTTCCAGACATACCAATAGGCCGGAAGAACACCGAGGCCAAGGGCGATGAAATGCTCCTTGAGCTCGAATGCACCGAAGGTTTTCCAGAAGTGACCCTGTTCCAGGGTAAATCGGGCAGCAATACGGTAATTCGTGTAGATGTAACCCCCCATAATGGCGGTCAGCAGATATAAAACAATAACGGCGGTGACGTAGGACGTGGATGGGACCGCGCGGGCCCGCGCGAGAAAGCTGCCCGGCTTCGACCGCGGCGGCGCCCACACGCTCAGCGTCTGGTGCGTGATCGCGCCGAGCAGCAGGAACGCGAGCAGACTGTGCGTGATGAGCAGAACAATCCACATGAGCCGTTTCCTCGAGACGTCTTTTGGCGGATCGAACCCGCCCGATAAGACTGCGCAAGCCGATGGACTTTGACAAGCGTCGACCTGCGCCGTTGAATTGCAGGATTCGCTGAGGGAGCGCATCGCGCTTGGCATTCCCATTCGTGAAAGATTTCTGCATGGCAGTCATGACCGGCAAGACGATCTGCGCGGCCTTTGCATCAGTTGCAGCGTTGTTCGCGGTTGCGACGTGCCTCGCCCGGGCGCAAGCGCCAGCCCCGGCCGATGCGTCGCCCCCTTATCGACCAGGCTTGGGGGATCTGATGACGATGACGGTGCAGCCGCGACACATCAAGCTGGCTCTGGCTGGCCGGCAGAAGAACTGGACCTACGCAGCCTATGAATTGCACGAGCTGCAGGAAGCGTTCGATCGGGCGGCGAAGGCTTGGCCGCAATGGCAATCGGTACCGATAGCGGACCTGATGACCGCAGCCACCAAGGAGCCGATTGCCTCGCTTGCGCGCGCGATCAAAGACGGTGCGAGTGATCGGTTCGCCACGGCCTATGAGCATCTGACTGATACATGCAATGCATGCCATCAGGCAGCCAACCGGCCGATGATCGTGATCCGCGTGCCCGACGCATCCTCATTTCCCGACCAGGACTTTGAGCCGCAGCAGCAATGACGGCCCATTTCCGGACGCGTCGATCCCGGTCAGACTATCCTGATGGAGACACCGTCGCGGGGCAATTCTAATCGAGGGACCGACATGAGACGAGCGAGCGTCGTTGTACTGGCCGTGGCGTGCGCCTCGATTGTTTCCGCAGGCGCCCGTTCGGAAACCATAGAGGAATGGATCACCCTGGGCACTCGCATCCACGGCGGGTTTGGCGCTTTTATCCCGTTGGGCATCCGGATCGGTCTCGACGCGCTCGATCGCCTGCACCTAAAGCCCCGTGAGGTGTCGGTGAGTTATTACGATTCCGACAAATCCCCTTGCGCGTGCTTCGCGGACGGCATCGCGATTGCGACCCTCGCCTCGGTCGGGCAGCGCTCGCTCAAGATTGAGTCCGAGACGGCACCGGAAGGTGCCGCCGCCGTTGTGATTGTTCGCCCCCGGCAGGGCGGTGCCGGCCTCAAATACACGATACCCATGTCAGCTTTAGCAGGTCTCGCTAAGATGAATCGCGAACTCGACCCTCGCGGTCGCTACGATGCGGTTATGAAAGCCGATAACCTCTTCGATGCGACAGAGCTGAGGTGATTCCACTCTCCCCCTCACCCGATGTTTTTGCTAAATGTAACGCCGGCCCGCAGCCGCAAGTGCGCGTCGGCCGGCAACGGAGAAAAGCATGAGCAGCCAGCTCACCGATAAGGAACTCGCCGAATTGCTGCCGTCGGAATTGCTGCCGCATCACACGCCCATTCCGACGCAGATCGTCTCCAGCGATGAGTTCTATCCTGACCCGCAGAATGAGCGGCAGCGCGAGGTCGAGGCGCGGCTGTTGGCGATGGCCGATGATCTAGGCGGCAAGCAGGGGCTTGATCGGCGCAGGTTTTTCCAGACTGCCGCCGGCATGGCGGCGTCGTTCGTGGCGATGAACGAGGTCTACGGTCCCCTTTTCGACGTGAGCAAGGCGGAGGCCGCGACCCCTGCCATGGCCCAGGAGCGCGCGAACGCGCTCAAGGACCAGTTCATCATGGACATGCATACGCATTTCTTACGCGACGACACGCGCATTATGACGTTCGTCAATATGCGCACGGCTGTCGGCAAAGCTGGCTGGAACAAGCAGCTCGCCGATAAGGAACAGACCATCGAGGATCTCAAGTTTGAGAACTACAAGAAGGAGATTTTCCTCGATAGCGATACTAAGATCGCGCTGATCTCGTCGGCGCCGTCCGACATCGAGCAAGACTGGTTCCTCACCAACGAGCAGATGGCGGCGGCGCGGGAGAAGGTGAACAAGGAAGCGGGCTCGCGCCGTCTGTTTTCGCACGTCATTTTCACACCTGGCCAGCCGGGTTGGCTGGAGAAGCTGCAGGCCGGGCTGGAGCTCAAGCCAGAGTCGTGCAAGGGCTACACGATCGGCGATAATACCCATAAGGAGATCAGCCGTTATCCTTGGCGTATGGACGACGAGAAGGTCGCCTACAAGGGGTATGAGTTGATGGTGAAGGCCGGCATCAAGAATGTGTGCATTCACAAAGGTCTGTTCGCGCCGGGCGTGGAGAAGCAATTTCCCAACTTGCGCGGTTTCGCTGACGTTGCTGATGTTGGCCAAGCTGCGAAGGACTGGCCAAATCTCAACTTCATCATCTATCACTCGGCCTATCGCCACGTCGGTGGCGATCCAGCGTTCGCGCTCGCCGAATTCAACCGCACCGGCCGCATCGCCTGGACCAGCGATCTCGCCGATATTCCGCAGCAGTATGGCGTGAGCAACGTCTACGGTGACGTCGGCCAGTTGTTTGCGACCACGCTCGTTGCCGAGCCCAACGTCTGCGCGGCGCTGATGGGAACGCTCATGAAGGGTCTTGGCGCCGATCACGTCTGCTGGGGTACGGACTCGCTCTGGACCGGTTCGCCGCAGTGGTAGATCGAGGGCCTGCGCAGGCTCGAAATCCCCGAGGATATGCAGAAGAAGTACGGCTTCTCGCCGTTAGGCCCGGCCGATGGACCTGTGAAGGCTGCTATCTTCGGCGGCAACAACGCGAGGCTTTACGACATCCAGCCGAAGCGCGCGATGCTGGGGCTTTCTGGAGATCGTTTCGCAGCGCTGAAGGCCGAGTATGAGAAGAACGGCGCGCAGCCCTCGAACATGCGTTACGGCTACGTGGTGCCGAATGGTCCGATCGACCACACGCTGTTCGCTTAGGGCGGCGGCTAATCGGCGAGAGCGAAGGCCTTGCACCAGCCCTGCGGGCTGACATCGCCCTCAACGACCTTGCACGACCGGGGTGGCTCGAACAACGTGCAGGTCGCGCACATGCTGATGCCCTTAGGCTGATCCTGATATTGAGCTTGCTCGCGCGTCATCTTGTCTGATGCGCGCCCCGGTCCATGAGGTGCGAGGACCGCAAACGCGCCAGAAATTGCTGTGCGCAGCAAATACCGTCGGGTAGGAAGCGGTCGGCCCATGTGCATCTGTTCCTCGCATTGTGGTGCACCGCATCTCACGTTGCAGTGGCAGCGACGATTGCTTCCGCGTGAGGGATTGAGAGATAAAGCTAACTTCCGCGTTTGGCACATTTCACCATCCGCCATTCGGTCGTTGTTGGGGCAAACCGGACATCGGGATAGTGCGACGTATTGGGTTGCGTCAAAAATCACGCGTAGGGCCGCCATCTCTACGTCAAGCATGGGTTATTCATCCCACTGTCACGAACCCGATTAAAAATGGGGGAATGGATCAGCACAAGTTCATCCGACTGTACGTACTCGCCGTTACGGGGACCGTTCTGGTGGGAGCCATCGCCCTTCTCATTTATGGATGAGTAGCCTGAACACGGCGAACCAACGCCGGAGCGTCTTGCTCACTTTGCGCCCGAACATACGCGCCGTGTCCAGGAGAACCGACGCGCTATTCAGACGAACCCCACCATCTCAAATGACGTAGCGACGAAATGTAAAATGTCTTAACATTGGGCTATGGCCGACACCTACATCACAGTCCCGATTTGCATCGCCGTCATAATCGCCGGGATCGCTTGGCTCTTTTGGCTGCGGCGTTCCGGGTAATATCCGAGACCTCGCCTCAAATCGTCAGCGCCGTGAACAACAACGCCACCATTAAGCACATCGCCAAGATGGCGAGCCATAGAAACCACTTGCCCATTGCCTATTGCGCTCACCTTCCAGTTAGTTATGTCGGCTAAACGTCTCGGTGAGAGCGTAGTTCCTCGTGTTGGGCATGCTTGCAAGCTCGGCGAAGCGGAAGGGACCGCCGTAAGCAGTCAGGCCCCTCGACCGATTGGGTGAAGACCGGGACTCAGCGCTCGGATAGAAGATGGTGAGGCAAAATCGCGAACCCGGTCCACCAATGACGCTCACCAACATGCGCGAGCAAGGCTGCATCACCTGATCGCATTCTGCCACCACCACTGCTGTCGCCATCAAGCAGTGATCCGTTTCAAGCTATCCTGGCGACACCCAAGTGACGTGCTCCGCTCCAAGGTCCAATGCAAGAAGGCGGCGCGCGAATACCTGCTCTCGAGGGCTTCTTAACGGCCGACGAAATAGCCGTGTCCTCGTTCGGCCGAATGGGCCGAATGGAAGGAAGCCGATCCGGTACAGGACTGGCACGGGCGGCCCGTGATGCCGACGCGTGAGAATGACTAGGCGCTTCACCGGACAATGCCGGTTCACTTCGCCGGGGGCCGGAGGCGAACAAGCAGTCTCTCGCCCAACCAAAGTTCGATGTCATGGCCGTCGAGGAGTGCTCTGGCCTTGTCCACGGCCTCGTCGTCATTGGCAGCGTCGAAGACCATGGGCGGCTGATCGATATGACCGTCCGCGTTGAAAGCATATAGGCGATAGGTCTGTACGATCTCACGCCCCCGCCGACTACATAAAGTCGGCCGGTCAACAATATCACTAGTCGTCGGGAGCCACTAGAGACAAACGTTTGTCCGCCAATCGGCGCTGAACCCGGTGCCATGAGGAGCCATAAAACGTCGGTCCCGATCGCCGAGGGTCGATGCAACGAGCGACCGGGACCGCAGCCCTTGGAATCCTGGGAGGACTACGCAAGCGCGCCCCCATGTTCGTCCCGAAGTGTGACGACTGAGTTACAGTTCGGTCCCTAACTCGGCCGCGGCACGGGTGCCGTTACCCCGCACGCGACTTCGATACTGACGGCGGCTGAAACAGCACCGCCACTCGTCGCGACTTACAGCGCGGGCACAGAAGCCGACCATCTAGGCTCGACAGCGGGAAGTTCGGCCCGCGCGTCCAAACCAGCGTCTCCAGGTCAAGCTCGCGGATGTAGACGCATTCACGCCGCGACTTCCCGGCGTCACGCTTACCCCAAGCGCAGCGCGCGGTGATCCGCCAGCCAGCCGCCAATGCGTCTCCGAGGGTTTCCACTGTCATGAGAACAGAATGGGAACATTGGTAGGGAATTGCAAGCCGAAATGAAGGGCGCAGCCTACAGGAAGGTTGCGCCCATTGCCACCTGGTTCAGTCAGCGCGGATTTATCTATTCGGCACGCGTTAACGTCCCGATCCAGAACC
>JAFAXD010000018.1 GCA_019241285.1 Xanthobacteraceae bacterium | reverse complement strand
CTTGATCTTTGGGCTGTTCAAAATGTTTGAGCGCTTGCCAGAAGGCGAGCCCAGCCAGGAAACTGCCCAAAATGATAGAGAAGAACGTGAGGGTTAGCCACCTGGCGCGTTGAAGATCGTTCATTGCCTTCCCCTTTCCGTGGCGACGACGCCAACGCGCGCGCCGCCAAGCCGATAGCCGGTCAGCCTCGGCCGCCCTCTACACTCGGTCTAGAAACGAGCTTCCTCGACGATGGATGGCCGAGGTCATTCAAGAGCGGGCAACACGATCTCCCACGGAGGTTACTTGGACATTACGCTGGCGTGGCAAAGTGCCTGCGCGAGCCCGCTGCTGAAGACGGACCAGAAGCTCAGTTCGCCACTGGGCGATCGACCGGGAACCTCAGCTCGACCGTGGTACCGCCCCCTGGCGTATCACCGATCGCGACCGAGCCATTGTGCGTGGCCATGACCTGAGAGACGATTGAGAGGCCAAGGCCCGTGCCTTCCGTTCGACCATTGCCGCGTCGAGGTGGCTCAAGCGGATCCTCGCACCTGTCAGGCCTCAGCCCGATCCCGGAATCGACAACGCTCAACTGTGCCGGAGCGTCAACCTTGATCAGGATGGGACGCTCGGATCGGCCATGATATGCCGCGTTCCTGATGAGGTTCGAGATTGCAACTGAGATGGCTGTTTCAGAACCGCGTACCCAAACCGGGCTATCGGGCTCAGCGAATTCAATATCGCTTCCATTCTTGACGGCCATAGGCGCGTGCTCCGCCGCGACCCGCCGCGCAAGGGCAACGAGATCGACCTTGGTCTGCTCTGTGGGTTCGAGCGAGATCCGCGCCAGCTGGAGAAGCATGGTCACGATCGATGACAGTCTCTCGTTTTCGGCGATCAGTCTGACGCGAAGAGCAGGGTCCTGGACCTGCTCCAGTGTTGTCCGTGCGTTCGTGAGCGGCGTTCGCAATTCATGCGCCGCAAAAGACAGGAAGGTGCGTTGCGCCCTTGATGCAACGTCGATGCGGCCGAGGGCGCGATTGAAGGCAGCCACTAATGGCAGCAGTTCGCTCGGCGCCTTCTCTTCCGGTAAACGGCGCCCATCCGGTACGCCGTCGATCAGCTCGGCGGCATGGGTGACCGCGCGAATCGGGCGCGCGATCAACGTCGGTACAAAAACCAATGCAGTGATCGCCGTCACCACCAAGACCAGAATGATCGGAAGCGCGATCACGGTCGCGTCGGTCAGCATTCCGAACGTGAGTTGCGCCGCAGTGTAGGACACGCCGCCCGTTAAAATAGAAATATCGCCGAGAGGCGTGCGCCTGACAGCGGCGGTTTTCTTCAGGTTCAAATTTCCAGTTTCGCGATCGATTGCGAATGCGAGGAAGCTCGTCCCGTCTTGCTGCAGCGCCGCCTTGGGCGGCACCCACTTGGGCACGGGTCCGTAGCTGACCTGCCCGGTCTTGTCGGATACGATGTACCAGAACGTGGGAAAGTCACGCATGAGCGCGTCAAGTTGATGCGTTCGTTTGATGGAAAGCTGGCCCTGCTCGTTACGCGTGACGGCATTCTTGAGCACGTCCGCCACTCGCGTCGCTCCCCACGTCCCATCGTCATCGCCTCCGAAGCGGATCAACAAAGCGGCCGCGCACAGCAGCATGATCGTTGTCACGGCTCCGATGAGCGTCGCGGCGAGGAGCGTGATGGAGCGGTGGATGCTCATCGGACGTCGCAACTCAGCAGTCACTATTCGTCATTCAATAAATAGCCGAGGCCGCGGATCGGTCGAATCGTCACCCTGCAGTTGGCTTCGCGAAGGCGGCGGCGCAGCCGTGAAATGTGAGCGTCGATTGCATTCGATTGGATCTCATCATCAAATCCATAAGTTGCAATTTCCAGCGTGTTTCGTTCGACAACCCGACCTGCACGTCGGACCATGGCTTCGAGAATTGCCAATTCGCGCCGTGGCACCAGGATCGGCTTCTGATCAATGTAGACCGCGCGATTGATGACGTCGTAGTCCAGGTTGGCAATGCTGACAACGGCGCCCTTGTCGAGAAGCACGCGGCGCAGCACGGCTCTTGCACGTGCGACCAGTTCGACTGGCGCGAATGGCTTCGAAATATAGTCGTCCGCTCCCCTGTTGAGCGCCTGTGCGACGCTCGTCGGGTCATCAAGCGCGGTGAGCATTAGTATTGCCGGAGTTGGTTGCTGCCGGCGCAAGTCAGCCAACAGATCGGCTCCCTCGCCGTCGGGCAGGCCGCGATCGATGACGACAAGATCGAACTGGCGAACAGCCACCGCAGCTCGGCCCTCTTCAAGCGAAGTGACAAGGTCGGCCTCTCCGAAGCTCGCCATGAAGGTTTCGCGGAGCCAGCGCCCCAGCTGAGGATCGTCCTCAACGACCAGGACGCGCATGCATTCTCTCCGGCTACTCAGCGGTGTCCAATCATTGCAGAAACATTATAGCAACATTACAGCCCCGCCGAAAATCCGGCGCTGACAGAGATTTAGGCACTAATCTACCGCCTCACGTTCGACGCGCGGATCGCCGGCACGGGGGCTCGATGCTTGCCGAAAAAAAACCGCTAGTGGCCTCTCCGCGAGCCCCCCGCACCGGCGACAGCGAGCCTGTGTTGCGGATACGCAACCCTGATCGTCGTGGCTTCCTGGAACGCGGCGGAGCTCATGAACTCGCTATAACTGAATAGATATCACGGTTGTGCCGCGCACACAGTTCGGCACTCGAAATTCTGTTCGCCGATCGAGTACAATAAGAAAACTATAAAAAAGCGGACGTCGCGCAGCGCATACATGTAATACAAGCGTAATCTTGGCGAGGGATCGCTTGTGCCTCCAAACGAGATCGTGGTAGCGCGGAACGGACGATGCGGTGGTGGCAGCGGCCATGACATGCGTTGCTTCGTGTTGCTGTGATCCTCACAGCACTTCATCGCCCGCTCTGGGACATCCTGGTAACATGCTCATGGCGGAGTGAGGACGTCACATGGCAAACAAGATGAACCACCGGCGCCGAAAACAGCAGAACCCTCGGGCTCCTCGCCGGCAAGCGCTCAAGCACAGCCCAGCAACGGTCAACTGCGGTCTGAAAAATTCAGCTTGCCGCAGCGCCCATCCGCCATCGACCAATGGGCTGATACATTCCACATCCAAATTGGAGCGCTCGGCGTCCGGCTTTGGTTTGGAACCACGCGCGGTGATGCGAGTGCGGAGACGGACATTCGCGCCGCGGTTTTCCTCCCCGGCGAGGCCGGACGCCTCTTTCTCGCTCATGTGCGCGCGCTGGCGGAACAGCAGAAAATCGAGTTCAGGACCACTGGATCACCCGCGACGCTCGCACACTGATCCTTCAACTCCTCCCGAAATTGTGGCTTAACGCGACGAGAGACCCTGCGAGCATGTCGAGTGTGGCGAACTGGAACGGGACAATGGTTTTTGGAATCGGAGGCAATTTCCAGAACTGGGCGACGACAGGCTGGAGCGCACCCGAAGCGGGCATCACGTGGATCGACGGATACCAGGCGACCTTGGAATTCGCCATGCCTGCGCCGCAAGCGGATCAGACTCTGGAGTTGGCGGTGCTACCGGTCGACGTCCGCATCGTGCAGCACATGTATACATATTTGAACGGACTTTTTCTTGGATTTGTTGTTGGTAAGAGAGGTCTGCAGGAATTCACCGTCACCATCAATCGAGAATTTTTCAGGCCGGACGGATTGCGCAATACGCTGACATTCGTGTGCCCGAAGGCCGTGAGGCCCCGTGACCTCGGGGCTGGGCTTGACCGGCGGATTCTCAGCTTTGCATTCTCACTTCTGTCTCTGTACCCCGCCAAGATGCCGCCCCCTACCTCGACCGAAACGTGACCAGCCGAAACATCGGCTTGGGCGCGTCCCCAATAGATAAACCCGCGCGCACGGCCATTTCGGCAAAGCCCGCCACATGGTAAGTTCGCGCGTTGCGGCGGCTTCGTTGGCGGATGGACGACCGGAGGGTGGCCATGTCCGATGATATCGAATCGCTCGTGCTCGACCTCGTCGAGTGGGTGGCGCGCGAGCCACGCTCCTATGCCGAAGTCTTCGACACGTGGCGCACCTCCTGCCCGCGCCTTCCCGTGTGGGAGGAGGCCTGCGATCGCGGTCTGGTGGCACGACGCAGCGGCGCGAACGGGGCAGCGATTGTCGTAATCACCGACGCAGGGCAGCATTTTTTGTGGGCGCACCGCCGGCCGGCGGCCAGCGAGCCGCCGCGGATCGCGGCTGAATGAGCCCGCGATTGACCCGCATACGGCTGTGGTTGCTTGCTGGCGCCGCAGCGCTCGCCGGCAGCGCCGTTGCAGCCGGTGTCAGTGGCGGCGCCACGCGGCTGGCGCACACGCCAGGGCCATCGCTTGCTCCGGGATTGACCGATGCGGATTTCATTCTCTGCCACGCACCGGGACACCGCGGACTTGCGGGCAGCCCGTTCCGCCTCGCCGCCACCCAGACCG
>JAFAXD010000020.1 GCA_019241285.1 Xanthobacteraceae bacterium | reverse complement strand
GGGCTAGCCATGATCAAGGCCCAGGGCGGGATCTTCGGCTGGGTCTCGGCCTCGCACCCAGTCCTCAAGGTGCTCCACGCCTGAGCCCCTTGCCGAATTTGTATACGAATCTGCATACAAGAACGCGCCGCTGCTCAAATTCGCGGCAGACGTCATTAGGCTCACTCCGCACCCATCCGCTTGGTGCGGAGCCGCCCGCATCGTCAGCATCGCTCCCGTAAAGCCCGGTCCCGTTTCATTTTTTGCGAATACTCGGTGCTGGCCCGCGCCTCGACGCGCCCCACCTCCGCCAGTTTGGCGCATGCCTTGCATTCACAATTTGTAGATGACGCTCCCTGTCTGCGTTTGCGGCAGGCTCACGGAGGGCATGTGCATGGCGTCGACCACATCAACTACAACATCAACGTTTCAGCCAAAGCTCTGGTCAGCCGGTGACTGGAACGCCTTTTTCGGCTTCGGCACCAATATCTTGGTGAACATGCTGACGCTCACGGCGCTGCTGCGGTTTGTGCTGAAAATGCCGGATTCGCTGGTATTCGGGCGCATTCTGCCGGCCGTCGGCCTGATGATGTTCCTGTCAACCGTATACTACGCCTGGCTCGCCTACAGGCTTGCCAAGCGGACCGGCCGCGACGACGTCTGCGCGCTGCCGTCCGGCATCAGTGTGCCGCACATGTTCATCGTCACCTTCGTGATCATGCTGCCGATCACCGCCAAGACCGGCGACCCGATCAAAGGCTGGAGCGCCGGCCTCGTCTGGGTATTCTTCCAAAGCTTCATCCTGATGATCGGCGGGTTCATCGCGCCCTATATCCGGCGCATCACCCCGCGTGGCGCCTTGCTCGGCACGCTCGCCGGCGTCTCGATCACCTTCATTTCCATGCGGCCTGCGCTGGAAATGTACATGACGCCGGTGATAGGGCTTACCTGTTTCGCGATCATTCTGGTGAGCTGGTTCGGCGGCATCAAATATCCCAAGGGGATGCCGGCCGGCCTCGTCGCGATTATCGTCGGAACCATCATCGCCTGGGGTTCGAATATTTTCGGCCTCAACTTCGGTGGCATGGCCATCGGCAAGCTCGCCGATGCGGTTGCAGGCTTCGGCTTCTCCGTGCCGCTTCCCGCGGTGAACCAGATTTTCTCCGGGTTCGAGTTCCTTGGCGTCATCCTGATCACCGCGATCCCGTTCGGTATCTATGACCTCGTTGAGGCCATGGACAACGTCGAAAGCGCGGAGGCGGCCGGCGATCACTATCCAACCACCCGTGTGCTCACGGCCGACGGTGTCGTCAGCCTGATCGGCTGCGTGATGGGCAATCCGTTCATCAACGCGGTCTATATCGGCCACCCCGGCTGGAAGGCGATGGGCGGACGCATCGGATACTCCGCGGCCACCGGACTGATGGTCATCATCCTGGCTTGGTTCGGGATCATCGCCGTGCTGCTCGCGTTCATCCCGGTCGTCGCAATCGTACCGATCCTGCTCTACATCGGCATGTTGATCGGCGCCCAGGCGTTCCAGACCTCACCGCAAAGCCACGCACCGGCGATCATACTGGCCCTGGTGCCGCACATCGCCGCGTTCTCCAAGACCATGATCGACGGGGTGCTCGGCGCTGCGGGCACCAGCGCCGCGGCGGTCGGCTTCGACAAGCTTGCCGGCCAGGGCGTGCTCTACCAGGGCATCTCGGTGCTCGGCGGCGGCTCGATCCTGACCGGACTCGTCCTTGGGGCGATCGGCATCTTCACCATCGAGCGCAAGTTCGTGGAGGCCTCGGCTTTTGCGCTGGCCGGCGCGGTGCTCACCTTCTTCGGCTTCATGCATGGCGAGGCGGTCGGGCTCGCGGTGACGCCCACCGTCGCAGTCGCCTACGTCCTGGTCGCGGCGTTCCTCTACGGGCTCAGCCGCTATCCGGCGGTCGCGAGCGATGCGCCGCCCCTTGCCCACGCGGTGGCGACGCCGGCCGAATAGAACAACACGCGCGGAGGGCGGCGGGCCCGCAACTCGCGGGCCCGTTGCTTTTTCATGTCGCGCCTAAAGAATCGGCAAAACGCCTGCCTTTGTATGCAATCCGGCGGCAGGAGCTGCGGCGTCCCCGCCCGATGCTTGGGAAAGCTCCTTGTTCTCAATGGCCTCCCGCGGCCCAGCCAATTGGCATGAGCCTTGCGGGGCAGACCCCAACACATAATGGCCAAGCCAACGGGGACGCTGATGAAACGTCGCGATTTTCTCAAGTCCATGACGGCGCTCGCCGCCGGCGGGGCAGTTTCGGCACCGGCCGTGTTCTCGCCGGCGCGGGCGCAGGGGCGGCAGGAGACGCTGCTCATCGTCTCGGAGAGCGGGCCGAACAACCTCGACATCCACGGCATCGGCACCAACGTGCCCGGCTACGAGGTCTCGTGGAACTGTTACGACCGGCTCATCAGCCACGAGATGAAGACGCTGCCGAACGGCACGCAATACTACGACCGCGACAAGTTCAAGCTCGAGCTCGCCGACGACATGAACATCGGCGACATGTCTGTCACGTTCAAACTCAAGAAGAACGCCACGTTCCAGGACGGCAAGCCGGTCACCGCCAAGGACGTGAAGTGGTCGCTCGACCGCGCCGTCACGGTCGGCGGTTTCCCGACGTTTCAGATGGGCGCCGGCTCGCTCACCAAGCCCGAGCAGTTTGTCGTGCTCGACGACAACACGATCCGCGTCGATTTCCTGACCAAGGACCGCCTCACGATCCCGGACCTCGCGGTGATCGTGCCGTGCGTCGTCAACTCCGAGCTCGTGAAGAGCAAGGTGACCGACAAGGACCCCTGGGGGCTCGAATACACCAAGCTCAACACCGCCGGCAGCGGCGCCTATCGGGTCACGACCTGGAACGCCGGCAGCGAAGTCATCCTGGAGCGGTTCGACAACTGGAAGGGCGGCCCGCTGCCGAAGATGCGCCGTATCATCTGGCGCATGGTGCCGTCGGCCGGCAATCGCCGCGCGCTGTTGGAACGCGGCGACGCCGATATTTCCTACGATCTCCCGAACAAGGATTTCGTCGAGCTGCGTGATGCCGGCAAGCTCAACATCGTGTCGACGCCCTACTCCAACGGCATTCAGTACATCGGCATGAATGTGAAGACGCCGCCGTTCGACAACCTGAAAGTCCGTCAAGCCATCGCTTATGCGATCCCGTATCAGAAGATCATGGACGCCGCTTTGTTCGGCCTGGCAAAGCCGCTCTACGGCGCTCCCGCGGATGCGAAAACCGAACCGGTGTGGCCGGAGGCGCACAAATACAACACCGATCTCGCCAAGGCGAAGCAACTGCTCGCCGAGGCCGGTTATCCGGAAGGCTTCGAGACCACGCTCTCATTCGACTTAGGCTTCGCCGGCGTCAACGAGCCGATCTGCGTGCTGACGCAGGAGAGCTTGGCGCAGATCGGCATCAAGACCACCATCAACAAAATCCCCGGCGCGACTTGGCGCACGGAGCTCAATAAGAAGGTGATGCCGCTCTACACCAACGTGTTCTCCGGCTGGCTCGATTATCCGGAGTATTTCTTCATCTGGTGCTATCACGGCAAGAATTCGATCTTCAACACGATGAGCTACCAGTCGCCGGAAATGGACAAGCTCATCGACGGTGCCGGAGCTGCCGCAAGCGTCGGCGACAAGGCGACGTACGACAAGGACGTCGACGGCTTCGTCGATCTTGCCTTCGCCGACATCCCGCGCATCCCGCTCTATCAGCCCTACGTCAACGTGGCGATGCAGAAGAATATCTCCGGCTATCAGTACTGGTTCCATCGTCGCCTCGATTATCGCGCCCTCGCCAAAGGATGACGCCGCATGGGAAGCATGCTGCTCAAGCGCGTGCTCGCCGCCATACCGAGCCTCATCGGTGTGGTGATCGTCACGTTCCTGCTCACGCGCGCGCTGCCCGGCGATCCGGCCGCTTATTTCGCCGGGCCTGCCGCCACCAAAGAGGCGATCGAGCAGATCCGCGCCACGCTCGGCCTTGATCAGCCGCTGATCATTCAGTTCTTCCATTACGTCGTCGACTTGGCGCACGGCGATCTCGGCAAGTCGCTCACCACCGGCCAGCCGGTCGCGGAGGAGATCCGCGCCCGCCTGCCGGCCTCAGCCGAGCTCACCCTGCTCGGCCTGATCGTCTCGATGGCGATCGCCATCCCACTCGGCATCATGGCGGCGACCAAACCCGGTTCGATCATCGATCACACCTGCCGCATCGTCACCACGGCCGGCGTCTCTCTCCCGGTGTTCTTCACCGGCCTGATCCTGGTCTACGTGTTCTACTATTTGCTCGGCTGGGCGCCGGCGCCGCTCGGGCGCCTGGACGTGTTCTACAGCGCGCCGCCAACGGTGACCGGCTTCTATCTGATCGATAGCCTGATCGCCCGCGATCCTGAAACCTTCGTCGCGGCCCTCAAGCAACTCATCCTCCCGGCTCTCACGCTGGGTATCTTCTCGCTCGCACCGATTGCGCGCATGACCCGCGCCTCGATGCTGTCCGTGCTCTCCTCCGACTTTGTGCGCACCGCCCGCGCCAGCGGGCTTGCTCCCTATACGGTGATCGTCACCTACGCGTTCCGTAACGCCATGCTGCCGGTGATCACCACGCTCGGCATGGTGTTCTCCTTCCTGCTCGGCGCCAACGTGCTGGTCGAGAAGGTGTTTGCGTGGCCCGGCATCGGCTCCTTCGCTGTCGAGGCCTTGATCGCTTCCGATTTCGCCCCGGTGCAGGGCTTCGTGCTCACCATGGCGATCCTCTACGTCGCACTCAATTTGCTGATCGATGTTCTGTACGGATTGATTGATCCGCGTGTGAGGCTTGAAGCATGAGCAGCATTGCAACAGACCGAGCCGACCCGGATGCCGCCATCGGCGCGGCGCTGGTGCAGGCAGCCTCGGTCACCGCCGACACCGTGCTGCCGCCGGAGCCGGCCACAACCTTCACGCCTCCACCGCGCCCGACCGCCCCGCGACAGAGTGGCTTGGCAGCGACGCTGAGCCATATCCGCTATGTGCTCAGCGAAAACCTGGTCACCGGGTTTGCGTTCGCGCTGTTCCTGCTGATCGTGCTCGCGGCGGTGTTCGGTCCCGCTCTCGTTCCCTATGACCCGCTCGCGAGCGACACGGTCGCGGCACTCAAGCCGCCGTCCGCGCAGCACTGGTTCGGCACCGACCAGCTCGGCCGCGATATTTTCAGCCGCGTCGTGGTCGCGACCCGGCTCGACTTCGGCATCGCGGTCGCCTCGGTCGTGCTGGTGTTTTTGATGGGCGGGCTCGCCGGCGTCGCCGCCGGTTTCTACGGCGGCTGGACCGACCGCATTGTCGGCCGGCTCGCCGACACCATCATGGCGTTTCCGCTGTTCGTGCTCGCCATGGGCATTGTCGCCGCGCTGGGCAATACGGTGCAGAACATCGTGTTGGCCACCGCGATCGTCAACTTCCCGCTCTACGCCCGCGTCGCCCGGGCGGAAGCCAACGTGCGCCGCGAAGCCGGCTTTGTTGAAGCGGCGCGGCTTTCCGGAAACAGCGAATTCCGCATCGTCAGCTTCCAGGTACTCCCCAACGTCTTTCCCATTCTTGTCGTGCAGATGTCGCTCACCATGGGTTACGCGATTCTGAATGCGGCGGGCCTGTCCTTCATCGGCCTCGGCGTGCGGCCGCCGACGGCCGAGTGGGGCATCATGGTCGCCGAAGGCGCGGCGTTCATCGTCTCCGGCGAGTGGTGGATCGCGCTGTTTCCCGGCCTCGCCCTGATGATCGCGGTGTTCTGCTTCAATCTGCTGGGCGACGGCGTGCGCGACATCGTTGATCCACGGAGGCGCACGTGATCGTTGCACCGGCGCTGCAGGTCGAGCATCTGTCGGTCGAGTTCCGGACCCGCTCGGGCATCGTCAAGGCTCTCGACAATGTGAGCTTCGCGGTCGGCAAGGGCGAGACGCTCGCCCTCGTCGGCGAGTCCGGCTCGGGCAAATCGGTCACCGCCTACGCCATCATGGGCATCCTTGATCCGGCCGGGCGCGTGACCGGCGGCAAGGCGATGCTCGGCGCGCTCGATCTGCTCCACGCCACGCCCGATGAGATCGGCAAAGTGCGCGGGCGCGAGATCGCCATGATCTTTCAAAATCCGCGCACTGCGCTCAACCCGATCCGTCCGGTCGGCCGCCAGATCGCCGACGTGTTGCTGCGCCATGCGGACGTGACCAGGCGCGAGGCGCCGGCGCGCGCAATCGAGTTGTTGCGCGCAGTCGGCATCACCGATCCGGCACGGCGCGCCAAGGCCTATCCGTTCGAAATGTCGGGCGGCATGTGCCAGCGCGTCATGATCGCCATTGCGCTGGCTGCCAAGCCCTCGTTGCTGATCGCCGACGAACCGACCACCGGGCTCGACGTCACCACGCAAGCGGTGATCATGGACCTGATCGGGGAGCTTGCCGCCGAGATCGGCATGGCGACCATCTTCATCACCCACGATCTCGCGCTTGCCGCCCAGCGCGCCAAACACATCGCCGTCATGCATGCCGGACATGTCGTGGAGCTCGCGGAAACGCAGGAGATGTTTGCGCATCCGCGCCATCCCTATACGGCCGAGCTGATCGCGGCGACACCCGACACCGCCGCCAGTCTTGATCAGCTCGCGTCGATCCCGGGCTCGCTGCCCGACCTGCGCCGCGCCGACCTGCCACCGTGCCGCTATTCGGAACGCTGTCCACGCAAGCTTGCGAGCTGTGATCAGCCGCTGCCGGTCATGCCGCCGGAGAATCCGCACACCGTCGCCTGCTGGAATCCACTATGACGACCACGCTGCTCGACATCACCGAACTCGCCAAGCGGTTCCCGGCCGGCAAACCCGCCGGACCGATCGCCCGGTTGCGCAAGCGCTTTGCCGGTGGGCCGGAAAAGCTGCCGCAAGTCTATGCGGTGGACGACGTGAGCTTCACCATCGCGCAGGGCGAAACCGTCGGGCTTGTCGGCGAGTCCGGCTGCGGCAAGTCCACCCTCGTGCGCGTGCTCACCCGCTTGCTCGATCCGACCGACGGCGGCATCAAGCTCGGCGCACGCGAGCTCTCGCACACGCCGGCGCGGCGCTTCGCCCGCGACCAGGACCGCAAACGCATCCAGATGGTGTTCCAGGACGCGGGCGAGAGCGTCAATCCGCGCTTCACTGCGTTCGAGGCGATCGCCGATCCGTTGCGGCGGTTGCGCGGACTGTCGGGTACCAACCTGCGCCATAAAGTCGAAGAGGCGGCGAGCCGCTGCGGTCTGCCGCTCGAATTGTTGACCCGTTTTCCGCATCAGCTTTCCGGTGGCCAGCGCGCCCGCGTCGGCATTGCACGCGCGGTCGCGGTCGAACCCGATCTGCTCGTGCTCGACGAGCCGACCGCGGCGCTTGACGTCTCGGTGCAAGTCGTCATCCTGCAACTGCTGCAGCGGCTCAAGCGCGAGCTCGGCATGAGCTATTTGTTCGTGTCGCATGATCTCAGCGTGGTGCGCCTGCTCTGCGACAGGGTGCTGGTGATGTATCTCGGTAAGATCGTGGAATCCGGACCGGCGCGTGCGGTGTTCGATCACCCGCTGCATCCCTACACCCAGGCGCTGGTTGCGGCGGTCCCGAGCATCAACGAGCACGGTCACACGCGGCTGCGTCTCACCGGCGAACCGCGCAGCCCGATTGATCCCGACCCTAACGTTTGCCGCTTCTATGGGCGCTGCCCGAACGGCGTCGACCGCTGCAAAACCGAGATGCCTGCTCTGCGCAGCTTCCCAGGCGGGCGCGAGGCGGCCTGCCATTTTGCTGAGCTGACGGCGCAATGACTCGCAATCCCCTGGATGACTTCATCGACGCGGCCGCGCGCGCTCTCGATTTGCCAATCGGAGAAACGTGGCGTCCGGCGATCGCCGCCAACTTGCGCGTCACCCTTGAGCATGCCGCCGCGGTCGAAGCCTTTCCGCTTCCCGACGACGCCGAGCCCGGTCCCGTCTTCAAGGCTTGATTATGGATTCGATGCTCGTGGACCCGGCCTGGGCTTCCGCCGCCGAGATCGCGCGGGCGGTCAACGACGGAACAATCACCGCCGCGCGCGTAGTCGAAGAGGCACTCGCGACGATCTCGACGCGTGACCCGGTGCTCAACGCATTCACCGCTGTGACCGACGCACGCGCGCGGGCGCGGGCCAAAGAATTGGATCAAAAGCGCGCGCAAGGGCAGTCTCTCGGTCCGCTGGCTGGCGTGCCGTTCGCGGTGAAGAATCTGTTCGACGTCGCCGGCCTGCCGACGCTCGCCGGCTCCAAGATCAACCGCGAGCTTCCGCCGGCAACCTGCGATGCGCCGCTGATCGAACGGCTCGAGGCCGCCGGCGCGATCCTTATCGGCGCGCTCAACATGGGCGAATACGCCTATGACTTCACGGGCGAGAACATCCACTACGGTCCTTCGCGCAATCCGCACGACAGAACCCGCATGACCGGCGGCTCTTCCGGCGGCTCCGGCGGTGCGGTTGCCGGTGGCCTCGTTCCGATCGCGCTCGGCTCGGATACCAACGGCTCGATCCGCGTACCCTCCTCCCTGTGCGGCATCTTCGGATTGAAACCGACCTACGGCCGGCTGCCGCGCAATCGCAGCTTCCCGTTCGTGTCGAGTTTCGATCACCTTGGCCCATTCGCCCGCAGCGTGCGCGACCTCGCGTTGGCATATGACGCGATGCAGGGGTTCGACCCGGACGATCCGGTCTGCAGCGACCGCGCGGTCGAGCCGACTGTCCAACAACTCGAAGCCGGCAGCGATGGATTGCGCATCGCGGTAGCCGCTGGCTATTTTGCCAAAGGCCTGTTTCCCGAAGCCCGCATTGCCGTCGATCGCGTCGCGGCTGCGCTGCACGCCAAGGCCGACATCGAAATTCCACAAGCCGCACTGGCGCGCTCGGCGGCCTATCTCATCACCACCATCGAAGGCGCGAGCCTGCATCTCGAGCGCGTACGCAAGCGCGCCAACGATTTCGACCCGGCCGTGCGTGACCGCTTCATCGCCGCCGCCATGGTGCCGGGGACGCTTGCCGCCAAGGCGCAGAAGTTCCGCCGCTGGTATCGGGCCGAGGTGCTCAACTTGTTCAGCGGTGTCGACGCGATCCTGGCACCCGCCACGCCCTGCACCGCGCCGGAAATCGGCCAGCAGACATTTCGCCTCGACGGCATCGAGATGCCCGTGCGCGCCAACCTCGGCGTCTATACGCAGCCGATTTCGTTCATCGGCCTCCCGGTGGTCTGCGTCCCCGTGCCGCTTTCACCGCTGCCGATCGGAGTGCAGATCATCTCTGCGCCCTGGCGCGAGGACATCGCACTGCGAATCGCCTACGCGTTGGAGAAGTTGGGCGTCGTCGCCGCGCCGCGACCGAATTTGTAACTGGAAGGGTCGATGCAGATCGATTTGCCGGATGTGGTGGCCGAAGTGAAGGACGCCTTCGCGCGTTACGAGACCGCCCTCGTCACCAATGACGTGACAACCCTCAACTCGATCTTCCACGACGATCCACGCACGATCCGTTATGGCGGCGGCGAGAACCTCTATGGCTTTCATGAGATTGCGGCCTTTCGCGGCGCTCGTTCCCCGGCCGGGTTGGAGCGGACACTCTCGAGAACCGTGATCACCACATACGGCCGCGATTTTGCGGTGGCCTCAACCTTGTTCGAGCGGGGCTCGGTCCCTGGCAAGATGGGGCGGCAAATGCAGACCTGGGTCCGCTTCGACGATGGCTGGCACGTGGTCGCGGCGCATGTGAGTTTCATCGACAAGCCGGCCGAGGCCAAGACATGACCCTCCTGGTCGGCGAACATGATGTGCTGCGCGGGCCGCCACAGCGCAAAACCCGCGCCGAGGAATTGCGCGCGCAGCTCGCCGACGACATCGTGCGCGGCGCGCTCGCGCCGGGTCAGACGCTTGACGAGATGGACCTTGCGCGCCGCTTCGGTGTCTCCCGCACGCCGGTGCGCGAAGCGATCCGCCAGCTCGCAGCAAGCGGGCTTGTCGACACGCGTCCACATCGCGGCGCTGTGGTCGCGCGGCCAAGTCATGAACGCATCCTCGGCATGTTCGAAGCGATGGCGGAGCTGGAAGCTCTGTGTGCCGGTAAGGCCGCCGAGCGCATGACCCCTGCTGAGCGGCAGACGCTAGAAACCGTGCACGAAGAGTTGCGGGTCTTGATCCACAGCGGCGATCCGCAGCGCTATCATGAGGTCAACGAGGCATTTCACGCCGCCATCTACGCGGGCGCGCACAACGATTACCTCGCTGAAATGACCTTCGCGACTCGCACCCGCGTGCAGCCGTTCCGCCGCGCGCAATTCCGCCTGCTCGGCCGGCTGGCCAAGTCTCACGTCGAGCACGACCAAGTGGTTGAGGCGATCCTACGCGGCGACCGTGCCGGCGCCTTCGCGGCCATGCACGCCCACATCATCACGGTCGGCGAGGAATACGAAGCCTACGCCAAGTCATTGTAGGTGTGTGTCCCGGACGCGGTGCAGCGCGCAGCACTTGCGAAGCGGTGCTCCGCTGATCCGGGACCGCCACAAATGTGTTGCTGTTTGGCGGTCCCGGGTCTGCAGCGCATCGCTGCGTGCTGCGCTGCGCCCGGGACACGTGCCGAACTGCTCCACTATCCTGCTTTGCTCGCCACAAAAGCGCGCCAGCCGCCGAGCTTGGAAATATCTTCAGCACCGACCGTCGCTTGCGCCTCGACCAGAAAGCCTTTGACCTGTCGGCCGTCGGCGAGCGTCACCGTTCCGATCGCAAGCGGCGCCGGGACATCCGCCACGAAACGCCCGAACGCCTCGTAGCCAAGCGCCCATATCTCGACCTCGATTGCGGCTCCCGAGCGAGGCGCCACGCCCAAGAGGCCAGGCTTTGGCGGCGCGCAGTTCGGTAGGGCAAACAATCGATAATTCGGCGCGGTGAGAGTCGCCTCCAGCAACCGCGCGTTGCCTTGGCGCAGCTCGCCATTGAGCGGCATGCCTGAAAGATGCGCGCCTACAACGGCTATTGCGAGCTCACCCGGCAACGGTCCGGCCGGCGTCGGCGCAAGCTGCGGCATCCGTGCTTGCAGCGCACCCAACGGCAGCGCGGCCGCCGCATGAAATACGCGTCCGATACTGGCGAGAAACGCATCCTGCCGCGCCGGCGCCAGGAAGGTCACGCCGAACGGCGTGCCATCATCCGCAAGCACCGCCGGAACCGCTATCCCGGCGAGGTCGAGCAGATTGACGAAATT
>JAFAXD010000015.1 GCA_019241285.1 Xanthobacteraceae bacterium | reverse complement strand
CGGACCAACCCTTACGGCCCAGCGCGATTGCTGCGCTCAGCCCCGCAACGCCGCCCCCACAAATGATGGCTGTGCGCATTCAGGCCCCGGTGAGAACGTTCAGTCCTCGCTTAAGTCGGTTTGAGTGGGTGCGCAACTCGTTGGACGGATTCTTGATAACGCCGAGTTCTCACGCGCCAAGCTTGAGGCCAATTCTCGATAACTATTGACAAGTTCAAAAGCAAAACTTGCCTTTGGATGGCGTTCGCTCGACCGGGCGACCGGCCGCGTGCGGGCTGGGCTATTTGACAGCGTGAATTTGAAAAAAGCCGACCGTGGTCGGCGTCATTATGCGCGGCAAGTGGGATTATCCGGAAAAACTTCTCGCCAAAACGTCACCGCGAACGGTCATCTATGGAGTCTCCGCGCGGAGACCGCGAAGAAATCGATCTGCTTTCGTGAGTTCTACGTAGGTGGCCAGAAAAGGCCGCAGACGCGTGCGGCTGGGTCCTCGAGGCTCTTTATCTCCTGCGCCACGTCATCTATGGAATCTATGTGCGCCGACTGATCAATATCTATTTGTAATCAGCTCCTTAGCCATAGATGACAGGAACTGGCGGCGGCTTTGATTTGCGGGGCCTTCCCAGCGGCAAGCAGTAAAGCCTCGTTTCTTGGCGAAGAGGCAAGCCGCACGATACCCCCGTTGGGATTGCTGAAAAATCACGAACTGCGCGTCACCTATGGTGCGGCGCGTCATCTATGCGCGGCGGGGAAGCGGCGTCATCTATGGAATCTATGCCCGCCAGCTGAATATTATCTATTTATGATCAGCTCCTTGGCCATAGATGACAGGAAAAGTGCGGAACTTCACCCGCCAGGCATGAGCTTCCGGGCTAGTAGGTGTTCTTGTTGAACTGGTTCTGGAAGTGAGCCGCTGCGGCGGTTCCCCCGCCACGGAAGCCGTAGTGCCGGTGCCGGTGGGAAGCCGCGTTCGCGATCGAAACCGAGGCGATCAACACGGCACATACAAGAGCGAAGGCGTTTTTCATCGTTCTGTTCCTCAATATTTCGGAGCGCGAAAGGACTGGCCTGCCAATTTGGCTCAGCGGCGAGATGGGACGAGGATAATGGGTCCCATCGGCACAAGCCGCGGATCCTGCAGTTGGCTTTGAGCGCCTTTGATGTTTCCTGCCGGCGTGCCGCCCACCTGCGCGGGATCGCCGACTTGAGGCGCTTGCTTGACCTGGTCCTGAACGCCGGCCGGGGAGTATTGCCATGTATTATTGATCGTCTGACCCATCGCGGGGCCGGTCAGGAGCGCGGCACCGACCATGGCAACCTTGAGTTTCGTCATTGTCATCCTCACTCGGGCTTCGTACCTTTGCAAACGAGACGGTTCGCCCAAAGTTCCGGCCCCCACCGCTTTCCCGACACCTTCCATGGCCTATCCCTGCACCCTAAGGAGCTCCTCTTGAACGGAACACCCTTTAGCCTTGCGACCTTGCGAAAGCCCAACGGGGCCGCCTTTGTTGCAATCGTGCTTGGTGAGGACGCGATCGATCTCAAAACCGCGCATGCCGCTTACGCAAAGGGGCGTTTGACCACCAACGAAACCATGATCGGCCTCCTGGAAGATTGGGATGCCAATTTCGCCGTGCTCCAGGAGATCGTGGCCTTCCTCGAGAAAAACGGATGGCCAGCTGGTGCGGAGAAGGTTGCGAAGCTTCACGCGCTGCCGCCCGTGCTCAAACCCGGCAAGATGTTTTATGCCGCGCAGAACTTCCAGGAGCACGTCAACGAGATGCTGCGGGCCGGCATGACGCCGGCGGGCGGACCGCAATTCACCGGCGAGAAATCGTCATCTAAGCCTTATCTGTTCCTCAAAGCCTCGAGCACGCTCGCCGGTGCATTCGATGACATCGCCATCCCGGCCGATCTGAAGCGGATCGACTGGGAAGCTGAGATTGCGCTCGCCATTTCCAAACCCGGAAAGCGTATCAAAGTTGAACGCGCCCTCGACCACGTGGCCGGGTTCATGACGACCAATGATGTGTCGGCGCGCGACCTGCAGATCCGCGCCGATCGGCCCGGATTGCGCTCGGATTGGCTCAACGGCAAGAGCCACGACAAATTCGCCCCGATGGGGCCCTTTCTGGTGCCGCGCGCCTTCGTCAAGGATCACATGAACCTTTTCATCCGGCTGAGCGTGAACGGCGAGATCAAACAGGACGGTAACACCTCGCAGTTCATCTACACGCCCGAGGAGCAGATCGAATATGCCTCGCATATTCTCACGCTCGATACCGGCGACATCTTCAGCTGCGGAACCTGTGGCGGTGTGGGCCAAGGCACCAACACTTTCCTCAAACCCGGCGACGTAATGGAAACCGAAGTCGAAGGGTTGGGCAAGATGCGCAACAAGTTTGTGGCAGAGGCTGTTTGAGATCATCACGGGTTGCGGGCGATCTCTTCCAACACCGGCTTCCATGACTCCTGTTGGCCGCGGATGAAAGTCAGGAGTTCGGACGGCGTCATCGGGTTTGGATAGTTGCCGGTCGATTCGAGCTTTGCCCGCGTGGTTGGATCAAGCACGGCCGCGCGCAGGTCGTCGCCAAGCTTGCGCACGATCTCATCGGGCGTCCCAACCGGCGCGACGAGCGCAAGCCAGCCGCCGGGGCTGAAGCCCGGCAGCGTTTCGGCGATCGTGGGGAGGTCCGGGAAATCCGGCAACCGGTGATCGGCGCCGACGGCCAGCGCGCGGATCGCCCCGGTCTGCAACGCGCCCGCGAGCGGCGCGTAGGCGTCGATGACCATCGGCACGCGGCCGGAGATGACATCGTTGAGCGCCGCCGGCGTGCCGCCTAGATACGGGACCACGAGCAGCTTGATGCCGGTGCGCTGCTGCAGACCTTCACCGGTCAGATGCGACAGCGTTCCGCGCCCGGTCGTCGCATAGGAGAGCTCGCCGGGTTTGCGTTTGGCGAGCGCAATGAACTCCGGCAACGTCCTGACCCCGAGCGACGACACCACCGCCAGCATGAACGGCTGCGCCGCCACAAACCCGACCGGAACGAAGTCACGCGGCAGCTCGAGGGGCAGGTTGGCTTGCTGGCCCGGTAACGCCACGAATGCCGAGGAGGCCGGCATATAGAGCGTGTAGCCGTCGGGCGCGGCTTGCGCTGCGGTACGCGCCGCGATTGCGCCGCCGGCGCCCGGATGATTGAGCACGACGACCTGGCGGCCCCACATCTGCGACAGCCGATCGCCAACCAGGCGCAGTAGCGCATCCGGCGATCCGCCGGGTGCCGAGTGGGTGATGATGCGGACCGGCTTGTCGGGGTAGTCCTGCGCGCTGGCGGAGAAAAGCGTGGCGACCAACGCAATGGCGCAGGCGGCAAGACGGAAAAGCGGACGGCTCGGCGTCCTCATGCGATCGCGTCCCCGACATAACCTCAGAAGAGCTTATCAGACCGCGGGACGTGATCAGCTCGATTCAACGAGTTGATTGAGGGATGGCGAACGGCTCGTGATATCGAGACGTTCTTGGCCGCTCAGGCGTCGGAAAGCGACTCAGTCCGTGCGGACCGCATTGCCGCCGCCCACGGCACTTGCTGCGCCGACTGGACGTCGGGGCTGATGCCCGGTTGCAGCGGCGGCGCAAAACGTAAGCTCACGGGCGCAGATTGCGGCTGCGCGCGCTGCGCTTTCATGGCGCGGCGTCTGCGGAATTGTCTGATGACCGTCGCCAGTACGCCCCCGATGATTGCAAGCTCGCCAAACGTGATGAGCCAGTCGCCCGTGTTGTGCGATTGAGCGACTTGTGTCTCTGGTGCGGCCTTGCGCTGCGGTTTGGCTGGTGGCGGCGCGGCCGGCGCCGCGGGCTCGAAGTCCAGCGAGATGGAATTGATCAAGGCAGCCGCCTCGGCGGGAGTTGCCTGCCGCAGTCCGGGCGGATCCTGCGAGCGCTCCGCCTCGGTTGATTGCGCCGTCGATGGCGTCACATCTGCTGGTGCCTGAGGCTCGGTGTCAGGCTCGTCCTTGGGCTCATCTTTCGCAACCGGCGCGGGCTCCGCTTGAGTGGTGGAAGGTTGCGCTTGTGCTTTTGACTTCGCCAGGAACGAGCGCCAGTCAGCACCGAACCAACATGTTTTGCCGGCGACGGCCTGTGAGTGCCAATATCCACGCGCTCCGGCCGGCTTGGACGTCAGGCAATCGAAGGCCAGGGCGTTTGCGCCAGAGCCAATTACCAGTGCCAGGGCCAAAGACATCAACCCCAGCAAACGCCGCGAATTGTAATGGACGCTCTTCAACTCGCTACCCACCCCGATCGATTCCCGACCAACTAGCCTCGCCATCATGGCTGAATTTGGGGCAGACGAAGCCGACAGTTTGTTGTTTTCCCTGTACTAAACGCAGTCGCGCGTGCACCACACGGTGTGCCACGTTGCATTTGTGCAACACGGTTAAGAAAAAAATAACAACCCATCGTTTTTGCCATTGCGCGACCACATTGCGCAACACAATCACGCCGCTGGGTTGTTGCTTTTTGGGGCGTGGTCGAGGCGGGGGCCTTGGTCAACGTGGGGGAGCATGGGGGCATGACGCGGCGCAATTCTGCGACGTTGGCCACGACGCTGTGCGGAACAGTCGTCCTTGGCGCGAGTGTTGTTGTTTCGCTGGCCGGCATCGGATCGGCAGGCGCAGAAGAGATCCAAGCGGCGGCGATCGACCCGGCGCTTGCGGCGAGATCGGATACACTCCAGTCGGAAACGCCGGCAGCAAATATCGCACCGGGAGGTGCGCTCATCCTGCCGCAGCCCGAAACAAAGAACGCGGTGAGCTCGCTCGAAACATTCGACGAGTGCCCGGACCCTTCGATCTGCATCGACGAATATTTGTGGGCCGCCTATCAACGTACGCCCAAGCGCGACAGCGTCAGGGAGACGGAAAGCAAGAAGGTCACGGTCAAGAAGAAGGGCAAGACGCGAACCGTCACCAAGAAGGTGTCGAAACTCGTCGCTGAGGACTTCACCTGGAAGGATCAGAGGGCCGCGGACAAAGCCGGCATGTCGCTCAAGCAGTATGTGATCGGCGGCATGGACGGAGGCTTCAAACTGAAGCTCTATCATACACTGCGCGCGCTCGAAGAGGCCGGCCTCGAACCGGGCATCACCAGCGCATTTCGCGATGACTACCGCCAGTCGCTCGCCAAAGGCCTGAAGGCCGCCACCGGCCATTCCTATCACGGCGGCAGTGCGCACGGCGGCTACGGCCATGGGCTCGCTGCCGATCTGGTGAGCGTGCGGGGCGCGAACCGGACGGAGCAGTGTGCCAACAGCGATCTCCTCTGGAGATGGATCGACGCGCACGGCCAGGAGTTTGGCGTCGGCCGGCCCTATCTCGACCGGGACCCGCCGCACGTGGCACCGACCGACGGAAGGGAATACGTCGCGCATCGCGGCAAGGACGGCAGCAAACTCGCAAGCTCGGATCGCAAGAAGCACCGCCACTTGGCGGGGCGCGACGAACACAAGCATGCCAAGCATACAAAGACCGCGAGGCATATGAAGGCGAAGGTCATCAGCCCGCGCCAGGCCGACTCGTTTGGCAATACGCCGGCGCAACGCGCGCCGCGCGTGTAGATCACGCGCGCCGGGACGCGATGATCGGCGCGCGGGGATCAGCAATCAAGTTTGTGCGGGCGGCGGTTGCGATCGCCTCTTCATCGGGTTGGACGGCCGGCGGGAAGATGAGCCGGATTGCCAGCCCGGGCGCATTGTCATGCATCTCGAGCGCGGCGCCGTGCAGGCGGGCAACCGCGGCAACGAGGCTTAAGCCCAGGCCGTTGCCGGGCGTGCGGCGGCTGCGCTCCAGTCGATAGAAGCGCTTCAACACGCGTTCATGCTCCGCGAGCGGAATGCCCGGTCCGTCATCGGTGACGGACACGACGGGAGCGCCGTCGCGAAGCGCGACATCGATTGCCACACGACCACCGTCGCGCCCATGCTTGATCGCGTTATCGACCAGGTTGGCAAGCGCGTCGAACAACAAATCGCGGTCGCCGGCCACCAGCACGTGCTCATCACCCAAGACCTCGAGCCGCCCGCCACGCTCCTCGGCCGCGGCATCAAACAATTCGGCGACCTCACGTGCCACTTGCGCGAGGTCGAGAGTACGGAACGCAGCCATGCGCGCATTCGCCTCGATCTGCGCGATGCGCGTGAGCGAGGTGAACATGGCGAGCACGGCATCGAGATCTGCCAGCGTATCGGCGATCAGGTTTGCGTCGCCGGCCCCTGAGCCCGACCGCGCGTAGGCCCGTTCGAGCCGGCCGCGAATACGGGTGAGCGGCGTGCGCAGATCATGCGCCACATTGTCCGTTACCTGCTTGACCTCATTCATCAACAACTCGATGCGGTCTAGCATCGAATTGAGATTGGCGGCGAGCTCATCCCATTCGTCATGCGTCCCACGCCTGGGAATGCGCTCCCCGAGCCCGCTCTGCATGATGGCCCGACTCGTCTTGTTGATCGCCTCGATACGGCCGACCGTGCGCCGCGTCACCGAGAGGCTGGCGACGCCGGCAAGGACGAAGATCAAGACGATGCCAGCGCCGAGCGCGATGTTGATCCGGCGCACGAATTGGTCGAGGTCGGCGATGTTGCGGCCGACCAGGAGATGTGCGCCATCCGGCAATGTGAGGGCGATTGCGCGCACTTGCGCCGCCGCGCCGGGGGCATCCTGCTGCAAGCTGAAACTATTCCATCCAGTGGAACCACGCAGGTCCGATGGCCAGGCTTTGAGATTGCCAGCGAGCGGTGCGAATTCGGCGTCGGCCAGGAGGTAGACGCCGCCGTCAGGCCGCGGCGCCGCGGTGTGCTGCGCAATAGCGGCGACGAGCTCGCCGCGCCCGCCGGTCGCGTATGCGCTTTGCAGGGTCGACAATTCGGCAGCGATTGCCTGATCGGCGCGGCTCTGCAAGTAGGACGCCGTCGCCCAATACACATACCCGAACAGCGCGATGACCACGGCGCCAAACACGGCGATGCAGATCAAAGCGAGCCGCAGCGTGGAGGATCGTAGCGTCTTAAGCAGGAGCACGGAGGCAAAACCCGATACCACGGACGGTGTGAATAAGTGGATAGGCCTGGGCGGCATCGACCTTGCGGCGCACGCGGCCGACATAGACGTCGATGATGTTGGTGGTGGGATCGAAATGCAGGTCCCACACGTGCTGCAGCAGCATCGCCCTTGATACGACCTGGCCTTCGTTGCGGACCAGATATTCGAGCAGTTGGAACTCGCGCGGCAACAGATCGATGTCGCGACCGCTCCGGCGCACCGTACGAGATACGAGGTCGAGCTCGAGATCACCGACGCGCAGGATTGTTTCTTGCACCACGGTGCCGCTCCGCCGGGCGAGTGCCTCGACGCGCGCCAGCAATTCGGCAAAGGCGAACGGTTTGACCAGATAATCGTCCCCGCCGGCGCGCAGCCCTCGGACCTTGTCATCAACCTCGCCGAGCGCGCTGACGATCAACGTCGGCGTGACAATGCCTTCTTCCCGCAGCCGGCGGATCACAGCCAACCCGTCAACACCGGGAAGCATGCGGTCGATGGTCATGACGGCATAGGACGCCGCGCGGCCACGACGCAGGCCGTCATCCCCGTCGCACGCAAGATCAACCTCATAGCCACTTGCGCCAAGCGCGTCGACAAGCTGGCCGGCCGTTTCCTGGTCGTCCTCGACGACGAGAATGCGCCGCCGCGCACCGTTCATGTAGTTTATCTCCAGTAAATTGTAGCCCGGATGGAGCGCAGCGCAATCCGGGGCGGCTTCGTCGCATGTTGATGCACGCGATTTTGAGCGATGATCTTGTCAGAAAACAAGAAATTCCAAACTGACATTTTTGTTAGAAACTGTCGCATTAGTCATTTGAGTCATGTGCATCTCCTCTTTATGGCGATGGGCCCAGTGCTCAACCCATGGAGATCTCACGATGCGCAAGGCACTGATCGCGTTCGCCGCCGCGGCGGCTCTCATTGCCGGTTCCACGGCTGATGTGTCGGCGCGAGGGGGAGGAGGACACGGCGGCGGTGGCGGCCATGGAGGATTTGGCGGCGGACACGGTTTTGGTGGCCACGGTTTCGGTGGCTTTGCCGGACACGGCTTTGGCGGAATGCGCGGCGGCTTTGCGCATGCCGGGTTCGCGCGCGGCGGCTTCGGCCCCGTCGGCTTTGCGCGTGGCGGCGTCGGACGCGCGGCGTTCTTCCACGGCAATCGCTTTGCCGGTCACCCTGCCTTCTTCCACAATCGGTTCGCTTTCCGGCATCACCGCTTCTTCCGCAACCGCTTCGCGTTCGTCGGCGTAGGGGCCGGTTTCGACTTCTATGACTCCGGCTATGACAGCTGCTACGCGCGGACCTGGACCCCGTATGGCTGGCGATGGACCAACGTTTGTTATTGATGACGCGACGCACCGGATCGTTGTGCGTCGCCAAAAGGACCCCCGTCCTGGCCTTGCCGTCACCCCCTGTGCGATAAGCCTCGTCCAAGCTGATCAGCAGACGAGGAGACGTCAGGATGAAAGCGGCGGTCGCCACCGACAAGGGTCTGGAAGTCCGGGACATTCCGCAGCCAAAACCGAAGCCGCATGAGATCCTGGTGCGGGTCAAGGCGGCCGGCCTCAACCGCGCCGACCTCAACGCGGCGCGCGGCGCCGGCGGGCACGGTGCCGTCGGCGCAACGGTCGGGATCGACTGGGCCGGTGAGGTGGTCGAGGCCGGGAGCGAGGTCCAGGGCGGCTTCAAGCCCGGCGACCGGGTGATGTGCGCGGGTGCCGGCGGTTACGCGGAATATGCGGTCGCCGATTGGGGCCGGGTCTCGCCGATGCCGGCGGACTTCGGCTTCGAGCAGGCCGCGACCTTGCCGGTCGCGGTCAACACCATGCATGACGCGCTCATCACCAACGGCCGACTCAAGCCCGGCGAGAGCGTACTGATCCAGGGGGCAAGCTCGGGCGTCGGCTTGATGGCGCTGCAGATCGCCAAGCTGATGGGGGCGCGCCTCGTCATCGGCACCTCGACCAACGCGGCGCGGCGCGGGCGGCTCAAGGAGTTCGGCGCCGACCTCGCGGTCGATACGAGCAACCCGGCGTGGCCGGAAGAAGTTCTCAAAGCGACCGAGGGCAAGGGCGTGAACCTGATCATCGACCAGGTGTCCGGCAGCGTGGCGATCGGAAACCTGAAGGCGACCGCGATCCTTGGTCGCATCGTCAATGTCGGCCGGTTGGGCGGCGGCAAGGCCGAGTTCGATTTCGACCTGCACGCCGCGCGGCGCATTACCTATATCGGGGTGACGCACCGCACCCGCTCCGTCGAGGAGCTGCGCGAGGAGACGCGCGTGATGTGGAGAGACCTGGCAACTCCGATTGCCGCCGGCAAGCTGCACCTGCCGATCGACAAAGTGTTCCCGCTCGGCGACGCCGTTGCCGCGCACGCGCATATGAAGGCGAACCAGCATTTCGGGAAGATCTTGTTGATCCCGTGAGACGATGAGCGATCAGCACCCCGGCCCCTCATCGAGTCCCGATCAGCGCCGGTTCGGCGCGGGACTCGATGATTTGATCATCTGGCCGCTGGTGCTGATCGCATTCGCCACGCGACGCGTGGTTCAGAAGCTCGTGTTGTTGCTGATCACGATATTCGACTACGCCTTCCCGATCCTGCTGCAGCTCGTTCGGTTTCCACTGTTCACCGCGCGCATCCTCGGCGATGCAATCGTCGCGCTGCTCACCGCGGTCGTTCGCTTCATCCCGATGCCGGCAGCGCGGCGCGAGGAATGGCGTGCGTTCATTCGCCAATCCTGGGCATGGCTGCGGCAGAAGTTCAGCTACAAGGCGTTCGAGGAGGCGATCCACCACGCGTTCGAGGGCGGCATGGCGTGGGTGTTCCGCAACTGCCGCGCGCTCACACCGACCACCGCGTTGCTGGTGATCCTCGGCGCAATGCTGTGGCTGCCGATCTCGTTCGGCATCGCCACCGCGATACACGCGATCCTGCTCGCGGAAGCAACCTCATTGCCGGCCTGGATGCAGTTGCTGCACCCGGTTGCAACCTTGATCGCGAAGAGCAAGCTCTTGGTGCTGCCGGTCTACCCTGCTGCGTGGCCGCAAGCGAAAAAGCATCCCGCCGTGCAGGCCCTGTTCGGGTTCTACACCTACATGGCGGGCCTTGCGGTGATGCGCAAAGTCGGTCAGCGTTACGACGAGACCGCGCGCGCCGGCAGCGAAATAGCCGGGATCTGCGCCCGCGCGGCGGACCGGATCGGCTGGCCCGATCTGGTCGAGCAGTTGAGGCTCGCCGCAGCCGAAGCGCGCCGCGAGATACGGTTCGCGCTGCGGCAGACGATCGCCGCCTCTGCCCGCCTGCCTATGATCGGCGCTCTCGTTCGACGCTACGTCAAGCACTATGGCGAGACCCAAGAATCCGAGAAACTCAGCGTCAGAACGCGTGCGTTGTTCGCGCGCTGGTCGACCAACTTCACCGCCGAGTATTACGAAGCCAAGGATCGGGACGCGCAGCGCGCATGAGGACGTGAGGTAAGAACAAGGAACAAATAAGTCTCAACAAAGTTATGAACCCAACAAACCAGAGGAGATCAACATGGGACTCGGAAAGGGCCTGTTGCTGTGGTTGATTGGGATTCCACTTCCGATCGTCATCCTGCTCGTCCTGTTCTGGCACCACTAAGGCGTAGCGCCTGTCCGGCGAGCTCTAATCGCGCTTGATGCCGAGCGAAGCCAGGGCGGCTTCGCTCAGCTGTTCGGGGTTACGCTCTCCACGTGCCGCCAGCTGAATGATGCGCTTGGCGACAATTTCCTGCACCAGCACAGGTTGTCCGTTGTCGTGCAGCTCACGCATCGCCCGCTCGTAGGCGGCGCAGAGGACCTGAATGGATTCGGGATCGAAGGCGTGACCAGGCTCGATGAACTGGAGGATGGACCCCATGCGGGGCTCCCATTTTTGCGTCCCGCACCGCGACCCTGCTCGACGCGTTTGCGGACGAGGTATCCCGACGCCAGCATAGGCCGAATTGCCACACCACACGAGTCAAATTCGTCCCGCGCGTTGCATCCAGGGAACCCGGACGGCGGTATCGGCCTTATGGGATCGGGGTCAACCAGCCGAGGCAGGCCGTTGTCAGATTCGCTGACCAGGGCGCAGAGATATCGCGCGTGCGTGGCCGAGTGCGTGGAGCTCGCCAAGGCAGCGACCAGCAACGAAATTCGCTCGCATCACTACGCCATCGCGGAACATTACCTGCGTCTTGCAGAGGCGGAAGAAAAACTCGCCCATTGTGAAAACGGCGCAGCACAACCCGCCGTCCCTGCATCCAAACCCGGTTAGCCCCTCATGTCAGAACAAACCGCTCTCCCAGCCGTTGCAGCCCACGGCGCGCACCGGCTCCCCTCGGTGCACGTCGACAGCTACAATCTCGAGATCAAGGACAATCAAGGTTTCGTCGGCGACCGCGCCAGCAAGGGCGCGTTCCGCAAGGTCATCGACGAGATCCGCAAGTCGGTGCGCAAGGCCGGCGACGATCCGCTTGGGGATGAGGAGAGCTACGAGCTCACCAAGGCCGATTTCGACAATTTGCTCACGCGCGGCGATCCGGAAGCCGCAGGTGTCTTGCAAGGCGCGATCGAGGACTTCTCTCAGGAATTCGCCCACGTCATCCGCCGCTTCATGAAGCTGAAGGAGTGGAAGGACACGGAACGGATCGCGATCGGCGGAGGCTTTCGCGGCAGCCGGGTCGGCGAGCTTGTAATCGGCCGCACCGGCGTGCTGCTCAAGACCGACGGCATCGATGTCGACCTGCAGCCGATCCACAACGATCCCGATCAAGCCGGCCTGATCGGCGCGGTGCACCTCGCCCCCAGCTGGGTGTTCCATGCCTTCGACGCCGTGCTTGCCGTCGACGTCGGCGGCACCAACATCCGCGCCGGCGTCGTGCAGCTCAACCTGAAGAAATCCAAGACCCTCAGCAAAGCGAAGGTGTGGAAGTTCTCATTGTGGCGGCATGGCGATGAGGAGGGCGTCAAGCGGGATACCGCGATTACGCGGCTCGGCGAAATGCTGGAAGGACTTGTTGTGGCCGCGAAGAAAAAGCGGATCAAGCTTGCTCCTTTCATCGGCATCGGCTGCCCGGGCTTGATCGAACATGACGGATCGATCGACCGCGGCGCTCAGAACCTGCCGGGCAATTGGGAGAGCAGCAAATTCAACCTGCCGGCCAGCATCCACGAGATGATTCCCGAGATCGGCGATCATGAGACGTCGATCGTCATGCACAATGACGCGGTGGTGCAGGGATTGAGCGAAATCCCCTACATGCAAGAAGTGGAACGCTGGGGGATCCTCACCATCGGGACCGGGCTCGGCAACGCGCGCTTCAGCAACCGGACGTCAGACGCCGACGACGAGTAAAATACTCAGCACACCTTCTCGCGCACGAAATTCCACTTGGCGAGGCCCGGCACCTGGACGGGGTGGTAGCAGCCATAGGAACCGCGCGGCGCGTAGGGCCATGCATTCCCGTAAGGGTAACCCCAGGGGTAGAAGCCCTGCCCCGGATAGAAGCTGCCCCACCCGCCGGCGTAGGTGCCGCGGCGCCATCGCCAATTGCCAGCCCATCCCGGCCCCCCCTGCCAGGTCCACCCGGCGCCTGTCCAGACGCCATTCTGCCAGCCCGGCGAATCAGGCGTACCGGCGCGGGCGGGCTGCACCGGCAGGATGGCAAGGGCACCGAGCGCGGCGAGGCAGGTCAGGTGGCGGCGAGACATGCGTCAATCATCCCCGTGATCAGGCGCGAATTGTCTAATGGCTGTGCGCTTTGGGGCAAGGGGCAGGTCGGGTTTCCGTGTTCCCTTAAGGGCCTTCCCGTAGGGAGATCATCTGAATTTCAAACCCGTGCGGTTCCCGCTTTAATCCCACTCACGCAATGGGGTGGGCACCATGAACCAGATCGATAAGACCAATATCCGCCGTATCGCACACGTGCTGGCTGCGGTGTGCGTCGCCCTGACGATCAGCGCCTCCCTGGCCGGCGCCTACGTGGCGGGCGAAACCGCGGCGGCTCCGATCGAGCGGACAACCGACCAAGTCGACCGTACGAACAAGACCGACTCGCTGCGCTCCCCGCGCAAGCCGGTCGAGCGAGATGGCGCCAAACAGATCGAGGCTCCTAAGGCCTTCGCTGCCCCACACCTGCTTGCTTGACTCCCAACCTGCCGATCCAGATGCTACTTGGCGTCCGTGCGCCGCACCCACATGCAGGCCGCGCGAGGATTGGCGGAGGATCCTATGGCAGGCGAAGCAAGGACCAACATCGAGCTCGGCAAAGTCGGCGACAAGATCATCTTCGAGAATGACGCCATCCGGGTGTGGACCTTGTCGGTACCGGCAGGCGGCATCAAGCGCATGCACCGTCATGAGCTGCCGTATCTGATCGTGCCGATGACCGGTGGCCGGGTCGAGCTGACGACCATCGATGGCCACGTGCGCTACGGTGAGGACAAGAAGGGCGAAGCGTTCTTCCTTCCCGCCGGCGAAACCCACCAGCTGCGCAATCTCAACGATCACGCCTACGACAATGTGCTGGTGGAATTGAAGAAGAGCTGATCTATTCCTCACCCGTCATCCTGAGAAGATGTGAATGTTTGCGACGACATTCGCTTGCGGCCGTCCTTCGAGACACTCGCGCTATGGCGCGCGAGTTCCTCAGGACGAGGACTCTGTTTGTTGCGATTCTGCGCGCCACACATTCAGCCCTCATCCTGAGGAGCATGCGCGCTTGCGCGCATGCTCCTCAGGATGAGTTCCCAATCCAACGGAGTCTCTCATGTATACCGATGTTTCGTTGTTGATCGACGGAAGCTGGCGACCGGCCGTCAGCGGCAAGACCATGGCCGTGCTCAATCCAGCGACCGGTGATCCGATCGGCAACGTGGCGCATGCGGAGAAAAGTGATCTCGATCTCGCGCTCAGCGCCGCGCAAAAGGGCTTTGAGCTCTGGCGCAAGGTGTCGGCGTATGATCGCTACAAGGTCATGCGCAAGGCCGCCGACAATCTGCGCGCCGAAGCCGACGCGACCGCAACCAAGATGACCCTCGAGCAGGGCAAGCCGCGCGGCGAAGCCAAGATGGAGGTGTTGGCTGGCGCCGACATTATTGATTGGTTCGCCGAGGAAGGCCGCCGCACCTACGGCCGCACCATTCCGGCGCGCGCCGACGGGATCTACCAACTCGAGATCAAACAGCCGGTCGGACCGGTGGCGGCGTTCACGCCGTGGAATTTCCCCATCAATCAGGCGGTGCGCAAGATCTCCGCGGCTGTCGCAACCGGCTGCTCCATCATCATCAAGGGTCCGGAAGAAACACCGGCCTCCTGCGCGGCGCTCGTCGATGCGTTCGTGAAGGCCGGGCTGCCGCCCGGCGTCATCAACCTGGTGTTCGGGGTGCCGGCCGAGATTTCCGCTTACCTCATTCCGCATCCGGTGATCCGCAAGATCTCCTTCACCGGCTCGACCGCGGTCGGCAAGCAGCTGGCCATGCTCGCCGGCGCGCACATGAAGCGCGTCACCATGGAGCTCGGCGGGCACGCACCGGCGATCGTCTTTGGCGATGCCGATCTCGACGCCGCCGCCAAGATGCTGAGCGCCGCCAAGTTCCGCAATGCCGGCCAGGT
>JAFAXD010000526.1 GCA_019241285.1 Xanthobacteraceae bacterium | reverse complement strand
GATCTTTCATGCGTCGCCGGCCCCACTGGCGAGCGAGGCGCGGCCGAATAGAAAGACGCCGCCGCGGATCAACAAATAGATCATGAGAACGCCGTAGACGATCGCGTCCTTGTAGCCCGACGACACGTAGCCAGCGGCGAGCGATTCGACGGCGCCGATACCGAGCCCGCCAAGCACCGCCACGACCGGGTTGCGCATGCCGCCAAGGATCGCCCCGATGAAGCCCTTGAGCCCATAGGACACGCCGGCGTCCCAGGTCGCGAGTACGATCGGCGTGACCACGACCCCGACCAGCGCACCGCTGGCACCGGCAAGCGCGAAGATCAGGAGCGTCAGGCGCTCGGCATCGATGCCCATCAGGCGTGCGGCGCGCAGGTTGATGGAGCACGCGCGCACGGCCCGTCCGGTGTCGGTGAATTTCAGAAACCAGAACGTGGCACCGAGCAGCGCCGCCGTCGCCGCCCAGACCCACAAGCTCTGCACCGGCAGCACCGCGCCGGCGAGGATGAACGTCCCCTCCCCGCTGAAGCCGGGAAGAGACAGTGGATCCTTGCCGAACAGAAGCAGAGCAATCCCGCGCAACACCACTGCGACGCCAAGCGTGATGGTGATGCGGATGAAATGCGGCGTGTCACGCACCGGCGCGAGCGTCAGTCGTTCCTGTGCGGCCGCGGCCGCGGCGCCAACCAGGGTCGCGATGATGATTGCCACCCACAATGGCAGGTCCAGCGCGATAAGTGCGGCCGACACCATGCCGCCGAGCATGACAAACTCGCCCTGGGCGAAGTTCACCACGCCGGACACGTTGGCAGTCAGCACAAAGCCGAGCGCCACGAGCGCGTAGACGCAACCGGTCGTTAGTCCCGGCAGCAGGAGTTGGAAGAAGACCTCGGTCAATTCATGAGTACCGGTATGCCCTTCTCGAGCCGGCCCATGCCGATCGAATGGAAATTCTGTCCCGTATGGTCCTCGGGCGTGTAGGTCACGGGACCGTTGAGTGCCGGCATGTCTTTGATCTTATCCAGCGCATCCCGGACGCCTTGGCGCGAGCCGTCCGAATTTGCGACGCCCGCTTCGGTGATGAGGCCGACGTCGAAGCCGAAGGTGTTGTAGTAGACCGCATTGTGGCCGAGGCCTTTCTCCAGCTCGGCGTAGAACTTGGCGGTGTCGCCGCCGGCCTTGGTGCCGAACGAGCCGAGTTGGATCGGCACGATCAAGCCGTCCGCAACCTCGGCACCGCCGATCCCGTCATAGAACGGTTTGGCGACAACCGACTGCCCCATGATCAGCGGCATCGTCAGGCCCAGCTGCTTGATCTGCTTGAACGTCAGGATCGCAGCGCGACCCGAGGCGCCGTCGTAGAGCACATCCGGGTTGGCAGCGCGGATACGGGTGAGCTGGGCGTTGAAGTTGGTATCCTCGACGCCGAGCGTCTCGACGGCGACCAGCTCGAAACCATATTCGGGCGCGAACTTCTTCATGTTGGCGATTTCCGACTGGCCGAAGGCGTCGTTCGGCTCCAGCATGGCGAGGCGCTTGTAGCCCTTCTGTTTGATGTACTGCGCGAGCCGCGTCATGAAATCGCGCGTCGCCGGGGCGACCTTGAACAGGTAGGGATCGGCCGGCGTGCCCAGTGCGTCGGCGGCGCCGCCGGAAATGATCGGAACCTTGAACTCGGAGGCGAGTGTCTTCACCGCCATGGCCGAACTCGATGGAATGAACAAGTAGATCAGGTGGATGTCAGGATCGCCGGCGAGCCGCCGGAACGCGTTAGCGGCGCTGACCCCGTTGGTCTCGTCGTCGAGCGTGGTGAGCACGACCTTCTTGCCGGGCAGCCCGCGCGCCTTCATCCAGGCATCGAGCCCATCCATGGTGTCGCGCGCCGGCCCCGCGAAACCGCCGGTGAGTGATTCGACCACGCCGATCTTGAAGTCTTGCTGGGCGTACGCCGAAGTGCTGATAACAAACGCGGCCGTGACCGCGAGCAATGAGATGAAGCGATGCACGTTGTTCCTCCCTGGAGCCGCATGGACGCGGTCGATGTTTTCGTTGAACACCAGCGCTGTTATACGCGGAAACGTCTCGGACCTCATCCTGAGGAGCTCGCGCGCCAAGCGCGCGAGCGTCTCGAAGGATGGCCAAGGGCGACAGCGTCGCGTGTGGCCGTCCTTCGAGACGCCTGGTCCCTACGGGACCAGGCTCCTCAGGACGAGGGCAGTTGCTACGTCGTGATCCCGTGGCGGTCGTGGTTGTTGGTGCGGCGGTCGCCGGCGAGCCAGCGCTTGAGCTCGGAATGGCAATCCTTGAGGCGCATGGCGTTGATCTGCTCGACGTCGGGCGCGTCGATGGTGAACTCGACCTTCAGCCCGTCCGGGCTCGCCGTGTAGATCGACTTGCAGTAGCCGTGGTCGGTCTCGCGGAACGGCAGGCCGGCGGCCTTCACCCGCTCGGCGATCTCCACGTAGGTCTTGTGATCGACCAACATGGCGAAGTGCTGGCCTTGCTCCGGCCGCACCGCTTTGAGCGCCTCATACACATCGTCGTCGGCATATTGGAAGAAGGCGAGCGCGCCGCCGTCGGCGAGCGAATAGAAGGTGTGGCAGTAGTCGATGTCGCGCCCGACCGTTCCATTATAGGCACGCTCGCACCAGGTGGCGGTGAGCGGGATGCCGATCACGTCTTCCCAGAACTGCCGGTTGGCTTCGTGATCCTTGACCACGAACGCGTAGTGATGCAGCCGCTTCGGCAAGGTGGTGAGCGGTTTGGTCTCGGGCTTCGCGTGGACGTTCATCGGCTCCTCCGTCATGCAAATTTGCCGGCAGTTTAGGCGGATTTCGCCTGCGCTCCAACCGGCTCGAATTGATCGACAGCTCAGCTGTAGCCGCGGACGCGTGCAAACAGCCCATCGGCATCGGTGGGCAGCGCATCGGACCGCCAGGCTACATGCCCGTCGGGCCGCACCAACACGAGCTTGGACCGATAGAGTTGCACGACCTCAGGCTCGGTGAGAGTCACACAATCGAGGGGCATGCGGGCGCGGGCGGCCGCGGCCACGAGTCACGCTGCCTCCGGCGCATCAGCCCCAAGCCGCAGCAGCGTGAAGTTGCGACCGAATAGATCATGGGTCGAGCGGCCGTCGGCGAGCCAGGCATGCGGGGCCCGGCATCCCGGCTGACCGGTCGGGTGATAGACTCGCGTGGACCCGCATCGACGCGGAGCGGGTCCACGACCCTCCGCAAGCAATTACAAATTGAGCGGCAACCCATCGAGATCCTCGGCGCGATCGACGCTGATGGTCACCGCGTAACCCTTCTTGTCCGGGTCGCGATCCTTCTCCGGCTGGACCAGCTTCTGCCAGACCTCATCATAAACCGGACCTGACTTGTGCACCTTGGCGGTGCCGTAGAAGCGGGCAATGCCGCCCTTGGGCAACACGCCGGTTTCGCGCAGCTTCGGATTGCGGAAGAACACGGTGATCTTGGTGCCGTCCGTCAGCGAGGCGTTGGTCGAGCCCTTGCCGCGCTCCCAGATCGCGAGATGCGCGTCGTCGAGCACCATGACGCTGCCACGCGGGGAGACTTGTGCGAACCCGTTCGGCAGCACGCTGGCGACCAGGCACGGGTTTGCCGGGAAAGCCGTGTTGATGGGCTCGTGCAGAGGCTTTGGAATGCTGGTCAAGATAAACGCTCCTTCAGGTCAGCAGGGTGGAGAATGAGTGCATTGGATCAGAGACTTTACATCATAGCATCGAGACGGCGCTTCACTTGAGCCGCCGCGCCGCCTCTTCGACATA
>JAFAXD010000417.1 GCA_019241285.1 Xanthobacteraceae bacterium | reverse complement strand
TCGATCACCAGCAATTCGTTCTGGATCGCAAGCTCGTCACGCAGGATCGCACCCAATGTCTGGGCGACGTCGCCGTCGAGCATGAGGAACAGCGGGCGGCCCTGGGCGATGTGCGCCGGGAGGCCGCGTCGGATCCCGTCCGCGAATGCCGCCAGGCGCGCGTGCGATGGCACGCCACGCCAGGACAGGGCGAGCGCCACATCCTCCTCCGCTGCATCGAACGCCACCACATGCGCCGCAATAGCGGACGCGAACGCATCCGCATCGATCTCATCGGCGCATTGATAATCTGGCCGCAGGACTTTGAGGTTGCGCCGCGGCAGCAAAGCCCCAGGATCGGAAATGAAGCTGGTCGAACCGGATAACTGAACGCTGTACTCTGACGCGCCAAGCGCGGTCGCGCGGATGCACTCACCGGCGGGCAGGAGGGGCCACGGCAGCCGATGGCTCGCAAGGCGGTGCGCAATAGCGTGGCCCAGACGGCGGCCCAGATCACCGAAATCGCGCGTCTCGCGCTGATAAACGTATTCGGCGACGCCGCCTGAGAACATCACCCCGTCGATCGTTCCGAACTCGATCGGATCGGTGAGAAACAGATTGGCGACCTCGCCCGGCAGCGGCGATTGCGTGACTGCCGCGACCAACGCATCCGCCATCACGCCAGCGACTTTGTCGAGGTCGGCCAGTGCAATTAAATCGCCGCGTTGCCAAGCAAACCCGGCACGCTGGGCGTGGAGCCGCCCGGCCGGATCGAGACGCGTGATGCGACCGGCGTCATCGACCACCAGCAAGCGTCCTCCGATATCTAGCGCCGCAGTCGCGACGACGCGGCCGTCCTGCGCCAGCGCGAGCTTGGTCGTGCCGCCGCCAATGTCGATATTGAGAATGCGCTGATGCCGATCATGCGCGACCGCCGCGCTGCCGGAGCCGTAAGCTGCCAGCATGGCTTCCATGTGATGGCCTGCGCTGGCGCACACGAGGTCGCCGCCGCGGCCGGCGATCACACCAGCAATTGGCTCCGCGTTCTCGCGCCGCAACGCTTCGCCGGTCAGAATGACGACGCCGGTGTCGATGTCGGACGAGCCGAGCCCTGCTGCCGCATAGGCTTGATTGATGATCGCACTGAGCGCTGCTTCGTCAATCCGATGCTCACTCTCATACGGCGTAAGCGCAACCGGCGAAGCAAACAAAGTCTCGCGCGACGCCACGTAATAGCGGCTCGACAAATCCTCGCCAAGCCGGCGCATATGAACGCGGGAGAAAATGAGCTGCGTCCCGGACGAGCCGATGTCGATGCCGACGCTGGTGAGGGTGACGCGATCCTGCAGCCAGATCGGATTGTCTTCGAGCGGCCCTTCGTCCGGGAAATCATGGTCGTGATCGGCGAACCCGTCGTGGACGTGATCGAGATCAAGCCCAAGCCGGTGATCGGTGAGCGAATGCGGCTTGGGGGTGTCAGCGGTCATTCATGGCTCGTTCAGGGAGCTGCCTGGAAAATGCACGCTCAATAGCGTATTTGTTTTTCTGATCATACCGGGCCGGATTTGGGGTTTCATCATGCATCGTAAGCTTTTACCAGTCTGCACTGCGGCGTTGGCAATCACCCTCGCCGCTCTTCCAACGCTTGCTTCCGCTCACCCAGGGTTTGGCGAGATCCACGACCTGACGCACGGGTTTGCGCATCCGTTCACCGGGCTCGACCATATGATCGCGATGCTGGCGGTCGGCGTGTTTGCGGCCCAGCTCGGCGGCCGCGCATTGTGGCTCGTCCCTGGCACCTTCGTCGCCGTCATGGCGGCGGCCGGCGTCGCCGGCATGCTTGGCATCACCATTCCATATGTGGAGACCGGCATCGCGCTCTCTGTATTGGCGCTCGGAGCAGCGATTGCGTTTGCGATCCGCGTGCCGGTCGCCGTCGCCATGGCTCTGGTCGGCTTCTTCGCGATCTTCCACGGCCATGCGCACGGGACGGAGATGCCGACGTCCGCGTCCGGCGTGTTGTTTGGCCTGGGCTTTGTGTTGGCGACCGCCGCCCTGCACGCGATCGGGATTGGCTTCGGCATCCTGATCGGACGCGGCGCAGGCGGACGCCAGCTTGCGCAGCTTGCCGGTGGTGCCGCCGTCGTCGTCGGGGCGGCCCTGCTGGTGATCGGCTGAGTCACGCTTGCGCGCCCGATCCCCGCGTCGGGTCGGAGGACGGGCGCCCCGAGTAGTCACAGCAGCAGTCATTCTGCTGCTGGGATTTGTTGTGCCTGGAGGGGCGCAGGACGCGTCGCAGCCTGCGCCCGCCGCGCCGGCACCGTCCGCCGCTCCGCAGATACCAGCCCCACCGCCCAGCCATGCTGCTGCCGACGCGCCAGTTGGCAGCGTCGCCAGTGTGGCCGGCGGCGCCAGCGATTTTCGCAATGGTGCGCCGGTTACGCGGCTGAAGACAAACGACGCGATCCTCAAGGGCGACCTGCTGCAAACCGACCCCGACGGTTCGCTCGCGGTCACCTTTGATGACGAGACCACATTCCGGCTCGGGCCAAGCGCAACCCTCGCGGTCAGCGATTTTCTGTTTGAACAGGGCGGCAGCAAGAACTCGGCCGTGTTCAATGTCGTACGCGGCAGCGCGGCGTTCGTCGCGAGCCTTGTCGCCAAGACCGGCGACATGAAGATCGTGACGCCCACCGCCACGCTCGGCATTCGCGGCACGACTGGGTTGATCGAGGTGCCGTCCGGCGGCACCGGAGACGTATCAGTCAAACTCTATCCCGACGCCAACGGTCGGGTCGGGCAGATCGAATTGTTTGGCGCCGGAGGCGCGCGACTCGGAACGTTGACCCGCGCGGCGTCTGGATTTTCCATCCGCTCCGGCCCGGGTGGTTTCGCCGCCGTACCGCTGCGCATATCGCCGCAGGAAGCGGCGCGCGACCGCGCCTTCGTGCAGCAAACCTTTGCGGCGCAGCGCACGGGCCGCCAGCTGATCAACCAACGGCGTAACCAGCAACAACCGGGCTTGCAGCGTCCGCCCGGCCCGCAGCGCACGCCCAATGCGCCAGGCCGCCAAGGACAACAGCCCGGCCGGCAGGGCCAACAACTTCAGCAACCGGGGCGGCAAGGCCAAGCCAACCGGCCGGGACAGCCGTCAACGGCCGGACAGCCTAACCGGCCCGGACAGCAGAATACGCAAGCGCGTCCCAACCAGGGCGGGCAGCAAAACCAACAGGGCGGAGCCAATCAACAACAAGGCCAGCGGAACGCTCAGCCGGGGCAGCAGAATGTGCAAGGGCAACCCGGCCCACAGGGTCAGCCCGCGCTGCAAGGTCAGGGCAGCCAGCGCCGCGCCGCCCAGCCGCGGCCGCCAGCGCCGCGCAAGGCCGCAACGCCAAAGCCGGGTCAGAGGAAGCAGAATAATTAGCGCCGGTTGACCATGCGATTGCGGTGAGTGGCTGCCGAGCCTGACGACATTCCCGTTGTTGCGATTGCAGGTTGTACCTATGAGTGGTACATAGAAACGTGGACACGACGGCCACATGATCGTGAGTTTCCGGGATGAGTGGCTGCGCGCTTTCTTCGTCGAAGATGTGCGGTCGCGGCACATCCCACCGGATCTCGAAGACCGGCTATTTCGCAAACTTCAGATGATTGACGATGCCACGCTGGATCAGGATTTGCGTGTGCCTCCGAGCAATCATTTTGAGAAACTGCACGGTAACTTGGCTGGCTTCTACTCGATCCGCGTTAACAGGCAATGGCGGCTGATCTTTCGATGGAATGACAGCCGAGGTGAAGCGCAAGACGTCTATCTCGACCACCACAGCTATCGGTAAGGACAACCATGTTAATGACAAAACGCAAGCCGGCCACGGTCGGCGAAATCCTGGTCGAAGAGTTCATGCGCCCGATGGGGTTGACCCAGGCTGCATTGGCCGAGGCCATGGGGGTTCAACGCAAGCATGTCAATGAGCTGTGCAATGACCGCCGAACAGTGACGGCAGCAACCGCACTCATCCTTGCACGCGTGTTTGGCAACAGTCCCGAGTTTTGGCTCAACGTGCAGCGCCGCAGCGATCTCTGGGAGGCAATGAACAGCCCCCGCGAGCGCAAGCGAATTGCGCGAGCAAAGCCGCTCGGCGCGGCGGCCTGACCTCCCGGGATCCGTTCAAAAGGAGTAATCTCCGCAGAATGGCCAAGCCGCCGGCCGCCACGGATCACAAGCCCTCCACGAGAGGCAACATGTCAGAGTTCGAGCTTCCGCTGTCGGTCGTGCTTGGAATAGGTCTTGCGGCCGCGACGGGGTTTCGGGTGTTCCTGCCGATGCTCGTTGCCAGCGCAGCGGCTTATTTCGGGCATCTGCCGTTGAGCGATAGCTTTGCCTGGCTTGGATCAGGACCTGCTTTGACGATGCTCAGCGTCGCGACGCTCGTTGAGATTCTCGCGTACTACATTCCGGGTCTCGACAATCTACTCGACACTTTGGCAACGCCGGCCGCGCTGGTCGCAGGGACGATCGTATCGGCCGCCGTGATGACCGACGTCCCGCCGATGGTGAAATGGACCGCAGCGATTATCGCTGGCGGCGGCGTGGCCGGTCTCACCCAAGGCGCTACAGCAATTGTCCGGGCGAACTCGACCGTTTTTACAGGTGGGATCGGCAACTTCGTTATTTCGACCGCGGAACTCATTGGAGCGCTCGTGGTGTCGCTGTTGGCGCTCGCAGCGCCGCTCGCCGCTCTCGCCCTGATCATTCTGTTTCTATGGCTGATGCTGCGGCTTATGCGGCATCTCTTCCGCGGAAGAGCCCAGTCGAATATCCAAAAATAAATTCCACGCACAGCAAGGTATTTCATGCAGGCAACGCCGCCTCCTTCGCTCGAAGGCCTCGCCAAATACCCAAAGATGACGAGCTGGTTTCGTCCAGACGTCCTGGCGAAGTTGCTGTGGCGCGTCATCGTCTCCGACCTGTTTGAGCAATATGCCGATGGGCGCCTGATCGTGGCCGCCCTGGACACGGTCTCCGATCAAGAGCTGGTGGACCGCGCGCAACAGTTCATGCCGGGCAAGAGCAATCCACCCGTCTGGGTGCTCGAGCCGGATTCGGATGGCGCGATCTGGATCGATTTTCTGGCTGATCTGGGAGACGGGTTCGACGCCACCTACGCCATCGCATCACTCCTGTCGCAGGAGACGTTGACAATCGACAGCCATGTGACGCGCCGAGGCCAGATGCTGTTCATGGGTGGCGATGAGGTCTATCCCAATGCGGCCGCGGAGACCTATCGCAGGCAACTGCGCGATCCGTACGACTGGGCCTTCCCCGACCCCGATCCCAAATCCGCGAAAGGGCCGCCGGTCTACGCCATTCCCGGCAATCACGACTGGTACGACGGGCTGGTCCAGTTCCTGGCGCTGTTCAGCCGCAAGGTGAACCTGCATCTGGGCGGGTGGCGGTCGCATCAGCACCGGAGCTATTTCGCCCTGCAGATTTCGGAAAAGTGGTGGATCTGGGGGATCGACGCGCAGCTTTATGATGACGTCGACCAACCGCAGAAAGATTATTTTTCAGCGATCGCGCGCGGCATGCCGCGCGACACCAACATCATCCTGTGCGGCCCGGAGCCGGGCTGGCTCTACACCCGAAAACCAAACAGCAGGTCCCTTGCTGTGATCAACGAGGTAGGGCGAATTGCGCTCGATGCCAACAAGGGCCTGAAAATCCCGCTCGTTCTTTCCGGTGATACCCACCACTATAGCCGCTACGTGGGTGATGATAGCGTCACGCAGTTCATCACCTCAGGCGGTGGCGGGGCGTTCCTGCACCCGACCCATCAGCTGGAACAGACGATCGATCTCAACCGCGAGCAGGACGGGTTCTCCTGGCTTGATGGCCGCGTCAAGACAGTCTCGCTCGGGGTCGATCCGCAACCCGCGCCTGACGCCCAGCCAAAGGAGGCCTGCTATCCCACCCGCGTGGAGAGTATTGCGATGCTCAAGGGCAATTTCAGCTTCGTCGCACACAATACCGGCTTTGCCGTGTTGCTCGGGATTTTCTACTGGGCTCTCGGAGTTCTGTCCGTCCACCTGTGGTGGGATGCGCTCTACGCCATCCCGACCATTTTGTTCATTGGATTTTGGGTCTACACAAAACGACAGGAAGGCGGCAGCCTCAAAGTTCTTGCGCTGTCGGCGATGAATGCAATCGTCCACGCCGTTGCCGTGATGTGGCTGGCACTCTTTTTCAGATACCTCAACGTTGGATATCTTGATCCAGCGGCTTGGCCCCGGTTGTCGTTTCTGCTGTTTGCCGCCGAAATGGTTGTGTTCGGCGGATTGGTCGCCGGCGCGTTGTTTGGACTTTATCTCTATGCATCCTCGCGCTGGTGGAACCAGAATCATAATGACGCCTACAGCGCGATGCGTCTTGACAGTCACCGCAATTTTTTGCGGATGCGAATTAAGGCTGATGAAGTTGTCATTTACCCGATCGGCCTGGACAGGGTTCCAAAGCGTCGCGAATGGCGCGTGAACCGGGCAGGCGTCGGTTCGCCACCACCTGTTTATGTTCCGATTTCACCACTGGCCCCGCGACTAATCGAAGGCCCAATCGCGGTCAGGCGCGCGCTCTGATTGGAGCTTATTTGAATTTGGAGGGGGGGCCTCTCGCTTATGAAGCACACCCCCCTGTGCGAGATCACTCCGCCGGCGCGAGCTGCTGCACCCGACGTGCCCGCAGCCGCAGCCGGCGCCGTAGCCAGATCAGCGGGCCGGTGATCAGCAACCCGATCATGGCCACGGACGCAATCAGGTTGAGCAAGGCCGACCACGCGCCGGCAAAATTGCCCTCATGCCACAGCCGCGGCCAATTGCGCGGCAGCGCCGTCATACCCTCGCCGTTGACCGCATAGACACGATATTCGCCTCCCTCAACCAGGCGCGCCAGCAGGCGCCCGCCCTGAGGTCGGATAAAGATAAGTGTGGAGAGATCATGCGTTTCGCCAATGATACGCACCGCGTCGGCGAGGCGCAGTGGTGCACCGCGCGCAGACACGGCGGCCGGAGGTGCGCTCATGAATGTGATGTTTGACGCGAGCAGGAGACCCGTCAGGGGCGACAGAACGATCAAGGGCAAGACGCCCCACGCCATGCCTTTGTGCCAGCCCGAGAGGGTGTTCGCGAACCGCGGCAGGCCCATCAGGATGCCAAGAATCGCCAGGATCAGCATGACCACCGACGAGGCGATGACCAACCAGCCGGCGTTGATGAGCAATCTCTCATGCATACGCCGCGCGGTGACGACCAGATTTGCTAAACTCGAAGGTCCGGCGAGCTCCTGACCGTTGGCAATATCAATCACCGTACCATCGCCGGGGCCCGCGCTGAGGGTCAGCGTGCCGTCGTAGCTGCGATACACAATTGACCTTGCCTTGCCATCGGGGTCATGCTGGTTGAGCAATGCCTCGACCTTTGCCACGGACAGCGCGCCGGGCGTCATCGCGCGGACCACCAGCCACGGTTCAAACGAAAGGATCAGGCCCGTGCCGAGCACGAACACCAGCGGAAGCGCAAAGGTGAGCGCAACCCACCGGTGCAATTTCAAAGACCAGATTTTCATGCAGAGACGTCCATACTCACGCGCGTGCCCCGCGCTAACATGAGCTTTGCGACCAAAAGGTCAACAGCGATGGGCGAGACATGTCTAGAATTGCTTGAAGCAACTCGCCGCAACTCGTTTGCAGGAGGGATGTGGCACGATCAGGCCTGCGGCCAATTGATCGCCACCGCGGACCGCTCGAAGGTCCTGCGTCCGCGCTTAAATCCAAGCAGCGGTGAAGCGAGTTCCGCAATGGCAGCCGCCTCGTCGGTACAGTCCAACACCACGACGTCAGCCGGATTGCCAACCGCAATTCCATAGTCCGTCAGGTTCATGAGTTTTGCCGGCGCGGTCGTTACCAGATCGAGCAAAGCCGCAATCTGCGACGTGCGGCCGACCTGGGCGATATTGGCATAAAGATTGGCCATGCGGATCAGCGAGCAGTCCCCATACGGCGTGAACGGGTTGAGCACGTTATTGGTCGCCAGCGAGCAGGTAACCCCATGGGCCGAGAGCCGATGCGCCGGCGTGACTCCGCGGGGAACGTTGTGATCGTGATCGCGCCCCATCAGAAACAGATCGGTCGCGGGGATCACCGTCACGGCGACGCCGACCTCGGCGAGCCGCCGCGCCACGGCTGCCAGTGCCTGCGTGTCGATGGCCGAGAGCTTGGTCGCGTGACCGACGGTAACGCGACCGCCCCAACCCGTGCGCTCGGTCTGGCGGAGCACTTCGTCGAGGTGCATCCAGGAGGGATCGAGATCGAAGTCGAGATGGAAGTCGATGTCGAGGTCGAACTGTTCCGCAATTGCAAAGACGCGGGCAATGTGACCATGCGGATCGCTGTCCACGTAAGGACAGCCGCCGATCAGATCCGCACCATCACGGCAGGCCGCGATCAACAACTCTTCGGTACCCGGATCGTTGAGCAATCCTTCTTGCGGAAATACGCAGATCTCGAGGTCGACGGCCCAGGCGTAATCCTGCTTGAGCTTGCGGATCGCATTGAAGCCCTTGAAGCCGATCCGGGGGTCGATCTCGACATGCGTGCGCACTCGCGTGGTGCCCTGGGAAATCGCCTTCACCAATGTGCGGCTGGCGCGCCCGTAGATGTCTTCTACAGTAAAACCACGCTTGGCGGCCGTCGTTTCGGCAAAGGCCTCCGCCAGTGTACCTTGCCGGATGGTGCAGCGATCGCTGATGTGGGACTTGTCGAGATGGATGTGCGTCTCGACGAAACCTGGCACCACCAGCCGCCCGTCGAGATTGTGCGCCGGCGCCTCACACGCGAGGTGCGGTCCGATCGCAACGATGCGGCCATCATGAACACCAATATCGACGACGTCCGGCCCGCTCCCGGCGATACGCGCCTCGCGCAACACGAGATCGATTGCGTTTCTCATTGGACACCGAGATAGCGCAGTAACTGCTCGGGCTTTTGCGTAAGGGCGGTTGCCGGCGCTTCACGTACGATCGCGCCCGTCTCCATCACATAGACCCGGTCCGCGGTGGCGAGGGCACTATAGAGGTTCTGTTCCACCAGCAATATAGAGAGCTTCTCGCGCTTCAAATCGAGCACGATCTGCTCCAGGTGCTGCACCATGACCGGGGCGAGGCCCTCGGACGGTTCGTCCATCAGAATAAGCTCCGGGTCGATCATCAACGCCCGGGCGACGGCGAGCATCTGCCGCTCGCCGCCGGAGAGTTGCCCGCCGCGATGGTGGCGGCGCTCGGCGAGGCGCGGGAAGAGATCGAAGATGCGCGCCACGGTCCAGCCCTTGCTGGCGCGCGGGCTCTTGAGCATCGTCAGGTGTTCGGTGACGGTCAGTGAAGGGAATAGCCGCCGCCCTTGCGGCACAATGGCGATGCCGCGCGCCGCAATCTCATGCGCCGAGAGCCCAAGCAAGCTCATGTCGTTCCAGCGGATGCTACCCGCCTTCACCTGCGGCGGCGCGAGCCCCATGATCGAGCGCATGGTCGTGGTCTTGCCCATGCCGTTGCGTCCCAGCAGCGCCACGACCTCGCCGCGCTGGACCTTGAGCGAAACACCACGGATCACGTGGGCGGCGCCGTAGAAGCAGTGCACGTCGGCGAGCTCAAGCATGGTGCGGACGCCCGAGATAGACCTCCTGCACGCGCGCGTCGCGGCGGATCGCATCCGGATCGGCCTCGATCAGGACCCGGCCTTCGTGCAGGCAGGTGACGTGGTCGGCGAGCCCGAGCGCTAAGTCCATATCATGCTCGATCAGAACGATGGTCAGCGTGCGCGGGAGCGCGCGGATCACGTCGGCAACGATACGGCGTTCCGCGGGCGAGAGCCCGGCTGCCGGTTCGTCGAGCAGCACCAGCTGTGGCGACACGACGATCGCGAGCGCCAGCTCGAGCTGGCGCTGCTCACCATAGGAGAGCTCGCGCACGGGCGTGCGGGCATGCGCATGCAGGCGCGCCGCAGCCAGCGCTTCACCCAGTCGGATCTCCTCCTGCGCGCTACGCGTCGAGCTGCCAAACAATGAGAACTTGCGCCCCGATCCGCCGCGCAGCGCGAGCACCATGTTGTTCTCGACGGACAGGCTTGGAAACAGGTTGGTGATCTGGAAGGTGCGCGAGATGCCGAGCCGTGCCCGCCGATGCGGCGGCATTCGGGTCATGTTGTGGCCGTTGAATGTGACCCGCCCGGCGGTCGGGAGGACGACACCGCTGATGGCGTTGAATAGCGTTGTCTTGCCGGCCCCGTTGGGACCGATGATGGCGCGCCGTTGACCGGTCGGCACTGCGAGCGTCACCCCGTCAACAGCACGCAGCGCGTCATAGGCGACGGTGACGTCGCGCAGTTCGAGGGCGGGATGGGCGGCGGATGCGTCCAAGTCTGAGACTCTGTCAATTTGCTGACCTCGTCCTGAGGAGCCCGGCCCGCGGCCGGGCGTCTCGCAGGACGGCGACAATCACCGTGCTTGTTGCCATCCTTCGAGACGCCCTCGCTGCGCGAGGGCTCCTCAGGATGAGGCCTTCGAGACACATCCGCGCTGACGCGCGAATGTTCCTCAGGATGAGGGCTGAATATGTGGCACGCAGAGTCGCAACAAACACAGTCCTCGTCCTGAGGAACTTGCGCGCGATAGCGCGCGAGTGTCTCGAAGGACGGCCGCAAGCGAGTGTTGCCGCAAGCATTATCAGCTCTTCTTGATGCCCTGGAAGGTGCGCGAATAGGGCGGCTGCTTCATGTAGGTCTCCGGATCGTAGGTCCAGAACTGGGAGACGTTCGGGTAGCTCGCGATCGGCACGTTCCAATATTTTCCGTCTGGTCGCTTCACCACCTGGCGGACGGCAACGTCGTAGATCGGATTGCCAAACGTGTCGAGCTTGACGGTCTTGCCGAGCGGCGAGTTGACGAGCTCCGTGTCGAGCACGGCGGCGAGGAAAGCGTCGCGGTCCTCGATATTCCCCTTGCGCGCCTCGATCGCCTGCGACAGCCACATGGCGCCGGAATACATGGAGAAGCCGAACAGTGACGGGATCTTGTCGTACTTGGCCGTATAGTCCTTGACGAATTTCTGCGTCACCGGATTGTCCGAGCCTTCGGCAAAATGTGCAGCCGACACGATGCCTTCGCATTCGGGACCAAGGGTGCGAATGATCGACTGATCAGTCGTGTTCATGGCGCTTATCAAGGGCAACTGGCCCTTGAGGCCGAAGCTCGCATATTGCTGGATCAAGCGCGTGGCATCGGCGCCATTCTCCATCGCAAACACCGCATCGATCTTCATGTTGGCGATCTGGCCCAAATAGGGGCTGAAGTCCGCAGTGTTGAGCGGGTGCCAGAACTGCCCGACGATCTCGCCCCCCGCTTCGGTGAAGACCTGGCAGAACCCGCCGCACTGCTCGTGGCCGAACGTATAGTCCTGGCTGATCGTCGCGATCTTGCGGTAGCCGTGCTTGTAGGCCCAATCTCCC
>JAFAXD010000402.1 GCA_019241285.1 Xanthobacteraceae bacterium | reverse complement strand
GGTTGGTGTAGAACAGCTCGAACGTGCGAATGCCGACCTGATCGAGGCGGTCCAGCAACCCGAGGTCAGCGAGTTCCTTGATGGCGTGCGGCAGGGTGTTGATGCCAACCCCCAGTTCGCGGATGGCGTCCGACTGCTCGAACACCTCGCAATCGAGCCCGCGGGCATGCAACATGAGCGCGGTGGTCAGTCCGCCGACCCCACCACCAACGATGATAGCCTTCATGGTTTACGCTCGACGCAACAAGATAATAGTGCTGGCGCACATCATGCGCGCCAGGGTACGGCGAGTGCAAGGGCGTTCGTGCGTTAAGGTAACCGCGGGGCCCGCGCGGCTTCAGCGGCCAGCGCCTCTGGAGCCGGGGCCGTACGGACTCTGACCGGATGTGCCGCGTTGATGGGCAGAACCGTGTCGGCCTTCTGCGCCTCGAGTTGCACACGGGCCGACACGACCATGGCGAAGGCCATCGTGCCCTCGATCAGCAAATCGCGCTGCCGGTCGACGGTGACGATGTGATAGCTGTCGTCCAGCACCAGCGTGCCGACGATGCCTCCCATGTGCCGCTGCAGATATTCGGCGTTCTTCAGGCTCGAGAGGTCGTCATCGCGGGCCTGTATGATCAGCGCCGGCGCCGTGATCGTCTTCAGCTCTTGCTTGACGACACGCACCAGGTTGTAGAGCTGGCACACGGAGTCGCCGGGCGTCGTCAGAATACCGGCCTGGGTGCTGTCGCCGGATTTCATCGAGGCGACGACCACCGCACGGATCGCCGGATCCTTGATGCCGTAAGGCTCGCCCTCGGTGAAGCTGTAGACCCGGCGCACGATGGCCTGGCCGAATGCCGACCACAGCGCGAACTGCAGGATGAAGCGGTACCACGGCGTGGACCAGCCGTCGTACCACAGCGTCGGCGCATAAAGCACGAGACCATGTACCTCGCCCGGGCGTTGCGCGGCGAGATGCAGCGCGAGCACGCCGCCCATCGATAAGCCGCCGACCAGCACGGTGTCGCACTCCGCGCGCAATTCATCGAAGGCGGTGACGACGCTCGCATACCAATCCTGCCACGTGCTCGCGACGAGATCGGCCTCGGTGCCGCAATGGCCGGCGAGCTGGCAGCAGTGCACCAGGAAGCCGCGGCGCGCCAAACCCTTGGCCACGAACTTCAGTTCGATCGGTGTGCCGCCGAGACCGTGGATGAGCAGAAAGCCGGTACGCCCTTTGCCAACCTTGAAGCTGCGATCGACAATGGCCATGGCTGTCAGACCTTCGCAACGCGGGTCATGAGCTGATCGAGCAGCGCCAGGGCGAGGTCGATCTCCTCGTAGGTGATGGTGAGAGCAGGCGCGAGCGTGATGACGTTCTTGAAGTAGCCGCCGATGTCGAGCACCAGGCCGTAGCGTTTACCCGCATGCTCGAGATCCGCCTTCAAGGCTTCGTCGACCATGCGATCGACGATTGCCTTCGATGGGGTGAAACTGTCGTGCGGCTCGCAGATTTCGACCCGCAGCGCCAAGCCCAGCCCGTCGACGTCGCCGATGATCTTGTGGCGTCGTTTGAGGTCTTGCAGTCCCTCGAGGAAATACGCGCCCTTCTTGGGAACGGAGGTCGCGAAATCCTCCTCGTGCATCAGCTTCATCGCCTCGAGCCCAATGGCAGTGCCGAGCGGATTAGCGGCGAAGGTCGAGTGCGTCGAGCCGGGCGGGAAGATCTTGGGATTGATCAGTTCCTCGGCTGCCCAGAGCCCGGATAGCGGGTTGAGGCCGTTGGTGAGCGCCTTACCGAACACGATGACGTCAGGCGTGACGCCGAAGTGCTCGACCGACCACAGCTTGCCGGTGCGGAAGAAGCCCATCTGGATTTCATCAACAACCAGCAGGATGCCGTAGCGATCCAGCACCTTGTTCAGTTCCTGAAAGAAGTTGCGCGGCGGAATGACATAACCGCCAGTGCCCTGCACGGTCTCGATGTAGAATGCCGCGTACTCCGCCTGGCCGGCTTTCGGGTCCCAGACGCCGTTATATTCGCTCTCAAACAAACGCTCGAACTGTTGCACGCAGTGGAGGCCATACTCCTCCTTGCTCATCCCTTTGGGACCGCGGAAGTGATACGGGAATGGTAGGAAGTGGGCACGCTCGCCGAAGTGACCGAAGCGACGGCGATAGCGGTAGGACGAGGTGATCGCGGAGGCGCCGAGCGTGCGGCCGTGGTAGCCGCCCTCGAACGCAAACATCAGGCTCTTGCCGTTCGTTGCGTTGCGCACGAGCTTGAGCGAATCTTCGATGGCCTGTGAGCCGCCGACGTTGAAATGAACGCGGCCCTTGCGCCCGAACTTCGTCTCCGCATCGCGGGCGATCATCGCCGCGAGCTCGATCTTCTCGCGATGCACGTACTGACTGGCGACTTGCGGCAGCCTATCGACCTGGCGTTTGAGCGCGTCGTTCAGGCGGCGGTTGGCGTAACCGAAGTTGACCGCCGAGTACCACATTTGCAGATCGAGATATTGGTGGCCCTCGGCGTCGTACAGATAGGAACCCTCGCAGCCCTCGAAGAGCTTCGGCTCCGAATAGTGAACCGTGTCACCATGCGAGCAGTAGATCGCTTCCAGCTTGAGCAGCTCGGCCGTGTCCAATTCCTGCTCGGCGCTCCGCTCTGGGCCGACGCTGGCGGCCAGCCTAAGCGGGGGACGCAT
>JAFAXD010000639.1 GCA_019241285.1 Xanthobacteraceae bacterium | reverse complement strand
GCTGTCGATGTGGACCGACGTCGACCCGAGCGGATCCATGACGATGCGCGCGCGTCCGTCCGCGCCGGATTTGGGCAATGATTTGGCGCGCTGCGCCTGCGTGAGCGCGAGGTTCACATAGGCCATGTTGGAGGCGGAGGTTTCGACACCGAGCGCCATGCCGATGCCGAACTTGCGGCCGGCCTGCCGCGCCGCCTCGCGCTGTGCCAGCAGTTCCTGATAGCCGGCCTTGTCCAAAGCGAGCTTGATGCTGTTCTGATAATCGCCGCTGTCGAGCAGCGAGCCGGCCGGCGTGTCGTAGGGAAACTCCTCGGCGCGGACCACATTCTTCAACCGCAGCTCAACCGGGTCCATGCCGAACTCGCGCGCGGCCTTGTCCATCATGCGCTCGAGCGGGAAATAGAATTGCGGTCCGCCATAGCCGCGGTTCAATCCGCTCGGCACCTGATTGGTGAGGACGACACGGTTGCGGACGGCCATGTGGCGCACCCGGTAGGGCCCGCTCAACGTCGTGTGCATCCGATAAAGCCCAGCGGGCTCCGGCGGACGTACATAAGCGCCGACGTTTTCGGTCTGCTCCAGACGCAGACCCAGCAACATACCCTCGCGATCGAACGCGCCGTCGATCTTGCTGATGCGTCCGGATGACGCCGATGATCCTGCGAGGTGCTCGAGTCGATCCTCGATCCACTTCACCGGTCGGCCAAATGCGCGGCTCGCCAGTGCCATCAGGATCATATAGGGAAAGGCGCCCTGCTTGATGCCGAAGCTGCCGCCACTCGAGGGCGCCGAGATCAGACGCAGATCATGACCACGCACGCGTAACGCACCGCACATGATCGGGTGCAGCGCATAAGGCCCCTGAAAATTCGACCAAACAGTATAACGGCGATCGCCCGCATCGTAGTCGGCGATCACCCCATAGGTCTCGATCGGCGTCGAGTTCACGCGTGGATAGGACACCGTATGTGAGACGACGCTGTGGGCCTGCGCAAACGCGCCCGCGGGATCGCCGTAGCGAAAGTCACGTTCATGCGCCACGTTGGTGCCAAGCGTGTCGTGCACGATCGGCGCATTCGCCGCCATCGCCGCGTCGGGCTCAATCACCGCGGACCGCGCCGCATAGCGCACCTCGATGAGGTCGAGCGCATCCTCGGCGATATAGCGGTCCTCCGCGACCACGACTGCAACCGGCTCGCCGAAGTAACGCACCCGACCCACGGCGCATGGATAGTAAGGAAGCTTGCCGGCCGGCCCCGGCAGCAGATTGCCGATCGGATTTCCGAGCGCGACCACGTCATCGGGCGTCAGTACGCCGATCACCCCAGGCAGCGCTTTGGCAGCCGCAATGTCGAGATCAACAATATCGGCGCTGCCGTGCGGACTGCGCAGGATCGCCGCATGGGCGATGCCCGCAACGGGCTCCAGGTCATCGATGAAGCGGGCATGGCCGCCCAGCAGCGCTTCGTCTTCGAAGCGCTCGAGACTACGGCCGACCCACTTTTCCGAGAGCGCCATTGCGTTCCTAGGGTATTGCCAGATCAGCGGAATAGACGCGAGATTAGGGTGTTTGCAAAGTGCTATCGGAAGTCCAGTGGGAGGAAAAAGCGATGCATATTATCGGTCTGCGGTCCACGTTGATTGGGCTGGCCGGCGCGACGGCAGTTGTGTTTGCGTGGCCGGTGCAGGCGGAGGTGGTCAACCTGAAGGCCGCGATGAACGCGGCGACCGAGGTCCCGCCGACACAGAGCAGTGGCACGGGCACGCTTACGGCGACCTACGACACGACGAGCAAGAAGCTGTCCTGGAAAGGGAGCTACTCGGGCCTTACCGGCCCGGCGACCGCGGCGCATTTTCATGACGGTGAGCCGGGCAAAAATGGCGGCGTTGTGGTCCCGATCACGCCAAACACGAGCCCGTTCGAAGGCTCGGCGACCCTGACCGACGCGCAAGCCGCCGACCTGCTGGCCGGCAAATGGTACGTCAACGTGCATACCGCGGC
>JAFAXD010000389.1 GCA_019241285.1 Xanthobacteraceae bacterium | reverse complement strand
GCCAACGGGTCCGGCCCGAAGTGGCCGGCCCGATGACAGGCTCCGCGACGAAGCAATCCAGAACGGCGCCTCAGGTTTGAGTTCGCCCACCGGGATTTTTTCTGGATTGCTTCGCTTCGCTCGCAATGACGATTCCGAGACGTCCCTTGGATATCCCGTAGGCGCGTTGCCGTTTGACACCTTGCGCCCCTGCGCCCACCGACGCACAATCGCACCGCTTTCAAGGAGCACCCGATGTCGGTCGCCAAATTGGATTCGAATGAGCAACTGCGCAAAGCCTGGAAAGAGGCAAACCTCGTGCCGCTCTGGGAAAGCCCGACCGCGCACAAGCCGCCGGCACCGCCGGATCCGACCTACCTTTGGGCCTGGGATCGGGTGCGGCCGCTGATCGGGCGCGCCATCGATGTCGCAAACCCCGCCGCGGTCGAGCGCCGCGTGCTCACGCTGGTCAACCCGAAGACGCGCGGACCCGAGGACGAGGCCAGCGTGCGCACGCTGGCCGCTGCCCTGCAGATCCTGCTCCCCGGCGAAAAGGCCCGCCCGCACCGCCATTCCATGAACGCGATCCGCTTCGTGCTCGAGGGCGAGGGTGCGGTCACCTTGGTCGATGGCAAACCGTGCCGGATGGAATACGGGGATCTCATTCTCACGCCCGGCTGGTGCTGGCACGAGCATGAGCACCGCGGCAGTGGGCCGATGATCTGGCTCGATGTGCTGGACGTGCCGCTGCATCTCTGGCTCGGCACGGCCGAGTTCCAGCCGGGCCCGATGCCTGAGATGCCCGCGACCGTGCCGGATGAAGCTTTCGCAATTGCGAACGTGATGCCGGACATCACCTTCGCGGGCACGCACTCACCGGTGTTCCGCTATCCCTACGCGGACGTGAGCCAAGCGCTGGCGGCCGCCCCTCGCGCGCGCGACGGCGCGCGGCGCGTGCGCTACGTCAACCCGGCGACCGGGGGTGCTGCCATGTCGATCATGGACATGCACTTGATGGAAATCGACTCCGAGGAGACCCGACCGTTCCGCTCCAACAGCAATGCGGTCGCTTGCGTGGTCGAAGGCAGCGGCGAGAGCCGTATCGGCGGCGAGACCATCCGCTGGCGGCCGCGCGACATCTTCACGTTGCCGCAAGGCAACTGGATTACGCATCGGGCTTTCGGGACGTCGCGGCTGTTCGTGACCTCCGATCGCGATGCATTTGCCCGGCTGGGAATTCTCAAGGACGAGTACGGCAACAACGCGAGTTAATCGGGCTTTAGCGCGTATAGCACAGCGCGTTGACAGAATAGTCCCTATAGGGACTATGTCGGCGTCACCCGGAGGCCATGATGCAATTTGGCGTTCAGTTCTTTCCCGCCCTCAGCCCGCGTGAGCGCGATGCCGCCGGCTATTTCACGGATTGCCTGGCGATCGCCGAAGAGGCCGAAACCCTGGGCTTCACCCACGGCCGCACGGTGGAGCACTATTTCGAAGCGTATGGGGGATACAGCCCCAATCCGATCGTGTTTCTCTCGGCGTTGTCGCAGCGCACCAAGACAATGCGTCTCGTCACCGGTGCGGTGCTGCCCGTGTTCAACAACCCGCTCAAGCTTGCCGGCGAGATCGCCATGCTCGACGCAATCTCGGGCGGGCGCGTCGAGGTCGGTTTCGCGCGGGCGTTCCTGCCACATGAATTCCGGCGCTTTGGCATTTCTCCTGATGAGTCGCGCGCCCGCTTCCACGAAGGCCTCGATCAGGTTGATTTGTTGTTGACGCAGCAAGGCGCCTCGCACCAGGGCCAGTTCCATTCCTTCGAGAACGTCACCTCGCTGCCGCGGCCGACGCAGACCCCGCGCCCGAAGTTCTATATCGCCGCGACGCAGACGATGGAGTCGTTCGAATTCGCGGCGAGCCGCGGATACAGCCTGATGACCATCCCGATCGGTCCGATCAAGCCGCTGGTCGCGCGCTATCGCGAAGTCTGGCGCGAGAGCGGTCATCCGGGCGACGGCGAGGTCATGATCGCGTTTCACATGTTCTGTGACGAGAGCGGCAAGCGGGCGCGCGAGGTGGCGCGCGATCCTTACTATCAATACTTCCGCGTCATGAACGAATCGACGCGCGACTGGGCCGACGGCACGGTCAGGTCCAAGGACTATAAAGACTACGACAAGTCGATGGGCAAGATGAGCGAGTCGAACTTCGAGGACCAGATCGAGAAGGGCAGCGTCTGGGTCGGCACTCCGGACGAGATCAGGGACAACATCGCGCGCTTTATCGATTTCATGGGTCCGTTCGAGCACGCCTCGCTGCAGATCAACTTCGGCCACATGGGATATGCGGACGCGCGGCGATCGATGCAGCTGTTTGCCTCCGAGGTGCTCCCGGAATTCCTGCCCGCCCACGCTGCGCCAGCACGCAAAGTCGGCTGAGCCTGTAGCGGTCGGCGCCACCATTTGATCGGCGGCACTGACAACGATATGAAGTGGCGCGAAAGGTCCGGGTTCGACGCTAACGCGTGTCGGACAGCCTGATCTACCCGCTGAGAAGGAAACGGGAATGTCCGAACCGAAATGGGTCGCGGTCGCCTCGCGCTCGGCGCTGGCTGACGGCGCGATGCTGGGGGTCGAGGTCGGCGATCTTATGATCGCCGTCTACGATGTGGATGGCGAACTCTACGCGACCGATAATACCTGCACCCACGCGTTTGCCATGCTCACGGATGGCTTTCTCGATGGCGATATCATCGAATGCCCCCTGCATGGCGGCTGTTTCAACGTGAAGACCGGCGAGGGCCAAGGCGCGCCGATCACCGAGGACATCAAGACTTACCCGGTGCGGGTAGTTGGCGACAGCATCGAGGTGCAGGTGGGGTAGTTGCTTGTGGCCATCCTTCGAGACGCACGCGCAAGCGCGTGCTCCTCAGGATGAGGGCCGAGTTTGCGGTTGAGCTGAACCAGCAACACACTCAGACCTCATCCTGAGGAGCTCGCGAGCGCTGTGCGCGCGAGCGTCTCGAAGGATGGCCGCAAACTCCGGCCTACTCACGATTTTTCGCGTAGCCATCGAGCAACCGGCGCACCAGCTGCATGAATTGGCGCCGCTCGGCCGGACGCAACGGCGCCAAAATCTTGGCCTGCGACCAATCGGCACTCGGCTCGATTGTCTCGAGCAACCGGCGGCCCTTGGCGGTGAGATACAGCGAATTGGCGCGCCGGTCCTTGGCATCGGGGCGCTTGTCGATAAGCCCGCGCCGCGCCAACGCTTCAACGATCCGCGCCGTCATGGACCGATCGATCGCGGTGAGCTCCGACAGGGTGACCTGGTCGATGCCGGGCCGATGCTCAACGACCTGGAGGGTGACGTATTGGGTCGGGGTGAGGTCGAAGCCCGCGGTCTCCTCGTGGAAGATGAGCACCGCATATTGCTGCAACCGGCGGATCACATGGCCGGGCTTGGAGAACGGATCGACCAGGGATTTCATCGCTGTACAACTCGATATCGGTCGGCCATAAAACCGGCCGGTAGCACACTGTTCGCGTCACTCAAGGATATCACATGAAGATTTGCTGGTTCGGCGACAATCAACTGGGACTGGTGGAGGGCGACTCCGTTCTCGACGTCAGTGCGGCGCTCAAGGTACTCCCCGCCCCGCGCTATCCGGCGCCCAAGGGTGATCCGCTGATTGCGAACCTGGCCCGGGTGCGCGAGGAGATCAAAAGCGTCGCAGCGGGCGCCAAGAAGATCCCGATCAAGGACGCACGTTTTCTCAGCCCGGTGGCGACGCCCAGCAAGATCATTGGGACGCCTGTGAATTATCTCAAGCACGTCGAAGAAGCCGCCGAACAACGTGATGTGTTCACGCATCGCTACCAAGGTAGCATCGAGGAGCAGGGTTTGTTTCTCAAGGCGACCAGCTCGCTCGTGGGCGCCGGCGAAGGCGTGAAACTACGTTTTCCCGACCGGCGCACCGATCACGAGATGGAGCTTGGCATCATCATCGGCAAGCTTGCCGACAATATCCCGGAAGCGCGCGCGCTCGATTATGTCGCCGGCTACTGCATCGCCCTCGACATGGTGGTGCGCGGACCCGAGGATCGCAGCTTCCGCAAATCGATCGATACCTATGGGGTTGCCGGCCCGTGGCTGGTCACCGCCGATGAGATCCCCGATCCTGGTCACCTGCACTTCTCACTCGCGGTCAACGGCGAGATCAAGCAGGAATCAAATACCGAATTCATGATCATGAGCATCGAGCGACAGATCGCCTGGGCCTCGACCTGGTATCCGCTCTATCCGGGCGACATCATCATGACGGGCACCTGCGAAGGCGTGTCGCGCGTCGTGCCCGGCGATGTCATGCATTGCGAGATCGAGAAGATCGGCGCGATGGATGTCAAGGTGAACTGAATCGTCATTGCGAGCGAAGCGAAGCAATCCAGCGCTGAGTCGCCGCTCTGGATTGCTTCGTCGCTTCGCTCCTCGCAATGACGCGGAGCGGGGCGGGCCATCTTATCCAACTTCGACGGGGCGCGCCTCATCCTCGGTCCATTCCGACATCGAGCCGTCGTAGAGCGACACGCCGGGGCGGCGCAGCACTTCGGATAGGATGAACCAACTGGTCGCAGCTTGATGTCCGGTGTTGCAGTAGCTCACCACCGGTTGATCCGGCAGCGCGTAGAGTTGCTCGAGCTCGGGCACGGGCTTCAATCTCTTGCTCGCCGGATCGAAGCTCAATGCATGATCGAGATGTACTGCCTCCGGCAGGCGGCCGGCGCGCTTGGCCTGCGGGCTTTTCTCCCGTCCCTCGAAATAGCTCGTCGAGCGTGTGTCGAGCAAAGTGGCATCGCCGTTCTTGACCGCGCGCTCGACGGCGCTGAGATCAGATCGTAGCCCGGCGACGAGAGAAACCGGATATGGCGAGGTCGGCGCTGGCGCATTGCGTCCGCTCTCGACCGGCAAGCCGGCTTCCTGCCATGCAGCCATACCGCCATTCAGAACCGAGAGCTCGTGATGTCCGGCGATCTTCAACGTCCAATAAACGCGGGCAGCTGCGCTGAAGTCGCCCGCAGACGTGCCGGCCCCGACGATCACCACGTGACTGGCGGGAGTGATCCCGCAGCGCGCAAACAAATCGCTGAGACGATCACGTTCAGGCAGTAGTCCGGTCGCCATGCCCTTGGTGGCGCGCCAGCCGTCCTTCACATAATCGGTGTGAACGGCACCAGGTACATGTGCGGCTTCATAAGCCGCAGCCCCACCACCATCAACGGCAGAGCGGATGTCGAGCACCAGGATGCCGCTGCGCAAATGCGCCGCCAGCCATTGCGGAGAAACCAGAGGATCGGCCATGCGGCTGGATTAGACCCGCCCCGTATCAGATTCAACTAGGCGCTTAGCCGCTCAGGTTGCCGCTGCGGGGCTTGGGCCTCCCGCCCGCTACGCACGCGCGCCACAGTGACACGGCCATCGCCGGTCGGCTGGAAGAACACGCTGTACCGTTTCGTCGCCTCCTCGAAGGCGAGCGCATCGGCCGGCTTCACCACCTCGAAGCTATCGAAGCCTGCCCGCACCAGAAACAGGAACTGATCGCGCAGCACCTGCCCGGTCGCCCGCAATTCGCCGCGGAAACGATAGCGCTCACGCAGCAGGCGGGCCTGGCTGTAGGCGCGCCCGTCTTTGTAGGCCGGGAACACCAGCGCGACGAGTGCGAGCTTCGGCAGATGCGGCTCGAGGTCGGCGACGTTGCGATTGTTGGGCCAGATCACGCCGACCGGATCGCTGCGCTGGCCGAGCTCATCAGCGTCGGCCAGAAAGCGATCCGCCGACACAATGACGGCGCCCTGCTCGGGTACGGGTTCGCCATCGGCGACCCGCACATAACGGTCTTCCACGACCTTGCCGGATTTAACGAGTGGCATAGACGCGCTCCTTGAAAGGTTCGACGCCGAGACGTTTGACGGTGTCGATGAATAGTTCATCCGGTCGTTCACGTAGATCGAGGTAGGCCTCGGCGATGTCTTCAACCACGTCGGCGACGTCGTCGTAAGGAACCGCCGGACCGATCAGGGTGCCAAGCTGGGCCTGCTCGTCGGCGCGGCCGCCGATAGTGACCTGATAGAACTCCTCGCCGTTCTTCTCGACCCCGAGAATCCCGATGTGGCCAACGTGGTGGTGGCCGCAGGCATTGATGCAGCCGGATATGTTGATGTGCAGCCGACCGAGGCCGCGCGCGATGTCGAGATCGGCAAAGCGCTTGGAGATCTCCTGCGCGACCGGGATGGCACGCGCATTGGCGAGGCTGCAATAGTCGAGACCCGGGCAGGCGATAATGTCCGAGATCAGGTTGACGTTCGGGATGGCGACGCCAATCGCGTCAAGCCCTGCAAACAAGGCCGGCAGATCGCGCTGTGCCACATGCGGCAGCGCCAGGTTCTGCTCGTGGCCGACGCGGATTTCGCCGAAGCTGTAGCGGTCCGCCAGATCCGCAATCGCATCCATCTGCTCGGCCGTGCAGTCGCCCGGCGTCTTGCCGATGGGCTTGAGCGACAGCGTGACGATCGCGTAGCCCGGGACTTTGTGGTTCGACACCGAATTGTCGAGCCAGGCCGCAAACCGCGCATCGCTCTTGCGCGCCGTCGCCAGCGCCGCAGGATTATCCTCGAGCCGCTCGTAATCCGGATAACGGAAGCGCGCCGCGATGTCGGCAATGATAGCCGGATCAAGCGCCAGCGTGCCGTCCTTGATCGCCTGCCACTCGGCCTCGACTTCCTTGCCGAACCGCTCGGCGCCAAGCTCATGTACCAGGATCTTGATGCGCGCCTTGTAGATATTGTCGCGCCGGCCGTACTGATTGTAGAGCCGCAGCACCGCCTCGACGTAACTCAAGAGATCACGCTTGGCGAGGAACGGCTTGATGATCTTGGTGAGGAACGGTGTGCGGCCGAGCCCGCCGCCGACGCCGATCTCAAAACCGGTCTCACCGGCGCCATTGCGATGGAGCCGCACCGAGAGATCGTGGATCGCCAGCGCAGCGCGATCGTGCTGGGCGGCGCTCACCGCGATCTTGAACTTGCGCGGCAGGAACGAGAATTCCGGATGCAGGGTAAGGTGCTGGCGCAGCAGCTCCGCCCAGATGCGCGGATCCTCGATCTCGTCGGGCGCGACGCCGGCCCACTGGTCGGTGGTGATGTTGCGCACGCAATTGCCGCTGGTCTGCATCCCGTGCAGCCGCGCGTCGGCGAGGTCCGCCATGGCGTCAGGCAACTCGGCGAGCTTGATCCAATGGAATTGAATGTTCTGCCGGGTGGTGAAATGGCCGTAGCCCCGGTCATAGCGCCGCGCCACGTAGGCGAGCTTGCGCATCTGGTCGGAGGCAAGGGTGCCGTACGGAATGGCGATCCGCAGCATGTAGGCATGCAGCTGCAGATAGATGCCGTTCATCAGCCGCAACGAGCGAAACTCATCCTCGTTGAGCTCGCCCGTGAGCCGGCGCGCGACTTGACCGCGGAACTCAGCGACGCGCTCCGCCAGCAGGGTCCGGTCGAAGTCGTCGTAGAGGTACATGCCTAGATGCCAAAGCTGAAGGGAAGCTCGATAGTGGGGCCGCGCAGGCGGATCGCTTCGCGCAGGTTTGCCGGCCGGATGTGCCGGCCGTCAAGCTTGACGGGCGCAACGTAGACATCGACCGCGCGCACGCCGTCGGCTTTGGCGGCTGCTAGGAGCGCCGTCGCCGCCTCGGCGGTGCTCACCACCGCGGCGCTGTCGATATCGCGGGTCCAGGTGCCTTCGGCGGTCCGATAGACGACCGCCCCATCGGCCAGGCTGTTTGCCGTGACGACGCTCGGGCCAGTGATCTTGAGCTTCTGTTGCAGCGGCGAGGTCATGCGGATCTCCTGGCGATGCGCGGCGCAACCCGGCGCGCCGCGTCTGGAATATTTTTCTATATAATGGCTTGAGATCGGGTGCAAATAGATGAATTTAATTCTATTTTGGCCGATGAGAAATAGATTTATCTCCTATGCAGGCCTGAGTCGTCAGTAGTTTTCGCCTGCCGTCAGCATAGGTGACGTCGCCCGCATAGATGACATAGATGACGTCAGTAAAGTTCACGTCCGGCGGACAGGCGAAAATGTCCGCTCCCCATACATGACGTGTCTGCGCATAGATGACGTTTCTGCACATCGACGACATAGGTGACGCGTGTCTGCATACATGACGTGTGCGGCCATCCTTCGAGCCGCCTGGACCCTGCGGGTCCAGGCCCTCAGGATGAGGGCTGAGATTGCTGAAGCGTCGCAACCAACTACAGCCCTCATCCTGAGGGCCCTCGCGTAGCGAGGGCGTCTCGAAGGATGGCCGCACGGATTGCCGTCCGCATAGATGACGTTTCCCCCATAGGTGACGTCACACCGAGTTTGGCCCGACTCTCCGCATAGATGACATTTTCACCATAGATGACATTACTAATGACGCAGCGGCGCAGTCGTCGTCCAGGATTACTATCCAAAACAAATTTTTTCACACAAAGGGCCGCGAAATATGCCGAAGCTCACAGCGATGTTAGCGAAATGACGTTGTAGATCTGATTGCGAGACGGGTCAACGAAAGCTTGACCGTCGTAACACATATATTATTTTAAATATGCTTTTGCTTAGAGCAAGCTGGCTCGCCAGCAATCGAGATGAGCAGCGCCCGGACGCCCT
>JAFAXD010000242.1 GCA_019241285.1 Xanthobacteraceae bacterium | reverse complement strand
GCCTCTTCATCCCTGGGGTTGGCGAGCATCAGCCTCACCTGCCCGGGCCGCGGCCGGATGCCGGCATTCGCGGCGTCGGGCTTATGCAGCGACAGGTCGGCGATCGTTCTGCCGTCCTGATGAACGAGCCGGAGCAGCGCCGGTCCGGCGGGGGTCGTGAACGCTACTCTCGCCCAGTCCGGCGCGACGGCCGCGCCGGCGTTCTCTGTCCAGCCGCGCTTGCCGAGCTCGGCGCGATAGAAGCCGAGCACGGCCGCAAGAGGAAGCGGCGTCTCGATATGAAACGACGTGATGAATGGCGTGTCCTTCGCCGTCGTGAGGAACCAGAGCTTGGGCCGCGGCAGGCCGGTGGTGAAATCGTTGCTCGCGGCCGCGACGGGCGCCCCGGCCGCGGGGGTGGCGCACAGCAGGCGCCTGGCGATGGTATTCTCAGGACACTGCGCAATGGCCCACGACGTGACGTCGACGGTGTCTGGCCGGGGCGCGGGAGGCGCGCTCGGCGGGGTGGCGCTTGTCTGGCTCAGCCGGGCGACGAATGCCGGGTCCGGGGTCCCTTGGTGGGTCGTTTCCGTTGACACTTCGAGCGTGCAATTGATCCACATTGAAAAACCGGTCTCGCAATAATGATTGGGATCCAAGACCCGTGTGAGCGCTGTGAGCGCCACCACCGCCAGCACGACGACGCTCGCGGCGGCCAGGCCGCCGATGAGCAAGACAGCGCGCGTACGACGCGTCATTGCCGGAGTTCCAATCTGGATGAGAGATCTCTATGAGAGCTTTGGGCTCACGTGCTCATGATCATGAGCTTAGGATCGCCACTCGTTCAAGACCGCGTTGAGCCTCGTGCTAAGCGTCCTTTTGCCGAGCCAATCCTTCAGGGCCGCATGGTCCCGAAAGGTTTTCCGTCAAACCTCGCCAAGGTCGCTCGCCGAAAACTGATTATGGTGGACTCCGTCGATCGTCTCGAGGCCCTGAACTCGCCTCCCGGCAACCGCCTTGAAGCTCTTAAGGGCGATTTGGCGGGGAAGCACTCGATCCGCATCAATGATCAATGGCGGGTCGTGTTCCGCTGGACCGATGCGGGTCCCGAAGACGTGGAGATAGTCGACTATCACTAGTCCAGACCGGCTGAATGCGGCCAGCGAACAAGAGAGCGCAAATGGCAAAGAAACTTCCGCCGGTGCATCCCGGCGAAATCCTGCGGGAAGAATTTCTCATTCCGCTTAAGCTGACACCCTACGCGGTCGCGGCCGCGCTGCACGTGCCGCGCACCCGGATCGAACGTATCGCGCGCGAAGAAAAGCCGGTTACGGCCGACACCGCACTACGGCTCGGCAAGTTTTTCAAGACCGGCGCTGCATTCTGGATGAACATACAGGCGCGCTTCGATCTCGAAACGGCCGAAGACGTGCTCGCGCCGCAGATCAAGAAGATTGCGTCTTACGAGGCGGTGTAGGGCGATGCCAATCGCGCGTACCAGAGTATCTTGTAACCCCGTAGCTTATGGGCTTGCCAAACCCTGGATCTGGACGATGGAATCGTGAAGCTGGATGCCTGGGCCGAGACGAACATAGGCGCGCGGCGGAATATCCTGGATGGCCGGGCCGATGATGGCGTGGTGACCGGACGCCGTCGGAAAGAAGAAGCCGACCGGCGTGCCTTTATTGAGGGAGATCATTCCTCCGCCAGTCCACACCAGCCCGTCCTCGTCGCTGCGCACGCCCGCCTCCGCGGCGCCATCCACCTCGCAATTGGCGAATTGGGTCTTGCCCCGCACCCAGAACTCATAGCGCGGCTGGCCCCAGGCGTGCACGTTCGTATAGAAATTGTGCGCTGAGCCGGTGTCGCGGACGCCGGCGACGGAAGCATGGGCGATCACCAGATCGCTGAAATGGCTGTCACCGGCCGAGCTGAGAATGCCGAACAACGGCGCACCATGGCGCATCACCGATGTGGTATCCGCCGAGATCGTCGCGTGATCCACCATGAACTCCCAGATATTGGTGTACCAGCTTTTCGGATTGGTCAGCGTGCCGTCCGGATTGACGGGAATGATTCCGAGATGCAATCCCGCGATCCGATTGTCATTGTAGTAGAGGCCGCTGTGGCGCCCGGCCCGGCCGCCCTGCACATCGACGCCAAAATCGGCAAGGCCGGAGCCGTCGATGCCGAAGTCAAACAGATTGGCCTGATTATGCTCGCCCGCCGGCTCCTGGATCACGGCGTGCATCGGCGCCAACGCCACCAGCCAGGACACGCCTCGTCCGCCGCCGCGCAGCGTCACCTGCTCGAGGCCAAACGCGCCCTTCTCGCGCCCGCCGGGTAACAGGATCGTCGAACCGACGCCGCAGATGCCG
>JAFAXD010000108.1 GCA_019241285.1 Xanthobacteraceae bacterium | reverse complement strand
CTAACCGCTTAAAGTACTTTTCCACCCGACAACATTATAAGCTCTGACCTGGCGCGAAAAACCCTTCGGCAAGAACTCGCCTGCTGGTTCAACATCTGCCTGGGCCTGCACGTCGGCCCGCACCCTGGGATCAATCAAGATCTGATCATTCTCGGCTCGCGCACATAGGCGAGCGGCAAGATTAACCACATTCCCCACCGCTGAATATTCAAAGCGGCCTTCGAAGCCTATTCGTCCAAGAGTGGCAAACCCATGTGCAATGCCCATTCCGAATCCAAGATCGTGACCGTGCTCGCGCCATTTCGCAGCAAGTTGGGCAAACGCCTGGCGCATTTCTAATGCCATTTGGACCGCCTTGATCGACGGCTCCGCACACGGCAAGGGGTCATTGAACAGAATGAGAAACCCATCACCTAGGAAGCGCTCGAGAGTACCTTCATATTTGTGGACGATGGGACCGAGATTGAGGTGGTATTCCTTGAGGACAGTGATGACCTCTTCAGGTTCTGTGGTTTCCGCAAAACCAGCGAATCCACGGAGGTCTCCAAATACCACGGTGACTTCGCGTCGGTGGCTTTCAAGGATCTGCTCGTTGCCCTCTTCGACGATCAATTCAGCGAGTTGCGGGGCCAGGAAGCGCTTGACCCGCCCTATCCGTTCAATCTGTTTGAGCTGGTCGGCGACCCGTTGTTCGAGCGTCTTGTTCCAAAGCGCGAGATCGGCCGCCTGAGAAACAATCTGGTCGTGCATCTCCTTGATTCGCAACATTGACTTGACCCGCGCCACCAGCGCGGTGTGATCAACCGGCTTGGTCAGATACTCGTCCGCACCGGCGTTAAGCCCTTCCGCCACATCCTCTATTCCTGTTTTCGAGGTCACCAAAATGATGGGCGTAAACGGGAGGCTCGGGTCAGCCTTGAGAGCCTTGGTCGCGCCAATGCCGTCCAATCTAGGCATCACAACGTCCAGCAGGATGAGGTCCGGGGACGTCGCCTTTGCTTGCTCGATCGCCTCCTCACCATTCACCGCCTGGACCAAGTCATAACCGTGCGGGGTCAGCCGCGACACAAGCAGGTCACGGTTAGTCTCATTGTCATCGACGATGAGGATGCGCGGCGGAGTGTGCATGTGAACACCGCAAGTTTAACGTCGGGGGCTCCGCGTTGGTGAATCCTCGCTGATGGTCATTCGATCACCACATCCGCTCGGAAACAGTGTAGTTGATACGCTTTCGGTCATACAACAGCGCGACACGGCGAACATCCGTTATGGGTACCTTGCCGAGCTGGCGGTGGGCCCGGGGCACAGCGTCGTCTATTTAGACCATACCCCAAATAGGGTAAGCCAAACACGACAAATAGTGCGGGCCATTTGACCGGCGGCCGACCCCAACGTTCGTGTCCCGCAACCGGAAAATGTCTTTACGAAGCCCGCCGGGTATTGTTAGCATTTGTTGTTCACAGGCGGGGCGGCCTTCGTGGAACAGCTGGCGCGATCACAAGGCTTGGCATTGCGGGGCAATGCTCCCGCTGCGGATTCAAAGGCCTGGATCAACTGCCTACACGAACTAGGATTTGATTTCCGGTTCATAGAAGGAAGCGCGTCAGCGGTCAGCCCTGATCAGCAACAGGACTTTGTCACCGGTTTTCATCGCGATCACGCCAGCCTCAACTCCTGGGCAGCAACAGTTGGTTGGACGCTGCCGGCGGTTCCTGACCTGCAAATCAGCGTATCCGAGGCGTACCGGATTTCGCGAGCGCTGGTGCCGACCTGGGAAGGCCGGGTCGGCTGGGTGGAGTTTCCGGCCCGGCGGGTGATCGCAGGAAATGCGGCTATCCTGCACGAGCTCGTGCACGTTTATTTCCCCAACGGCAATCGCCTGCTGGCCGAGGGATTCGCGATCTACCTTCAGGACCTGATCGGAGGAAACCCGGCCTTTCCCAATTTTGGCCGGCCGCTGCATGAGGTCGCCCGCGCGGTTTTACAGGAGATCGTCCCCGGATTTGGAGTGGGCGACGTGACCGCGCTTGACCAGCTTCATTTGGTCGATCTCGACGGTATCGCGACGCCCAATCCACTCACGCTTGAGATCGGCGGTCACGTGCTTGGTGAGGAAGCGCGCGGCCAGGGCCGCCTCTATCCGCTCGCGGGCTCTTTCGTTCAGTTTCTGATCGAGGAGCACGGGCTCAGCCGTTTTCGTGAACTCTACGCCTGCACACCACTCATGCCCCCCGTACTCAACGGCGGCACGCCGGCGCGATGGCTCAGCGCGTACGGACGGCCATTGACCGCGTTCGAAACCGAATGGAAGTCGCTCATCGCTGGATCAACCGCAACGAAGGAACTAGATCATGCCTGAGATCTATCCGAAAGTGACGCGTGCCAAGCTCAAACAGAGCGCCCGGAAGACACGGAGCGGCAAAGGCCGCGCCTCATTGCCGGGTGTGAAGACCGACGCCAAGCACGCCAACGCCACTGACAAGTGCGGTTATACGGCCAACCGCGAACTCGCGCGCCTGATCAACAAGGCGATGCGCAGCGCAAAGAAAAGCGACAAGGCCGGCCAACATTTCGTGCTCGGCTGGCGGCTCTATCCGAACAAGAACCATCCGCGCTGGAATGACAAGGATGTGCACTCGTGCGGGTGCGGATGCGGATGCAGCGCGTGAGTAGATCGCGCATTTGAAAGACGCTGAAATAAACCGCACTGAGGAGAAACCAATGCCAAGGAGTAGAGAAAAAGTCTCTGAAGAGACCAAGCGTGTCGCCCCCCGAATTGTTCAGGGAATCGGGATCGTGTCGAGCATTCCTTACAACGGCACGAACCTGCAAACCAAATTCATTGAAGGGTTGAACATGCCACTGCTGACTCCCCAATACCAAGATAAATTGGGGTACAACAGCAAGAAGCTGGCCGACGCGGTTCAAGATTTCGATAGCGACGCGACAGTTGGATTGATCGTCACTTTTGGAGGAATCGTTGCCTGGATTGCAGCGATGCTCAATGCTTCGAAAACTCCTTTCATTTCGCTCATCGGAGGAATGCCTGGGAATTTCCCGCCTCCACCCAGCGGAACGTTCGTAGGCTGCGTCAACTTACAGAGTTTTGCTCAAGATCAAAATCGGATTACTCATCTCGGGACGAAGGGCTTTGCTCCAGCGCAGATCTGCTTGCTCTACAATCCCAACTCGTCCATGGCGGCCGCGGAGACAACGAACTGGGGCGGGGCGCCCCCCGTGTCAGCCGATAACGGTGTCTCGGATCCAACAAAGTTTGCGGCTGATTTCAGCAACATTGCTGAGCCAGCCGTCGTCATTAGCGCGGATCCCTATTTCCAGCATCATAGAAACGAGCTCATCAAAGCAGCCAACGCATCGAACAAATACATAACGTATCCGCTTCAGGTCTATGCAAACAATAGTGGAACTCAACCCACTCGGGGGAAGACAACGCTGCAGGGACCTGATCTCGATGCCTCGTACAAGCTTGTTGGTCAAATGGCGTCGACATTTCTAGCTGGTCAGCCAATAAACCCCGCGACCGTAATGGCTCCTCAAATTATAAATGATTTAACGGCAGCAGTAAAACGAAAATGAAATGCTGAATCATTTGGTTGGCATGGGCTATCGCTCTGCGATCGCAGAATGGACACGTGCGCATCTCGATCAGTTCGACGTGCTGGAAATCACCGTGGATCACTTGATCCACAGAACCTCAGCGCAGCGAGCGGCAATTTTTGACCTGGTCGGTCGCGTCCCTTTGACGGCGCACGGCGTGGGCCTTTCCATTGGCACTGACGTGCCGCTCGACCTCGCCTATCTGGATCAGGTTGCGGCAATCGTCGAGTTTCTCAAGGCCCCGGCCTATAGCGAGCATCTCGCATTCACGCGGGTGCCAGGCCGCGATCTCGGGAACCTGCTGCCGCTGCCAAAGACTGAGGAAGTGGCCGAGCAGATCATCGGCAAAGTGCGCACCGTGCAGGCGCGGGTCGGGGTGCCGTTCCTGCTCGAGAACATCACCTACATGTTCGAGTGGCCCGACTCCAAGCTCTCCGATGCCGAGTTCCTGAACCTGATCTGCCGCGAGACTGGGGCCGGGCTCCTGCTCGACCTGGAGAACGTCTATCTGAACTCGCAAAACCACGGGTTCGACCCCTACGAATTCATCGACGCGCTGGCGCCCGGTCTCGTGCGCGAGATCCACATGGCCGGCGGGATCACGGTGCGCGATCCGGCTGGACGGCCGGTCCTGGCCGATACCCATTCGCATCCGGTCCAAGCAGCGGTGCTCGACCTGCTCGACCACACGCTCACGCGGGAACGGCCGGCGACCATCATCGTCGAACGTGACGACCGGCTCGACGCAATCGATGAAATCCTGGATGATGTCGAGCGCATCCGGGAGCGGATTGCGCTGCAGGGACGTACACATGGCCGCGCGGCTCTTGGATCGGCAGCATAGCCTGCTCGCCTATTTGACGAGCGGCGAAGCCATCTTCGGCGATCAACACCAAAAACCCGCCGAGCCCTCGCTCCGAGGCATCGATCCGGGGCTGCTTCATCTCGAGGCGCGGTTCTCGCACGAGAAGCGCATGGAGAAGATCGC
>JAFAXD010000463.1 GCA_019241285.1 Xanthobacteraceae bacterium | reverse complement strand
GCGCCAAGCCCGCCGCGATGTTGACCCGGCCCGCCGGAGTCGTGCCGTAACGCCCATTGGGTGAACATCACCGGGTACAATGACTCAAGAATTTCCAGCGGCGGGATGGTCGCCGTCGAGATCGGATTGTTGCCGTGGTTCAATCCGTCGCCATCGGGATTTCCGCCGAGCCCGCCGCCGAAGAAACAAAACATCACCCACTTGCGACCATGCTCGCGCCAACCGGCGAGCGAGAGCGCATTGATGGTCGCGAACGGGCTGCCGTTGGCACGCGCCGGCGCCGCTTTGGCAAATGCCCCGAAGATCACATCGATCACCCGCAGGATGGTCTCGGTGTAGCCGCCCACTGGCCGCGGCGCGTTGACGGCGAGCAGGATCGAGTCGGGAATCACGAACTCGATCGGCGCCAGGCACCCGGCATTGGCCGGAACATCGGTAAACAGGTGCTTCAGCGCGACGTAACAACAGGCGACGGTGGTCGAGCGGGCGATGTTGAGCGGACCGTCGCACGGCGGTGCCGAGCGCGAGAAATCGAGCCGCATGCGGTCGCCCGCAATCGTGAGGTCGAGGGCGATCGGCAGCGGCGCATCGGTGATGCCGTCGTTGTCGAGAAAATCGTCGTAACTGTACGTACCGTCCGGCAATGCCGCGACGTTGGCACGCATCAGTGCCTCCGCCCGCGTCGAGAGCTGCGCCAGCGCCGCCGCGACGGTGTCGTCGCCATATTCATCGAGCAACGCTTCCAGCCGGCGCGCGCCGAGATCGAGCGCGTTGATCTGGCCGTTGAGGTCGCCCCAGTTCGATTGCGGCACGCGCGAATTCGCGGCGAGAATATCGATGATATCCTGCTGCAGCACACCGTCGCGGATCAGCTTCACCGGCGGGACGCGAAACCCTTCCTGAAAGCTTTCCGTTGCTTTGGCGTTGAAGTTGCCCGGCACATTGCCGCCGACGTCGAGCCAGTGCCCGACCGAGGCAAGCCAGGCGAACACCCGACCGTTTCGCATCAGCGGGCGCACCAGCCGGATGTCATTGAGGTGCGTGCCGCCGTCATAGGGATCATTGAACAAATAGGTGTCGCCGGGCTTGAGGTCGCCGTCGCGCGCCGCCTTGTCGATCACCGCTTTCACAGCAAACGCCATCGCGCCGACGAAGATCGGCAGGCCTGAAGTTCCTTGCACTAACGTGGCGCCCGTCTCGGCGTGATAGAGGCCGTGGCAGGCATCGTGCGCCTCGGCGATGATCGGATTGAACGCCGAGCGGTAGAGCGTCGCATCCATCTCATCGGCGATCTGCACCAGACGGCCGTTGAGCACCGCCAACGTGATGGGATCGAGCTCTCTCACCGGGGTCGCCCCGTGACTTTGGTTGCCGGTGGCGTCGGCGTCTCATAGGCAGCGCCGCGAGCAATCAGCTCCGGCGTCCCGATCAGCCCATTCAGTTTGTTGAAGTCGAACATGCGCGCGCGGAACGGCTCGGTCGTACCATGCGTGGCCAGGGAGGCGTAATAGTCCTGCATGGTCTTCGCGATGGCGCGCACGATGCCGCCGGGGAAGATCACCAGTGCGAACCCGATGTCCTCGAGCTCGGCCCCTGACAACGGCGGCGTCTTGCCGCCCTCGACCATGTTGGCCATCAGCGGGATCGTGGTGCCGAGCGCTGCCACGATGCGGGCGAGGTCCTCGCGCGCCTTCGGCGCCTCGACAAACAACACATCGGCGCCGGCCTCGCCATAAGCCAGCGCGCGCTCAACGGCGCGGTCAAACCCTTCGACCGCCACCGCGTCGGTGCGGGCGATCACAAGCGTCTCGCGCGAGTGCCGGGCATCGAGCGCCGCTTTGATCTTACCGAGCATCTCGGTCGCCGGCACCAGCGCCTTGCCGTCGAGATGGCCGCAGCGCTTGGGGAAATCCTGATCCTCGATCTGGATTGCGGTGGCGCCCGCGCGTTCGAAGGTGCGCACCGTGCGCTCGACGTTGAGCGCATTGCCATAACCGGTGTCGGCATCGACGATCAGATGCGCGTCGACGCGATCACGAATGAGGCTGACGGTCTCTGCGACCTCGCTCATGCTGACGAGCCCAACGTCAGGGCGTCCAAGCCGGGTGTACGCGATCGCACCGCCTGACACGTAGAGTGTCGAAAATCCCGCCAGGCTGGCGTTGAGCGCCGTGAAGGCATCGTAGACGCCGGGCGCGACCAGGATCGGTTTGCGTGTCAGCAAGTTTCGCAGTGTGTCTTTATCAGGCATTGTCACAGTCCGAGGTAAGCACGCGTGAGGTTGGGATCATTGCGGATGTCGGCGGCCTGGCCGTGCAGCACGAACTGGCCGTTTTCCAGCACGTAGGCGCGCTGGGCGACGTCGAGGCTTTGCACCACATTCTGCTCGACCAACAGCAGTGCGATGCCTTCGTGGTTGACACGCTGGATCAACCCGAACAGCTCCTCGACCAACAGCGGTGACAGGCCAAGCGACGGCTCGTCCAGGATTAGCAATTTCGGCTCCGCCATCAGCCCGCGGCCGATCGCCAGCATTTGCTGCTCGCCGCCCGACAACGTCCCGGCGCGCTGCGCGTGCCGTTCTTTCAGGCGCGGGAAAATCCCGAACACGCGCTCCAGGTTGGCAACACGGTTCGGTTTGCCGCGCCGATAGGCGCCAAGCTGCAGGTTCTCGCGCACCGTCATGTTGGGAAAAATGCGCCGGCCCTCGGGCACGTGCACGAGGCCGAGCGCGACAATCGCCGCAGCTCGCTCGCGTTCGATTGCCACATCAGCAAATCGGATGGAGCCGCGCCGCGCCCGCAGCACGCCGGAGATCGTGCGGTTGAGGGTGGACTTGCCGGCGCCGTTGGAGCCCAGCACGGCGACGATCTCGGTCTCGCCGACGCTGAGATCGATGCCATGCAGGATCTGCGTCGCGCCATAACCGGCGGCGAGATCCTTCACGGCAAGCAGCGCGTTACTGGACACCAGCGCCCCCTGCGGCAAGACGGCTCGCAGCGCCATGGCCTAGGTAAGCCTCGACCACCCGCGGGTTGCTGGCGACCTCGCGCGGCGCACCTTGCGCGATGATCCGCCCTTCGGCGAGCACCCACACCTGCTCGGCAAGGCTCATCACCGCTTGCATGATATGCTCGATCATCAGGATGGTCACGCCGCGCGCGCGGATCTCCGAGATCACCGGCACCATATCGCGGATCTCCGACGGGTTGAGCCCGGCCAGCACCTCATCGAGCAGCAACAGTTTCGGCCCGGTCGCCAGCGCGCGCGCGAGCTCCAGCCGCTTGCGCGCCGCGACTGTAAGGCTCGCGGCTGGTTTATCCAGCTGATCGCCGAGCCCGACCGCGCGCGCGACCTCTCCCGCCGCCGCAAGCGCATCTTGGCGCGAGGGTCGCAAGAGGTGGGCCCCGACGGCGATGTTCTCGCGCGCCGTGAGGCCGGCGAACGGCTGCACGATCTGAAACGTACGGGCGATGCCGCGCCGGGCCAGTTTGTAGGGCGG
>JAFAXD010000303.1 GCA_019241285.1 Xanthobacteraceae bacterium | reverse complement strand
GTCGGACGAGCCAAAGCCGGAAGGGCGAGCTGATGCGCGGGCATCTGTTTGGCGAGGGCGGCGTTGCGCGTGGCCGGCCAGGCCGCATGATTATTGCCCCAGGCGACTCACTTTCGCCGTCACCCTTGTATGGGGCCACGAGTCAAGAGGAACGGATCCGGGGCTGAGGCACCAACTCCGGGCGGCCCGCGAGCAAGGCTTGCCTTGCCCAGTTTCTTTGTTCGACTGAGGCGTTTCTCCGTCCCGACCTCGAATTTGCCGAGGCGCCGCGCGCAGCCGCAGTCAAGGCTGGCCGTCGCTGTGATGCTGCCACAAACGAGCAAGTTTCCAGGCCATGCCTTGACTGCGGCGAGCACGGCGCGAGGCTTTCGAGGTCGGGACGGATGGTCGCGACAGAGACGGCAAGACGTGATCCTGGACCGGGCCGTAAAGGACCGATACGGCAAGCACCGCATCACCTTGTATCCGGTCGGGCACGAGGGCCCGTACCCTGATTCTTCATGCACGGGTGAAAGCAAGGCCCAGAATAGACGGGACCCATCTGAGAGAACGGGGAGTTTTATCCCCTGGGTGACGCCGGTCACACGTCTGTCCTGGTTCACGTCGGCCGTCATTGCGCGCGGCCGTTTACAAGCTCGGGCGCATGACAGCGCCGGCGGGGATGAGACCAGTCGTGAGGTAGCGCCACAGCGCCACCATCAGCTTGCGCGCGAGCGCCACGATCGCGACCCGGCGCGGTCTTCCCTTGAGGTTGCGCACCCGCTCGTGGAACCAGCGGGTCAATTCACTTTCGGGCTGATGCTGGACCCAGAGCCAGGCAAGCTCGATGGCGATCGTGCGAGCGCGGGCATTGCCGGATTTGCTGATCCCTTGGTCGCGCTCGGTTACGCCGCTGTTGTACGGCGTTCCGGTCAATCCGAAATAGCTCCCGACCTGGCGACGATTGTCGAACGAGCGATAGAACGCCTCATTGACCAGCTTTTGTCCGCCGATCATCGCGATACCCTTCAGGTTAGCAAGCATTACGGTCTTGGCCTCCGGCGAACCAGGTTTGCCCGCGCGCAGCTCGGTACGGCTCCTGGCCTCAATGTCATTGATTTGCCGGATCACCACAGAAAGCCGTTCGTGTTCACGCACGATCTCGGTCTTGAGGCGTTCGGGCAAAGGACGGCCATCGCCGGTGCGCAGCTTATCGAGGCTCGCGACAAATCCTCGCCGAAGCGGCATTGCATTACGGACCCCTTGGGCATGAAGCAGTCCCTTGATGCGGTTCGTGTGTGCCGTTTGCTCCCCCTTGAGATACTCGCGTTCTCGATTGAGCCGCTTGCGATCCTCATCTTCCACCGCCGGCACGTGCACCATGCTGCAGACGCGCGGTTCGTCTCGCAAATAGGCAAGCAGCGTGCGCAGGAGTTGATCGAGGTCGATGCGGTCCGTCTTGACGCGCCGGGCGCGGCGATTGACCGCGACGCTCGCCGGATCGATCTCGTAATTGGTCACGCCCTGGTCAGTGAGCCAGCGATGCAACCAATGCGCATCGAAGCCGGCTTCATAGCAGGAAATGATGCGAACCGGTTTGCCGCAGCCCGCCACCTTCGTGCGCGCCTTCGTCAGCAGCTCCGTCAGTGCTTTCAAATCCCCTCCGGGTATCGCGTACCGGCTGAGCTTCTTGGACCCTGGCAGCAACAGGCCAAGCTTCCAAGTCGCTTTGCTCAGTTCAAAGACCAGGTGAACCGTGGCATACTCTGTCGCGGCGGGCGTGCCAGTGTGATCGGGATTGGTCATCTTGATCCTCCGAGGTTGGATGGTTGTTGGAAATCCGATCCTAACCTCTTGGCCGCTCGCCGCCCCATAGTATCTGAGGTGCTCGCCCGGCCTCTTCGGCCGGGCGAGCCATCGCAAGTCGGCCCTGGCCGACTTGCGCACCTTTGATTCTGATCTCGGGTAAACCCGAGATCAGTGGGCGACGGCCTGGACGAGCGCCATATCGGATCAAGTAGCGATTAGCAGCCGCCATCCTTCGAGGCTCGCATGCAGCCAAGCGCGTCCTTAAGGGCGTTGACGCCCGTCTTCGCGGGCTATGGACGCGCGTGAACGCGCTTTTGCCGGCTGCATGCTCGCACCTCAGGATGACGGCTGCATATAGCGCGGCCGATTCAACCTTATCGGAAAACGCTCTAGGAACATGAGAGCGGGTCGCCGTTCGAGGCATCGGCATTCGTCGTCGCGACGGCACTCACCCGAGGATCTGCACCTCTCCCGGCAGCAGGTTGACTCCTACCGCATTCAGGGTGCCGAACGTGATCGATCCGTCGACCTGCCTGGCGGCGGTGCCGGAGAGCACGTCGACCGCGCCGGGCGGTCGGGCTCCGATCTTGTTGGAGTACAAGGTCTTCAGCATGCGTCCGGCGGGATTGAGGACGTTGTCGACGACCACGTGCAGAGCCTGAGAGCCGTCTTTGACGAAATTCGCCGCGACCACAATCTCGCGATCGTTGAGGATGCGTGAGAAGGCGAGCACGCCGGGGCTCCATTTCGAGAAACCGAAATCGCGGCCGTCGCCCGAGAGCTGCCGGAAATAGAGGCGCCCGTAGCGCAGTGCCGGCTCCATCGCTCGAAGCGCAGCGATCTTCGCGATCTCCTTATAGAACGGACAAGACCGGTCGAATCCAGGACCGCCCCACAGTGCCTCGCGCACCGCTGCATCGGTTCCGGCGCCAGTGAGACCCTGCTCGGTTCCGTAATAGAGGCAGGGAATTCCCGGCAGAGCGTAGAGGCAAGCCAGCCCGAGCGTGACCTCGTCATCGAGCATCGTTTGTTGGGCGTCATCGCGATGACGCAGGCGTTCCTTGACGTCATGGTTGTCGAGGAAGGTCACGAAGTAACGGGTCGCATCGCCGTGCGAGCTGAGAATGTTCTTCTCTATGGTTTTACGCCGCTGATACATATCGACCACTGCATCAGGCGGCGTGAACCCCTTCACGGTCGGCTTCAGCACGTTGAATTGCGGATAGTCAAGGGCCGCGTCGACTCCCACCAAATCGCCGCCTTCATTGCTGTTGCGCCCAATGAAGCGCGCGATGTCCGGCTCGGAGTCGCTTGTCCAGACCTCACCATAGGTGAAGAAGTTCTTCTTGCCGATGGCGAGCGCGAATTCGCGGACGGCGTTGCCGAACAGAAGCGGGAGAGCCCCTTTGAGATAGCGCAGCGTATCGATCCGGAACCCGTCGACGTCGAATCGCGCGATCACATATTGATAGGCGCGGATCAGGGCGTTCTGCAGAACCGAATTGTCCGTCATCATCTGCTTGAGCGATGCGAAGTCACCGATCGTGTCGTCCTGGGGCGCCGGCATGCCGCCTTCGCGGCGGAAGAACGCCTGACGCTGCAACTCCTTCGGCCATACCAGGGCGTCCGAGCTCGGCGCCGGGACGTGTTCCAGGTCCGGCCACTCGCTGCGCGCCGCGCCAGTCTTGTCGCGCCATGCGACCGGT
>JAFAXD010000177.1 GCA_019241285.1 Xanthobacteraceae bacterium | reverse complement strand
GGGAGGGAATCAAACCCCGTGCCACTTTCGCGAGCGCCGGTTAAATCGCTGAAAAAGCTAAGCCTTCAGGGCTGGAGCGAGGTTCTCTTCGGCACTGCGGGATGATGGCGGCATAAGCGCGGGGCAATCGCCTAATATTTAGGCAGTGGTAATCTAAGAACGGGCAAGCCCTTCCTCGCTAAAGGGCGTCGCTGTCCGTCTCGCCCGTTCGAATGCGGAGTGCGTGGTCAAGCGGCATGATAAAAATCTTGCCATCTCCAATCTGACCGGTTTTGGCAGCGGTCTGGATTGCAGATGCGATCCGATGGGCGTGCTCGTCATTGACCGCAACCTCAACCCGGATCTTAGGGAGAAAATTGACCGCGTACTCGGCGCCCCGGTAAATCTCGGTATGGCCTTTCTGTCGGCCATAGCCTTTCACTTCAGTGATGGTCAGCCCACTGATGCCCTGATGCGTGAGCGCGTCGCGGACGTCGTCGAGTTTGAAAGGCTTGATGATCGCAACGACCAGCTTCATGTTCCCCCCTGTCGGCCAAATCCAGACCGTGATTGCGACCAGTGTGGCCCGCTCATTTCGGCCTGGTCAAGCATCCCTGCGTTCACGCAGCAAACCTTCCTGCGCCACCGAGGCGACGAGCGTTCCGTCGCGCTTGAAAATCAGCCCACGCGAGAACCCGCGTGACCCCGATGCACTCGGGGTGTCCTGAGCGTATAGGAGCCATTCGTCGGCTCGGAACGGCCGATGAAACCACAAGGCGTGATCCAGGCTGGCCGCCATGATGCGCCGGTCGAAGACCGTGCGGCCATGCGGGATCAGGGATGTGTCAAGCAGCATCATATCGGACGCATAGGCGAGCACACATTGATGAATCGAGGGATCGTCGGGAAGCGGGCCCGTGGTCCGTATCCAGATGTGGAAACGCGGATCTTGGGTGCTCTTCCCGAGGTACCGCTCAATCTCCACGGGTTTCAGTTCAACCGGCCGCTCCTGCTCAAAAAATCGACGGACCACCTCCGGCATGGTGGCGAGCGCAGCCGCTGGAAGCTCTGGGCCGCTGGGCAATTTTTCGGGCGGCGGAACGTCTGGCATTGCAGACTGGTGGTCAAAACCGGCCTCCTCAACATGAAACGAGGCCGACATGGAAAATATGGGTTGGCCATGCTGAATGGCGACGACGCGCCTGGTCGTGAAGCTTTTCCCGTCACGGATGCGATCAACGTCGTAAATGATCGGAACCTTTGGGTCTCCCCCGAGCAGGAAATAAGCGTGCAAAGAGTGCGGCCTGCGCTCGGGATCCACCGTGCGGCTCGCCGCCACCAGAGCCTGCCCGATGACCTGTCCGCCGAAGACCCTTTGCCAGCGCGACTGCGGAGAGCGTCCGCGAAACAGGTTCACCTCGAGTTGTTCAAGATCCAGGATAGCGAGAAGGTCGGTGACTGCGGACATCCAAAGCCCTGAGGTCGGTATTGCGGCGTAAGTGGAAGCAAAATGCTTAACTGGAATATGAAGGCGGGACAAACAATGGCTGAGCGCAGCTTGGACGTATTGATCGTCGGTGGCGGATTCGCCGGCTTGGCGCTCGCCCTCGCCTTGCGCCGAGGCCTTGGTCCTGCATTCCGCATCAACGTGCTCGACCCAGCCTTCAACCGGCCGGTGGCAGATGCACGCGCTTCGGCGATTTCAGCGGGCGCGCGCCGGCTATTTGAGACGATCGGGGTCTGGGACTCAGTCGCCGCGGAAGCTCAACCGATCCTCGATATGGTCATCACCGATAGCAAGCTCGGAAATGCGGCCCGACCTGCCCTGCTCACGTTCGGCGGCGAGGTCGAACCGGGCGAGCCTTTCGCCCACATGATCGAGAATGCCCCGCTCCTCGGCGCTCTCACCGAAAAGGCCAAACAGGACGGCATCACACTATCAGCCCTGAGTGCCGTCCGGTTTGCGCGGTCACCGCGCCCCGGGGCAGCGCTCGGCGTGGAGCTTGTCGATGCAACGGAGTGCTGGGCGGAGCTTGTGGTGGCTGGCGACGGCGCTCACTCGCGCCTGCGCGAGTCGGCCGGGATGCAGCGCACGAGTTGGACCTATCCACAGGCCGCGATCGTCACCACCGTGGCGCATGAGCGCGACCACAACGGGCGAGCCGAAGAACATTTTCTTCCCGCCGGCCCGTTTGCCATTCTGCCGCTCAAGGGACGACGTTCCTCGATTGTGTGGACAGAAGATGCGCAGGAGGCGGCGCGGATTGTCGCTCTGTCGGACGGCGATTTCCATTCGGAGCTTGAGCAGCGGTTTGGCCTTCACCTCGGGGACATCGAGGTCGTTGGCCCACGGCGCGCATTCCCGCTCGAGCTCGCGATTGCACGCTCGTTTGTGGCACGCCGTTTTGCGCTGGTTGGTGATGCGGCCCACGTGATTCATCCCATCGCGGGTCAAGGGCTTAATCTTGGATTGCGTGATGTGGCCGCTTTGGCCGAGTGCATCACCGACGCTGCACGCCTTGGCTTGTCGCCCGGGGATCCCAGCGTGCTCGATCGCTACCAGCGTTGGCGGCGGTTTGACACGGTCATGATGGGCGCCGTTACCGACGGTCTCAACCGTCTGTTTTCGAATCGCTCCGATATTCTCCGTCTTACGCGCGATCTCGGCATCGGCGTGGTCGATCGCCTGCCGCAACTCAAAACTGCGTTTGTCCATCAAGCCGCCGGCCTAGCCGGAGAGGTGCCCAAGCTGATGCGCGGTGAATTATTGTAGAAACGTACTTGCCTTCACACGAAGGGCACGTCCAACACGTGCTGTTTAAACGCCGGCCGGGCTTTCATCTCTGCATACCATCGCTCCACGTGGGGGAGCGATGAGTGATTGGTGACAAGCCGAAAGTATCGATAAGCAAAAGGCCCGATGGGGATATCTCCGTAGGAGAACTGATCGCCGGCGATGAACCGCGTTCTTGTCAGCTGGTCATCCATCATCTTCATAGCGGCCGTCGACGCCGCCTTCGCGGCATCGATGGCCTGCAAATCACGCTTTTCGGGTGGCGTTCGGATCAGTCCCCAGAAAACCGGGGTGATCGCCGGATTGGCGACCGAAAGCTGCCAATCCATCCACTTTTGCGCGCTCGCCCGCCCCTGTAGATCGCCAGGCTCGAGCTTGCCCGGGCCGTGCTTCGCGGCCAGATATCGAACGATCGTGTTTGATTCCCACAGAATAAAGCCGTCGTCCTCCTCCAGTGTTGGGACCAGACCGTTCGGGTTCATCGCCAAATAGCCGGGCTCCTTGTTCTTCCCGAAGGGACCTCCGACATCGATGCGTTCGTGCGCGAGCCCAAGCTCACCGATGGCCCACATCACCTTCTGTACATTGGACGATGTATTACGACCCCAGATCTTCAGCATGATTCCTCCCGCGCTCTTTTCAGCGCCCGCCGCTTACAAAGCTCTGCGTATCAATCTAGCCGGCGGGCTTCTTCCGGCAACATGATTGGAATGCCGTCGCGGATTGGATAGGCAAGCCTGGCCGCGCGAGAGATGAGCTCCTGCCGCGCAGCATCATATTCGAGCGGCCCCTTGGTGACCGGACAGACCAGAATTTCCAGGAGTTTCGGATCGACGCTGTCGGCCGGGCTGTCGGATGTGGTCATCGATTGTCTGCTTCCTCAAGAAAAATGGGACGCTCTCAACGAATGAGTCCGTCCGCTTTATTGCAGCGGCGTCTCTCCGTTGGTCTTTGTCTTCGCCAAACCTATCTCAGTCACTGCCACCAGAATTTCCGCGCGGGTCTTGAGGTTGGGGGCTTCCAGCATGGCCTGCTTCTCGGCGGGGTCGTAGGGCGACATCATCGCGAGCGCGTTGACGAGCGCTTCATTGGGCGCATTTTCAATGCCCTCCCAATCGGCTTTGAGATTGTTGGCCTTGAGAAACGCCGTGAGTGCATCGAGCACCGCCTTGCGATCGACATCCTCCTCGCCTTTGCGCGCGATGAAGTCATCCGCGAACGGAGCGTAAGTGACCTCGCACTGACGGTATGCCGTCGATACGTTCAGTTCCTGCTCGACGCGAAAACGCGCAACTCCGGTGAGTTGAAGCAGGTAGCGACCGTCGCCGGTTTCGGACAGTTGCGTAATGCGCCCGACGCAGCCGACTTTGTACAGATTGGGACGACTCTCGGGGCCTGGATGGGATGAGTCGGGTTGGATCATTCCGATGAGACGATGCCCATCCCGCAAACTATCGTCGACCATGGCCAGATAGCGCGGCTCGAAAATGTTGAGCGGCATCTGTCCGCGCGGCAGCAGCAGCGCCCCTGGCAACGGAAAAACTGGAATCGTTCCTGGCAGATCGGCGGGCCCGCGATAGATCGCGTTCATCGGCATCGCCGTGATCCTCCCAAGCTGGCCCACTGCGCCGATTTGCACTTCCTAGGCAGCAAATCGATTATGCGCCAATTAGGCGAACAGAATCGAAGAGAGCCGCTTGCGCCCTTCGATCGTCGTCTCGTCGTTCGGTCCCCATGCGTCAAACAGCTGGACGAGCTGTTTGCGGGCGCCGTCGTCATTCCATTTGCGATCGCGCCGGGTAATCTCAATCAGATGATCAAGCGCGTCCTTGCGGCGTCCGCCGGCATTGAGCGCAAGCGCAAGATCAAATCGCGATTGGTGATCAAGCGGGTTGGCTGCCACTTTCTGCTCGAGTTCATTGATTGGTCCAAGCGAAGTCGCCTGTTCAGCGAGGTCGACCGCGGCGCGAGCGGCGGCGACCGCAGTGTCACCGTGCTTGCTCTCCGGAATCATCGCCAGCGTCTGCTTTGCCTGGTCCAGCGCTCCGGATGCCACATAGCAGCGCGCGAGACCAGCCAGAGCCTGAACGTTGGTTGGTTCGTCAGCCAGCACGCGGGCGTACAACTCGGCGGCGCCTGCCGGATCACCCTCGCTCAGAGCCGTATCGGCGGCTTTGAGCAGATCCTTATCTTCCGCGCTCACGCGGCCTTTGGTCAAACGCTCAATGAACGCGACAACCTGTGATTCAGGAAGCGCGCCTAAAAAACCATCGGCGGGCTGGCCATTCACGAACGCAATGACCGCCGGGATCGATTGGATCCCCATCTGGCCCGGGATGGAGGGATGCTCGTCGATATTCATCTTCACGAGCTTGAGCTTACCCTTGGCAGAGCGGACGACTTTCTCCAGGACCGGCGTGAGCTGCTTGCAGGGCCCACACCAGGGCGCCCAAAAATCAACGAGCACTGGCTGCCGGCGTGACTCCTCGATCACATCCTTGATGAAGGACTGCGTGGTGGCCTCTTTGATGGTGGTATCGGCCGCGGCCCCAGCAGCGGTGTTCTGCAACATCGATTCAGTCCCTCTCAATTTCCATGGGCAAACAGCCCGAAATGCCCACGATTAAATGGCAATGCTGGTCGCGAATGCAATCGCCATATCCGAGGTCGATGTCCTTCCGAGCCTAGGGGTCTGGGCATCCTCTGACAAGCGCGAGACGATGCCCCACGGTTACACCGGTTGGGATACACGCTCGATTCGGGGAGCATGACCGGTTGCAGTCAGAAACTGCAGGAGGTCATCGCGACCGATCGTTGTGGTCATCGTGTTGACCAGGGGATGAAAGTTGAGGCTGGCATGTTCCAGCATCGATGCATCAAGCACGATTGTTACAGCCCGATCGGAATCATTGAGAGCGCCGAAGGGCGTAACCGAGCCGGGCTCGACGCCGAGGGTCGCCCGCATGATCTCCGGCGATCCAAACGAAAACCGTCCGTGGCCAAAGCGATGATGCAGGGATTTCAGCGCGATCTCGGCATCTTCCAAGGCTGTCACGAGAAACAGGGCCCCCTTCTTGTCCTTCAAGAACAGGTTTTTGGTGTGGCCCCCGGGTATCGACCCTCTGAGCGCGCGTGACTGCTCCACAGTAAACAACGGTGGATGCTTAACGGTCCGATAATTAACCCCCAGCTGATCGAGAAAATCGAATAGGTCGGCAGGGCTCGCTGGCATGGAATTCTCTGGCACCCGGATCGGGACGGGGCGAAGCGTCTGATGGCGGAATAATGTACCTGTCGGAAGCGGCGATTGGCCTCCGGTCACCGGTTGCAAAGGCGAGGCTCTTTTGCAATATGGAAAGCACGGGGAAATAACGGCTGCCGAGGCGGATGCGGGTGTAGCTCAGGGGTAGAGCACAACCTTGCCAAGGTTGGGGTCGAGGGTTCGAATCCCTTCGCCCGCTCCATTCTCGGACAGTTGCCCCGGCACGGGGAGGTTTGTCG
>JAFAXD010000638.1 GCA_019241285.1 Xanthobacteraceae bacterium | reverse complement strand
CGGTGGCTTGCGGGTCCCCGGCGGCATGAACCTAGGCGGCATGCGCGGCGGCCCTCCTGGGACGCGATCGTTCAGCCCTGGTGCCTCTCATGCATTCAGCCGTGCCGGTGGGTTCGACCGAGCAGTTGCGGGCTCGGCCAATCATGGCGGTCGAGCCTTTACACGGGCCGGCGTCAATCGATCTGTCGCCGGGTCATTTGCGAGCGGGGATCGCTCGGTTGCGCGCTCCTTTAGTCGCGGTAGCAACGCGCGGCTTGCTGGCTCCAATGCTAGTCGGAATGGCGCGATGCGCTCCGCCTTCGCGAGTCACAACGTGGGATTTGCGACTCGTAACCAGGCCTTCGGCAGTCTCAACACGTCCCGCGCCGCGTTTGCCGCGCGCAGCGCACTGGGTGCGCATGCTGCCGGCAACGCGCTCATGTCACATCGCTTTGCCAACGTTGGTGGGCGCGCAACGGAACGATCGGCAGCCATTTCTGGGCCGCTCGGTGGAGCAGCGTCAACTGGTATCGCAACTGGCGGCACAATCGCGTCGTGTTCGGCTGGTGGGGACCAGTGTTTTGGCCTTTCGCCTATTACGACCTGTTCGCCGATGTGTTCTGGCCTTATGGGTATTGGCCCTACTTCTATGATCCGTTTTGGTACTACGGGTATCAGGACCTCTATGCCTGCCTCTTCTGGCCCTATGGGTACGATGACATTGTAGGCCCGCCGCCGGTCGTGGGCGGTGGTGCCCCCTACGGCTCGGAAACTTATGCGGGGCGGCGCTACGCAGCCGCGCCCCCGCAAGGGTACCCGTCGGGAGCGCCCGCCCGCAGCACCACGCAAGCGGTCATGGGGCGCTACAGCGAGTATTGCGGTGACGACTCGCGCGACGTGGCCGGCGTGCCGGTCGACGAAATGGCGCAGGCGATCGATCCTACTGACGAACAGCGCGTGGCTCTGTACGCACCCGGTGACAGCCGCCTTGCGCAATTGAGTGTTCGTGGCAAGTCCTAGGATTAATCCTAGGGCTAGCACTATGACCAACGCGCAGATTGAGGTGATTACGTTGGTGCAGCGGCGCCGGCGCTGGTCGCGGGCGGAGAAGGAGCGGATCGTTGCTGCGGCGCTGGAGCCTGGCGCAGTCGCATCCGAGGTGGCCCGCGGAGCCGGAATACACACGAGTCAGCTTTTCCGCTGGCGACAACAGCTCTGCAAACGAGAGCCTACGGCTACAGCGTTCAACGCGGTTGCCGTTGCGCATGAGCCGGCGATAGCGGCTCTACCATCGTCAACATCAGCATCCGAACAACCCGGCACGGTGGAGATTGAGTTTGCGACTGGCGGCCGGATGCGCATTACCGGCTCAGTCGATACCGCCACGGTGTCGGCGCTGCTAAGGGCTCTTGCGAAGAATAAGCGGCGACGATGATCCCTGTCCCAGCGGGTGCGCGAGTTTGGCTGGCGACCGGCCACACCGATATGCGCAAGGGCTTCGATGGTCTGGCGGTGTTGGTGCAGGAGAAGCTCAAGCATGATCCGCACCAAGGGCATTTGTTCGTGTTCCGCGGCCGGCGCGGGGGATTGATCAAGGTGCTGTGGCACGACGGCCAGGGCATGTGCCTCTACGCCAAGCGACTGGAACGTGGGCGCTTCATCTGGCCGTCACCTACGGACGGCACGGTGACGATCACGCCGGCGCAACTCGGCTATCTTCTGGAAGGGATCGACTGGCGAATGCCACAACAAACGTGGCGGCCGCAGGCCGCCGGTTGAATGCGACCTTGTGACTCATGTTGTGGATTGCGGATTCCAAGATGCGCAATCCGTGCTGCAATCGGTTATGCCTCCCACGCGTGATTCGCTCCCCGACGATGTTGCGACCCTGAAGGCAATGGTGATTGCCGCGCAGGCGGCGCGACTGGAAGCCGAAGCAAAGGCGCGCAACGCCGAGGCGGAAGTGCGTGCCCGGGAACTGGTGATCGAACAGATGAAGTTCGCGATCGCCAAGCTCAGGCATGAGCGGTTCGGCCAATCCTCGGAACGTAGCGCCGTGCTCGAGCAACTCGAGCTGCGGCTTGCCGACATGGAGGAGGATGCAGCGCAGGCGGAAGCCGCGGCGCAGATGGCGGCGAACGCGGCGGCGAGCGCGAACGTCAAGGTGCAGGCGTTCGAGCGGCGCAAGCCGGCGCGCCGACCGCTGCCGGCACATCTGCCGCGCGAGCGCCTGGTCTATCCTTCGCCTGCAGCATGCCCGTGCTGCGGCGGTGCCCTGCACAAGCTTGGGGAGGATGTAACCGAGACACTGGAGCTAATCCCGCGCCAGTGGAAGGTGATCCAGCACGTGCGCGAGAAGTACTCGTGCCGAACCTGCGAGGCGATCACGCAACCGCCGGCGCCCTCGCATCCGATCGCGCGCGGGCGCGCCGGACCGTCGCTGCTGGCGCACATCCTGTTCTCGAAGTACGGGCTGCATCTGCCGCTCAATCGCCAGAGCAAGGTCTACGCGCGCGAGGGCGTTGAACTCGACGTCTCGACGCTCGCCGATTGGGTAGGGGCATCGGCGGCGACGCTGATGCCGCTGGTCGGTGCGATGAGAGATCACGTATTTGCGGCCGAGCGCATCCACGCCGACGACACGACCGTTCCAGTGCTGGCCAAGGGCAAGACACGCACGGGCCGACTATGGACCTATGTGCGCGACGATCGGCCGTTCGGCGGCTGCGACCCGCCCGCCGCAATCTTCTTCTACTCCCCTGATCGCAGCGGGAAGCATCCGGAACAGCACCTTGCAAGCTATGCGGGGCTCATGCAGGCAGACGCCTCTGCCGGCTTCAACCGGCTCTATGGCGCAGGTCGTAGACCTGGTCCCATCATCGAGGCGGCGTGCTGGGCACATGCGCGGCGGCAGTTCTTCGACTTGGCGCGGCTCGACAAGGCACCGATTGCCATTGAAGCCGTTGAGCGCATCGACGCCCTGTTCGCGATCGAGCGCGAGATCAACGGCATCGCCCCGCAAGAACGACGGCGCGTGCGCAACGAGCAAAGCCGCCCGCTCGTTGTCGGGTTGGAGGCTTGGCTGCGCGAACAACGCGCCAAGCTCTCTGGGCAGAGCAAGATCGCCAAGGCCGTCGCCTACAGCCTGACCCGATGGGTGGCACTCACGCGCTTCCTCGACGATGGCCGGCTGTGCATGTCCAACAACGCAGCCGAGCGGGAGATTCGCCCCCTCGTCATGGGCCGCCATAACTGGACCTTCGCCGGTTCCGACCGGGGCGGGCAGCGCGCCGCGGCAATCTACACCTTGATCCAGACTGCCAAGCTCAACGACGTGGACCCGCAGGCGTGGCTCGCCGACGTCCTCGCACGTTTGCAGGATCATCCGGCCAAGCGGATCAACGAGCTCCTGCCCTGGAACTGGAAGTCCGAACGCCAGCAAAAAGCCGCTGCGTAGCGACGCCAAACAAAATCAATCACGCACTGTCAATAATCATCTCCGCGGTCTTCCCCGGATGCGTACTAGAAAAGTAACAAACTGTCAAACTTCCGACAGCAACCTCGATCAATCTGACCTTTCAAAAAGCCCTTGGAATACTGACAACACCAAATAGAGCCCACCCGATCGACAGGGATAAAAAGGATAACTCATGCGCTTCAAGGGCGGCCATGCGTGGAGCCTAAAAGGACAATGTCGCTTTTGCCGCATGACCGCGCAAACATTCATGGCGGAGGGGGAGCCGGGCTGTCGACGGCAGGCGATGGCAGCCCCCAAACACAGTAACCCCGAAGGCGATGGCTCTGAGAGCCACACGAATGGTCCGCAGTAAACTCTTCTGACGGCGAAACAGCGCTCAACAGCCCCAATCAACAGCCGAGGCTGGGTGAGTCAGCGCGTGCCTATAAGGCGCGGTCGGTTCACCGATCGATGGCAAGAAATCACCCGTCGTTGACGGAGCGGTGTAGAGCGTCATCTCGCGGTTGAGCGCGCACCAAGCCGATTATCTTAGCCGGGCGGTCTTCAGTCGCGGGCCTTTGTTCCGGTCCGGCACTGACTTCGTCAGAAACAACGTACGTATGTGGCTCAGGTGTGTGCGAGATCCGCCTATAATTGTATTCAGCCACCGCGTACAGCGCCTCAGCTGCTGCATTGAGCGGTATGTCCAGGCCTGAGTGCTTCTTTATAGTGTCCGTCAGGATATCTACTTCGCGCTGAGAAATCATCTTCACCGCCCCGGTGAGTTGATGCCCAACCTGTGCTTTGTTCGATTCGCGATGTTCAAAGCTTTGTTTGAACACGGCCAGCTAGCGCCACGATCTTTTCACGTTTTCGCCGAGCAACGTCCGGGTGAGATCATGTCGCATTGTTGAAATGCTGAACAGTTATCGTTCGATCTATTTCCCTTGCGAAGGTGTAGGACCACCTTTAGGGAGTCCGCTTCTATCCTGTTATCATCGGAGTTTGGCATGTCTGAAGATGGGCAAGCACTCCAGTGCTCCCGCTGAGCGGGCTCGTTGGGTGGCGATGGCTGCTGCGCAACAGCGCTTGCGAAAGAACCGGCTCAGCGGACGACAGTTGGTAGGCAAGCATAGCTTTAAATAAGCCGAGGGGTCGCCACGCGAGCTGTTCCTGTTTCACGGGTGCGACCAGGGTAGGGCGCGTGGAGCGCGAAAATT
>JAFAXD010000487.1 GCA_019241285.1 Xanthobacteraceae bacterium | reverse complement strand
AGTTCGACGCCCGGCAGGTGATAGACGCAGGTGTCGAAGTAGACGTTGTCCTTGATCAGCTCTTCGATCGGCGGACGCTTGTTCTGCAAGGCCAAGCCACGGTAGCGGCCCCAGTGGAACGGAACCGCGCCGCCGCCGTGCGGAATGATGAGCTTGAGCTTCGGGAAATCCTTGAACAGATCCGACATGATCAACTGCATGAAGGCCGTCGTGTCGGCGTTGATGTAGTGGGCGCCGGTGGTGTGAGCCGCCGGGTTGCACGACATCGACACGTGCACCATAGCCGGGCAGTCGAGCTCGACTAGCTTCTCGTAGATCGGGTACCAGCTCTTATCGGTGAGCGCCGGTGCGGTCCAATAACCTCCCGACGGATCGGGATTGAGGTTGCAGCCGACGAAGCCGAATTCCGTGATGGCGCGCTCGAGCTCGCCCACGCAGTTCTTGGGATCGACGCCGGGCGATTGCGGCAGCTGGCACACACCGATGAAGCTGTCGGGGAACAGCCCGCACACCCGATGGATCAGCTCGTTACAGACCTGCGACCATTCGAGCGACGTGTTGAAATCACCGATGTGATGGCCCATGCCGGCGGCGCGCGGCGAGAAGATCGTCACGTCGGTGCCGCGCTCCTTCTGCAGCTTGAGCTGATTGCCCTCGATGCTCTCGCGGATCTCGTCGTCGGTGATCTTCAGCGACGCCTTCGACGGCAGCCGGGCTTTGTCCTTGGCGGCGGAAACCTGCTCCTGACGAAAGCGGTTGAGGTCCTTCGGCTCGGTCGTGTAGTGGCCGTGACAATCGATGATCATTGGAACGCCGTCTGTTGGGGGAAGATGCGGCGGCATAGAACCACAAAAGTGAAAGCGCTTTCAACCGTGACAGCAGGCGCTGGTCTGCTACATTGCGCGCCCTCCGTTCAGATCGGGCGCTTTACGCCCTTTCAAGTTTTGGCTTGCGCATGTCCTTCTCGGAAAACCGGCGTCCACTTTTCCGGGACATGCGCCTATACCTCAGGGGGGAAACATGGCCGATATTCCGCGCCTGAATGGCGTCATCAAAGCACTCGAAGCGGGCAAGCCGGCTTTCACCTGCTTCTCTCCCACCGAGGTCAATAACGCGATCAACCTCTCCGGCTCGAAATACGACGGCGTCGTGTTCGAGATGGAACACAACGGGTATGACATCCGCGCCTTCCGTGATGCGCTGCAATACATGCTCAACCGCCGCCAGCTGGTGCAGGGGGGCAGCCTCGCGCCGCCCGTTACCCCGCTGGTGCGCATTCCGCCCAACGGCTGCGAGAAGGCGCAGTGGCACGCCAAGCAGGTGCTCGACATTGGCGCCTACGGGGTGGTGTGGCCGCACATATCCTCGGTCGAGGAAGCCTATAGTGCGGTGTCCGCATGCCGCTATCCGCGCCTGAAGAGCGCCAAGAACTACCATCCGGCCGGTTTGCGCGGCGATGGTCCGACCCAGGCGGTGCGCTACTGGGGGCTCACCCAGCAGGAATATTATGACCGCGCCGACGTGTGGCCGCTCGATCCCAAGGGCGAGATCTTCGTCATCCTGCAGATGGAAGATACCCAGGGCATCGAAAGCCTGGACGAGATCCTGACCAAGGTCCCCGGTATCGGCTGCATCCTGATCGGTGAGGGCGACCTCTCCCAGGAGCTCGGCTATCCGCGCCAGTATGAGCACCCGGAGGTGCTCAAGTGGATGGCCCGCGTGGTGGAGACCTGCAAGAAGCACAACGTGGCGGTCGGCCATCCGCACGTCGATGCCAACAACGTCGAGCGCATTCTGAAGGAGGGCTACACCTTCCTCATGTGCGCCCCGGTGCAAACCTTCGGCGGCCTCAACAAGGGTCGTGAGCTGACCGGGAGGTAGCAGCGCCTCGTGTCCCGGATGCGGTGCAGCGCGAAGCTCGTGCGTAGCGCGGGACTGCTGATCCGGGACCGCCGCAGAGGCACTGTTTCGAACGATCCCGGGTCTGCGGCGCACCGCCGCGCGCTGCGCCGCAGACCCGGGATACTGACCCGTTCACGCTCTGGACTCTTTGGTGGGATTCCCATTGAGAGTAGATTTGGAGCGATTCGGGGGCCATTGGTCTCTCTCGGCCGGCCGATGCGGTCCCGCCAGGACCGGGAGGGGCAAGGGGAATGCCGGGATCAAGCCGGTCAACGAAACTTGGCGGGTGCAGCAGCCCGACACGCGCGCCCGTCGCGGGCCTCGCCGCATTGGCCGTAGCGACGCCCGCTTGGCCGGCGGAGGCGGCGACGCTCACAGGTTCACTCACCCTTATCCCATGGCATGAGCTTGCCGCGCTGGCTCTGGTGCTCGGCATTGCGCTGTTCGCGGTCGTGAGCGCCGCCCTGCTATTGCGGACCCGCGCCGGTGCCGCCGCTGAGCGGGCCACCTGTCGCTCCGAGATCGATGCACTGCGCGCATCGGCCGAGGAGGCGCGTATGTTGCTCCTCTCGGAGCCGCAGGTCCTGATCATCTGGCCGGTAGACCGCCGCGACCCCGATCTGATTGGTGATCCGGCTCAGCTCGTACCGGAGGATCCGCCGGCGCGGATCGGCGCATTCGAGACCTGGCTCGCGCCGGACGCAGCCGCTGCCATCAACACTGCGGTGAGCGCTTTGCGTGCCGAAGGGCAAGGGTTCAGCAAAACGGTGACGACGCGCCATGGGCGACAGATCGAGGCGACCGGGCGCGCGGTCGGCGGCCGCGCGGTGCTGCGCTTGCGCGACCTGAGCCCGCTCAAACAAGAGCTGAGCGAAGCGGCGGCCCAGAAGGAGAAACTGCAACGCGAGTTGGAGACGGTGGGCTCGCTGATCGAGGCGCTTCCCTCGCCGGTGTGGGCGCGTGACAAAGCCGGCCGGCTGGTGTTCGTCAACAAAGCCTATGCGCGCGCCGTCGAGGCCGCTGATGCGGGCGCGGTGGTGCAGGGCGGCATCGAGTTGTTTGATGCCGCCGCCGAACGCGCCACCAATGGCGATGGGCGGGCGCGACGCGCCGCCATGGTCGGCGGCCACCGGCGCGTGCTCGACGTGGTCGCGGTGCCGACGCCACATGGCAGCGCCGGCATCGGCATCGACGCCACCGAGGTCGAGACCCTGCACCGTGATGTTGATCGCATGGTCGATGCACATCGCCGCACGTTGGATCAACTGGCGACCGCGGTTGCGGCGTTCAATGCGGAGCGGCGACTGACATTCTACAACGCGGCCTATCGGGGCTTGTGGGATCTCGACCCCGCATTTCTTGATCAGGGACCGAGCGATTCCGCGGTGCTCGACGTGCTGCGTTCGGCCCACAAGTTGCCCGAGCAGCGGGATTTTCGCGAGTGGCGCCGCGAGCTGCACCTGGCATACGAGGCGCTCGAGGGCAAGCAACAAGAATGGCATCTGCCGGACGGGCGCACGCTGCGCGTCGTGACGACGCCCAATCCGGAGGGCGGGGTCACCTATTTGTTTGAGGACGTCACCGAGCGCCTCGACCTCGAGCGGCGCTTCGATGCCTTGATCCGCGTTCAGGGCGAGACGCTGGACAACCTCGGTGAAGCCGTCGCGGTGTTCGGCAGCGACGGGCGGTTGCGGCTGTCGAACCCGGCGTTTGCGCGCCTGTGGGGGCTTGCATCGGACACGTTCGCCGAACACCCGCACATCGAAACGGTCATGCAGCTGTGCTTGCGGCTCGGCGCGGAAACCGCGTGGGAGCGGCTGCGTCGCGCGGTGACGGCCCTCGATGACCGCGCGCCCGTTGCCGGCCGCATGGAACGGCAAGACGGTTTGATCCTCGATTGTGCGACCGTGCCGCTGCCTGACGGCGGGACGCTGGTCACCTTCATTGACGTAACTGCTTCCGTTAACGTCGAGCGCGCCCTGGTCGATCGCAACCAGGCCTTGGTCGCGGCCGAGAGGCTCAAGCAAGATTTCGTGCAGCACATGTCCTACGAGTTGCGTTCGCCGCTGACCAACATCATCGGCTTCAGCTACTTCCTGGGCGATCCGGGGATTGGTCCGCTCAACCCGCGGCAACGGGAATATCTCGGCTACATCACGTCGTCGACCAACGCGCTGCTGGCGATCGTCGATAACATCCTCGACCTCGCCACCATCGAGGCCGGTGCGATGAAGCTCGATGTCGCGTCCTTCGATATCCGCGACAGCATGCGTGCCGCCGCAGAAGGCGTGCAGGACCGGTTGGCTCAGGATCAGATCAGGCTTGAATTGCGCGCCGCGCCTGATATCGGCGCGTTCGTTGCGGACGAGCGCCGTATCCGGCAAGTGTTGTTCAATCTGCTGTCCAATGCGGTCGGGTTCTCGCCCAAGGGCGGCACTGTGGTGCTCGCCGCCGAGCGCCGGCCGGATGCGCTGGTGCTGTCCGTGACCGATCAGGGACCCGGCATTCCGCCGGAGATGAAGGACAGGGTGTTCGACTGGTTTGAAAGTCATCCGCTTGGCTCGCGCCACCGTGGTGTTGGACTTGGCCTGTCGATCGTCCGATCATTCATCGCGCTGCATGGCGGCGCCGTGCGCATCGACTCCGAGGTCGGGCGCGGCACCACCGTGATCTGCGAGTTGCCGGTCCAGGCATCGTCCTGAAGATGCTCGAACGAAAGCCTTTGATGATCGACGATTCGACCTTCACATACGCGGTGCCGAAAGAAGAGTCGCTGCTGCAGGCCGTAGGCGATCTCGCCGCTGCGCTCCAACCGGGCGATTTTGTCAGTCTCATCGGCGATCTCGGCACCGGCAAGACCACGTTTGCGCGGTCGCTGATTCGGCAACTCGCCGGTGACCAGCAATTCGAGGTGCCGAGCCCGACCTTCACGTTGGTTCAGAGCTACGCGCTGCCTCGGTTCACGATCACGCACGCGGATTTCTATCGCCTGACCGACGCCGGCGAGCTCACCGAGCTTGGATTTGATGATCAGCCGGCCGGATCCGTCATGTTGTTGGAGTGGGCGGAGCGCGCCCCGCAGGTCCTGCCGGAGGATCGTTGGGACGTGTCGTTCTCGCTGCTTCCGGAGCAGGGCTCCGAGTTCCGCGAGGTGCGCATCAGCGGGCTTGGCAAGCACGAAGCTCGCGCCAGACGCTTGGCGGCGCGTCGACGTTTTCTCAATGAATCGGGCTACACGCGCAGTGTCGCCGAACATCTGGCCGGCGATGCGTCAACCCGCTTCTACGAACGGGTGCGGGTGGGGGAGCGAAGCCTCATTCTCATGGACGCGCCGCGCCGGCCCGATGGACCACCGGTGCGCAACGGCAAGCCCTATAGCGCGATCGCGCATCTGGCCGAGGATGTGAAGCCGTTCGTAGCAATCGCCCAGACGCTGCGCGGGCTCGGGTTTTCGGCGCCGCGAGTCCTGGCCGCCGATCTTGCCGAAGGACTTGTTCTCCTCGAGGACCTCGGTTCCGAGCTGGTCGTCGCCGGCAATCCGCCGGCGCCGGTCCCGGCGCGCTATGAGGCAGCGGTGCATATCCTGGCGACGCTGCATAAGCTGCGGTTGCCCGCCAAGCTGCCGGTCGCGCCACACGTCGATTACGAATTGCCGACCTACGATACGGACGCGTTTCTGATCGAATGCGAGTTATTGCTCGACTGGTATCTTCCCCGTTACGGGACGTCTCCCTCCGACGATGCACGCAACGATTTCGTTGGCCTCTGGCGCGAGACGCTGTGGCCGGTGCTGGCACAACCCAAGACCTGGGTCCTGCGCGACTATCACTCGCCCAACCTGATCTGGCTGCCCGAGCGCCGTGGCATCGGTTGTCTCGGGCTGATCGATTTTCAGGACGCGCTGCTTGGGCCGGCGGCGTATGACCTTGCCTCGCTGCTGCAGGACGCGCGCGTAGATGTGCCCGAGCGGTTGGAACTCGACTTGATCGGTCGCTATGTGCGGGCGCGTACCGTCTCCGACCAGTCTTTCGACGTGCCGCAATTCGCCCAGGTTTATTCGACGCTCGCCGTGCAGCGGGCCTCCAAAATCCTGGGTATTTTCACGCGGCTCGACCAGCGCGACGGCAAGCCGCAATATCTTCGCCACCTGCCGCGCGTGTTCGGCTATCTGCAGCGCTCGCTGCGGCATCCGGCCCTCTCGCGCCTCGCCGCCTGGTACGAACAACATGTACCGGCGCCGTAGAGCCCGTGTTGTCATGTCCGTGTTAGACTTCGCGCGCAAACTCGTTCGACCGCAATGACTCGCAGCACGCACACCCCCCGCACCCCCGATCACGCCATGGTCCTTGCCGCCGGGCTTGGCACGCGCATGCGCCCGGTCACCGACGCCATGCCCAAGCCTCTCGTTCCGGTCGCGGGCAAGCCGCTGCTCGACCACGTGCTCGACAAGCTCGCTGATGCGGGCGTCGGTGACGCAGTCGTGAACGTTCACTACTTCGCCGAGCAGATCGAGCAGCACCTCGCAGGGCGGCGCGTCCCGCGCATCACCATCTCCGACGAGCGCGGTCAGTTGCTCAATACCGGCGGCGGCGTAAGCGCCGCGCTGCGGTTTCTTGGCACTGCGCCCTTCTTTCTGCTCAACTCCGACACGCTCTGGATCGACGGCGTCGACGGCAATCTCAATCGGCTGGCGCGCGCCTTCGATCCCGCCCGGATGGACGCGCTGTTGCTGCTGGCACCGACCGCGACCAGCGTCGGCTACGTGGGCCGCGGTGACTTCGCCATGGATCCGGCCGGGGTGCTGCGTCGCCGTCGCGAACGTGAGGTCGTGCCGTTCGTTTACGCAGGCGCCGCCGTGCTGACGCCGGGCATGTTCGCGGATGCGCCCGAGGGGCCGTTCTCGCTCAATCTTCTGTTCGACCGCGCCATCGAAACCGGCCGGCTGTGCGGCCTGCGGCTCGACGGTGTTTGGATGCATGTCGGTACGCCAGAAGCCATAATGGCCGCCGAAGCCGCGATCCTGGACAGCGCCGCCTAGCACGCTATCACGTTATCCCGACAGTGCGGGACCTCCCCGGGATAGCGATGCCACACACCGCGACCACGCAGATCGCCGTTGACCTCTATCTGCACGTGCGCGTGCTGATCGGCATTCTGCTTGGGCTCAGCGTGGTGCGTCTGGTCGGTGGCGTTGCCCGGTTCGTTGCACACCCGGGCCGGCAGCGCAGCTCGTTGATCCACTTCGGATGGGTTGCATGGGCGCTTCTGAACGTCCTGACGTTCTGGTGGTGGGAGTTCGGCCTCAGCAGGATCGAGTGGAATTTCGGGATCTATTTCTTTGTCTGTGTCTATGCGTCCATGTTCTTCTTTTTGAGCGTGCTGCTGTTTCCCGACGATCTGCGAGAATATGACGGTTATCAGGATTACTTCTTCTCCCGACGCGTCTGGTTCTTCGCTTTCGTCGCCTTGACCGAGCTTCTGGATGTGGTCGATACCTGGATCAAGGGAACTGATTATCTGCGATCGTTAGGACCCGAATATCCGATCCGAATCGCTTTGTTCGTGATTTTTTGTGGGGTTGCGGCTGCAACGCGCAACCGCGTGTTCCATCTCCTTTTCGTTGTTGTGGGATTGGCTTACGAAGTCGCCTTTTTTGTCCGTCACTATTTCTACGTCGGTTAGTTCAATGCCTTGGCTTTTGATAAGCAGGCGCTTTCTCATCGATGCTCCCTGAGACTTACGTCGGTACGAGCTTAGGATATCGCAAGAACCGCGT
>JAFAXD010000287.1 GCA_019241285.1 Xanthobacteraceae bacterium | reverse complement strand
CGCGGCGGCAGCATTCCGTTGGCCTCGGTGGCGGATATCCGGCTTGACCAGGGGCCGACGACGATCGACCGCTACGACCGCGATCGCCAGGCTGCCATCAGCGCCGACCTCGTCGGCCTCGCCGCGCTTGGCGATGCGTTGGATGAGGTCAACAAGCTCCCGGTGATGCAAAATCTCCCCAAGGGCGTGACCGTCGGTGAGGCGGGAGACGCGGAGAGCCTCAATGAGTTGTCCTCGGGCTTCGCCAACGCCATGCGCGACGGCCTGATGATGGTCTACGCGGTGTTGGTGTTGCTGTTCGGCAGCTTCCTGCAGCCCATCACAATCCTGTTCTCGCTGCCGCTGTCGATCGGCGGCGCGATCATCGCACTGCTGGTGACCGGCAAGCAGCTCACCACGCCGGTCTGGATCGGGATCCTGATGCTGATGGGTATCGTTACCAAGAACGCCATCATGCTGGTCGATTTCGCGATTGAGTCGGTGCGCGGCGGAATGGATCGCAACGCGGCGATCATCGACGCCGGCCGCAAGCGCGCGCGCCCGATTGTCATGACGACGGTCGCCATGGTGGCCGGCATGTTGCCGAGCGCGCTGGCGATCGGGGCGGGCGGCGAATTCCGTTCACCGATGGCCATCGCGGTGATCGGCGGATTGTTGTTCTCGACCGTGCTGTCGCTCGTGTTCGTGCCCGCCGTGTTCACCTTGATCGACGACGTGTCGCGGTTCGTCTGGCACTTCGGCCGGCGCATGATCAGCTCGAAGGAAGCCCTCGAACAAACGGACGAAACAGCCCCCCATTCCGCCACCTGACGGGCCGGAAACAAAATGCGCGTGCAGATCAAGTTGGTTGTACTTCTCTCGCTGCTTCTGCTGGCGCCGACGTTGTCGTTCGGCGCCAAGAAGCCGCGCCCGCCCGCGGTGCCGGGCGGGGCACCGGTGACCGTCAGCAAGGCAACCAAGGCCTGCTTCACCGATACGCTTGCCATGACCGGCGTGCTGCAACCACGCAGTCTCGTCCAGGTGCGACCGGAGCAGGAAGGCCTGCAAATCGTTCAGGTGAAGGTCGAGGCCGGCGACACTGTGACGGCCGGGCAGGCGCTGGCGCAACTGGCGCGTCCGGAGGGACAACCTGCCGCCACGGCCACGGTCACGGCTCCGGTCGCCGGCACCGTCCTGCACCGCTCCGCCATCATCGGAACCACTGCTTCAGCGCGGGCGCAGCCGTTGTTTGAGATCATTCCCAAGGGCGAGCTCGAGGTCTCTGCTGAAGTCTCAGCCAGGGACCTTGCGCGTGTCGCGCCCGGACAGAAGGCGAAGGTCAAGATCATCGGTGCCGGCGAGTATCCCGGCTCGGTGCGGCTGGTATCGCCCGCCGTCGATCCGGCGACGCAGCAGGGCGAGGTACGGGTTTTCGTCGGGGCCGATCCGGCCTTGCGCACCGGCGCGTTCGCCCGCGCCATCGTGACGCTCGGCGAGAACTGTGCCGTTGCCATCCCGCTGTCCGCGATCTTGTACGGCGATGAGGGAGCCGTCGTGCAGGTCGTGCGCGAGGATCATGTCGAGACCCGCACGGTTGAAACCGGCTTGGCATCCGATGGACAGGTTCAGATCGGCAAGGGGCTGGCCGACGGCGATCTCGTCGTTCTGCGCGCCGGCGCGTTCCTGCGCGACGGCGATCCGGTGCGGCCCATTCCGGCGGGCGAAGCGACGGCCGTCAAATGAGCGTGCGCCAACACCGAAGGGGGTCATCGCCATGACGCGCCTTGCGCCGGCTGCACTTGTGTTGTTGCTGATAACGCCGATCGCGGCCCACGCGCAGGTCGCGCTGGTGGAGGAGGTCAACAGCAAAAGCGCCGGCGTGCAATCGATGGATTACGTGACCACCGGCAGGCAGATCCGGCTCGGCAAGCAGGATACGCTCGTGCTCTCCTACCTGGGGTCATGCTGGCGCGAGACGATCGCCGGCGGTACGGTGACGGTGGGCACCGAGCAGAGTGACGTCGCGGACGGCACAGTCGAGCGTCAGAAGATTGATTGCGACGGTGGTCGGCTCATACTGACTGCGCAACAGGCAAGCCAGAGTGCCGGCATGGTCGTGCGTGGCCTCGGCGCCAAGGCAGTTGAACCGGAGCCGCAGGTGACGCTGTTTGGCACGTCGCCGCTGGTCGAGATCAAAGGCGGCGGGGTGATCTTCCTCGAACGGCTCGATCAGCCGGGTGAGCGGCAAAAGATCGACACCGGCGGGCAACTGCTCATGAAAGGCGCCTTCTACGATTTTGCGCGCAGCAACAAAGCGCTCGCTCCGGGTGGGGTCTATCGCGCCAGCACCGGTGCGCGCCAGGTTGTGTTCAAGATCGATCCCGGCGCCAAGCCGGGGGCAAGCCCCATTCTGGGTCGGCTGCTGCGGTTGCAGCCGGCGATCTGATCCGTGCGCTGGCGCCGGCGCGACCTTCTCGCTGCCATCGTTATCGCGCTCATCGCTGGCATCGTTGTGGTGCTGCCGCCGCTCGACCGCCTGCGCGGGCTGAGCATCGATGTCCTCACCGCGCTGCACTGGCATGCATTCGGGCAGGCCCATGATCCCGCGGCTTCGCCGGTGGTTGTTGTTGCGCTCGATGAGGAGACCTATCTCACGCCGCCGTTTGCCGGCACGCCCAGCATTGCCTGGACCGGAGAAATCGGCCGCGTGCTGACGGCGGTGATTGCCGGCGGCGCAAAGGTGGTGGGCTTCGACCTGGTGTTTCCGATCTCCCTCGAGCAGTCCGAGCTTCCGGTCGGCGATGAGACGCTGGGCACGCGTCTGCAAGGTATCGATCGCGCGTTTCTGCGCGCGCTGCAAGCGGCTGCGCGTGAGAACAAAATCGTGCTCGGTGAAGTGCAGCACCGCGAGCAACCGATTGTGCCATCGCCGACGCAGCGCATCGTCGTGAACGGGCAGCGCAACATTCGCGCGCTCAACGTCTTCAACGATTCGGACGACGTGGTCCGGCGCGTTCCGCTTTCATTCGCGGCCGGGGATACGCGCCCGCCCTCCATGGCGGTTGAACTGGCTGCGCGTGCGCTCGGGCAGGCGCCGCAGTTTGGCGAGACACGTACGTCGCTCGCAGGCTATCAGGTGCCCGGGCTCGTACCCAATACCATGACCCTCAACTTCGCCGGTGGTGCCGGCGATGTTCCGACTTATTCATTTGCTGATCTCGCCGCTTGCGCGGCTGCCAACAACCCGGAGTTCTTCCGCCGCGCGTTCAGCGACAAGATCGTCTTGTTCGGAACACTGCTCGATGTTGAGGACCGCAAGGTCACATCCAAACGCTTTGCCACGGCTCCCGAAAACGCGCGCGGTGCGCGCTGCGTCTATCCGGCAAAACCGCAGGCGCCGGGGCCGGTCTCCAACACGATCTCCGGGGTTTATGTGCATGCGACGGCCGTTTCCAATCTCATCCGCCAGGACGCACTGACGGAGCTCAATGGCGTCAGCGCGGCCTTGGTTTCAGCGCTGTTTGCGTTTGTTGTTGCCGGCGCTACGCTGGCGTTCGCGCCGGCCGCGGCCACGTTTGTGTACGCCGGCGCCGCACTGGGGCTCGCGGCCATTGCCACCGCGGTTTTCGATCGGGCGTATGTTCTGCCGGTCGTAGAGACCACAGCTGCGGGGCTGATCGCGTTGATTGCGGCGACCGCTTATCGCGTAGTGATCGCCGACAAGGACAAGCGTTTCCTGCGCAGGAGCTTTGCGCTTTATCTGGCGCCGTCGCTGATCGACAAGATGGTTGCCGCGAACCGCCAGCCCGTGCTCGGCGGCGAGACGCGGACCATCACATCGTTTTTCTCCGACATCGCGGGCTTCTCGACACTATCAGAGACGCTAACCCCAGGCGAAATTGTCGCTTTGATGAATGAGTATCTCTCGGCGATGACCGATATCATCGAGGCGCATGGCGGCTTCGTCGACAAGTACGTCGGCGACGCCATTGCGGCGGTCTTCGGCGCCCCCCTTGATGATCCGGCGCACGCGACCAATGCGGTGCGCGCCGCGCTCGCGTGCGGGCGCCGGCTCGCGGAGCTCGAGCGCACCGGCGACAAGCTCAGATCGCGCAAGCTCGCGCATCGCATCGGGCTCAATACCGGTGCGGCGCTGATCGGCAATATCGGCTCGCGCCGCCGCTTCAACTACACGGCCATGGGCGACATGGTGAACCTGGCATCCCGGCTCGAGGGAGCCAACAAATACTTTGGCACCTCGATTATGGCAGCCGAGGCGACCGTCGCTGCGACGGGCAACGCGTTCGTGTGGCGCGAGCTCGACCTGATTCGCGTGCAGGGCCGGGCGCAGCCGGTGCGGATCTTCGAGCCGCTTGCAGCGGCCGGGGAGGGGAGCCCGGAGCAACTTGCCCAGGCAGCCGCGTACGCTGATGGCTTGGCGCGCTGGCAGGCGCGCGATTTCGCGGGCGCTGCCGAGTACTTCGTGCGGTTTGCGCACATCGATCCGCCCGCCGCGTTGTTTCTGGCGCGCGCCAAGGCGCTTGCGGCCCACCCGCCAGGCCCGGAATGGGAGCCGGTCTACCGGCTGGAGGGGAAATAGGGCAGGAAGGCCAGGCGATACCGGGTCGCAGCGTGGATGGCGCAACTTCCTGCGGCCGTGATATGAAGCGCCGCGCCGGCCCTTGCCGCGTTGGCCCCGTAGCTCAGTGGATTAGAGCAGCAGCCTTCTAAGCTGTTGGTCGCAGGTTCGAGTCCTGCCGGGGTCGCCAATCATCTCAACGGCTTTAATGCACCGTTCTGGCGAAATCATCCACATAAAGGCGCTAAGCACGATCGTCTCATCCGGCCGCCTGAGCCGCTTAGTCGCCCTTCGCCGCTCGGAAAGTCTCGAACTCACATCGCTCGCAGACGTAGCGAAGCACAACCATGTCGAACGAGCGCTCGGCGCGACGCTTGCAGATAGGGGACAACGTGATCCCGCAATCGGGGCAAACGACGACCGGCCACCCGACATCCGAAGCTATTGGAATCCAATCAGCCGTTTCGTGCAGAAAGAGACTCATGGTGCCCTGTGTCGCAGATGCCCAGGCATTCAACAAGAATACTGACGGTAATGCGATGAACTCGAAGTTATCACCGGGCGCCGGTCCCAGGCCAAAGACAGCCCGCGAAATGCCGATCAGCCGGAGCACCCTTCCACGCTGTGCGGGCACCTTCGTTTTGCGCAGAACCACAAACTGGTTTCGAGTTGCTGATCCTGGTACGTGGTTGCCTGGAGGAGTTCGTTGCTCGCCGACCATATTGGCCAGAAACCCGCTGTTTGTTGTCAAGAGAAACATGTGTTATGGATTGCGGGTTCAACAGGAATCAAACTGATGGCTACGAAACCAAAGAGAACTAATGCACGAACGAAGCGTGTTGCTTGGTCCAAGGAGCATGTTCGCGATCTGAAGGCGCACTCGAAGAGCAAAACGCCGGTGGCCAAGATATCCAAGGCGATGAAGCGAACCGCGGGCGCAATCCGGCAGAAAGCACTGGCCTTGGGGATTCCGATTGGCCACCGCCGATAGTTCGGCGGGAAGTCGTCTACGATCCGGTTCATTTGAGTAGAATCCAAGCGGGCGCAAGGTCACTCGCTCCCGCTTGGCCCCGCGCCGCGCGACCGTTTACAATCGAGGATGCAACACCTATCAGGTGTTGGCGGACCCGTACTCAAAATATCTCAGCTACCGCGACGGCCAGCTCCAGGCAGGCTTCTCATCCCCGCGCACCGCGGTCTCGCCCAGCTCTTTCTCCAGCACGATCTGCGTCGCTTCGGTGGCGGACCCGAGTGCAGAGATCAACGCCGCCGCATGGGTGACGACCACGATCTGGGTGTGCGCAGCCGCTGCGATGATCAGTCGCGCCAAAGCGGGCAGCAGGTCGGGGTGCAGGCTCGTCTCCGGCTCGTTGAGGATCATCAGCGTCGGCGGGCGGGGCGAGAGCAGGGCGGCCGCGAGCAGCAGATAGCGCAAGGTGCCGTCGGAGAGCTCGGCCGAGTTCAATGGGCGCAGCAGCCCATGCTGGCGCATCTGCAGCTCGAAGTATCCATCCGCATTCACGATTTCGACGGCGGCGCCCGGAAAGGCATCGGCGACCGCGCTATCGAACGCGTCGGCGTTGCCGATCTCGCGGATGGTCTGGACGGCGGCCGCGAGATCTGCGCCGTCGCTCGCGAGGATCGGCGTATAGGTGCCGATCTGCGGGCGGCGCGCGGGCGCATCGCGATCGGTGCGCAGATGATCATAGAAGCGCCAGTCGCGCATGCGCTCACGCAACAGCAAGAGCTCGGGCGCGTCACGCGGGTCGCCGCAATGGGTCATCATGCTGTCAAACGGCGCCAGGTTGGTGAGCACCTGGCGCCATTCACCGTCATCGGCGCGGATGCGCACACTCGGCCCGTTGCGCAGCGCAAAGGCATTGGCGCGGCCCAGCGTTTCGCCGGTCCATTGCGCTTCGGCCTTGATCTCGGGATCGCGCGAGAACTGCGAGCTCGACGGCACTGGCAGGCCGAGATCTATGGCATAGCCGTAATCATTGCCGGAAAAGCCGAGCCGCAGGGCGACCGTGGCCTTGCGCACCGTTCCCTGCACCGGCTGCTGGCCGCGCTTCATCGCCCGCGAAAACCCTTCCGGGCCGGCCCACAGCGTGGAATTGAGCCCGCCCTCGGCAGCGAGCGACTGGATGATGCGGCCCTGGGCGATGTCAGCCAGCA
>JAFAXD010000254.1 GCA_019241285.1 Xanthobacteraceae bacterium | reverse complement strand
CGCGCGCAGCCGGTTGGACATCGCCGCGATATTGGCGGCGCGCTGGTCGTGCGCGACGAAGAAGCGCTGGTCATTGCCGCCGGGCTGCAGGATCGCGATATTGGTGCCGTCCGGCACCGCCTGATCGATGCGCGCCAGCATGCCGGCCGTGACGTCGAACGGCCGGCCGGCATTGATCACCCGGGCATTCACGCCCTTGGCGCGCAGCATCGCCTCGAGCTGCGCCGGATACGCCTGTTCGGTTGCAACGTAAAAGCCGGAGGTATTGCTGGCGCCCACCGCGACGATCGTGATCGACGCTGCGCGCGCGGCCGACGTGGCAAGCAGTGCCACCACGGCCGCCATTGTCAATCGAAGGCTGGCCAATCCCAGTCTGAGCATGCTGACCCCCAATGCCCCGCACCGAGCTTCCTCAAAATCGGCGCGCCGCGCAAGGCAGCCAAGCCCGGGCGGTTAACAACGTATCAACGATAAATCCGGAATTTTGTGGGCCGTTGGCCGCCGGCAACACGGTGCTAACCGGTCTCGGTGGATCGTGCGGCCGCGTGTTGGTCAAACGTGGGCGGGGTAATGCGAGCAGCGCTGACGAAGCCAAAACGGGCACATGCTTTTCTGACCTTCGGATTGCCGCTGTTCCTGATGCCCTCGCTCATCGGCGGCTCGGGTCTGTCCTCCTCTGCTTCGGATGCGGGTTTTCCCCTGAGCGAAGCGAAATCGCACTTGATTGGGTCACCGTTTGGGACGATCCATACGGCGACCTTCCAATTTCCGGTCCCGCTTGGCAGCGCGATGCCCGAGGTTGCGAAGGCCACTCCGGCAAGTTTTACCCCTTACGAGGGCGAGGCCGACCAGACGCTTGGTCGGCGGTTCGCCGATCGGGCGTTCCCTAGCATCGACCGGGCTCACAAAGGGGATCGGCTCACGGGAACGCCCGAGCAGAGCGCCGCGCGCGAGCCTGAACAGGCTGTCCCCGGCGTCGTCACGGGGGCTCCGGCACAGCCTGCATTGTCTGGCGTCGCCGGGCTCCCGCAGGAAGCGGCGCCCGATGACCGCACCCCGGATTTCGGCGCCAGTGATGATCCGAGCGCCCAGGCGGCCCGGGTCTATTTCGGCGCGCAGCCGTTGGGCGACGAGATCGCCGCCATTAAGCCCTGGGCACCGGGGGAGACCCCAATCCTGGAAGGCTCAGCCGTAGCCGACCTCGACTACAAGCGGCCCGAGAGCCTTGAACCCACCGCAAGCGGCGCGCCCACCGAAGGCCAGAGCGTTGCCGCCAAGGGTGAGGTCACCGGCGAGGGCAAGCGCCCCCGTACCCCGGCCGAGCGGCTCGGGCTCACCGGGGAGGGCCGAGAGAAGGCTGAGCAGTGTCTCACCAAGGCGATCTACTTCGAGGCGCGGGGCGAGCCCGTGCGCGGCCAGATCGCGGTCGCCCAGGTGGTCATGAACCGGGTGTTCTCCGGTTACTATCCCGACAGCGTCTGCGGCGTCGTCTATCAGAATGCGAACCGGCGCAACCGCTGTCAGTTCTCGTTCGCCTGCGACCGCCACCCGGACCGCGTCACCGAACCGGACGCGTTTGAACGCGCCCAGGAAATCGCGCGCGAGACGCTCGACGGCAAGCTATGGCTCGACGATGTGGGCAAGGCCACGCACTACCACGCCTACTGGGTGCGCCCGAGCTGGGTCCGGGAAATGTCCAAGCTCTACAAGATCGGCGTGCACACCTTCTATCGCCCGCGCGACTGGGGTGACGGCGCCGACAAGCCCAGCTGGGGAGATCCCGCCGCGACGGCCGAGGCGGAGGATAAGTTGCGATCCTTTGAATCTGATGACGATCCAAATGATGATTGAGCTGACGCAGCCCGTGACACGTCCGGCGATGACGAAGGCGAGTCCTACATCTCGACGTCCAACCCAACATCGAGGCTCGGTGAGGAGTGGGTGATCGCGCCGGAGGAGAGATAATCGACTCCGGTCTCCGCAATCGCGGCGGCGGTGTCGAGCGTGATGCCGCCGGAGGCTTCCAACACCAACCGGCCGGCGTTGAGTTTGACCGCTTCGCGCAGCATCGGCGGGTCCATGTTGTCGAGCAGCGCGACATCGGCGAGGCCGGTCGCGAGAACTTCCTCCAACTGATCGAGGCGATCGACCTCGATCTCGATCTTTACCAGGTGCCCGGCCGTTGCCCGCGCGCGCGTCAGCACGGCGCGCACGCCGCCAGCAACCGCGATGTGGTTGTCCTTGATCAAGATCGCATCGTCCAAACCGAAGCGATGGTTGAAGCCGCCGCCGCAACGCACGGCGTATTTCTCGAGCGCGCGCAGGCCCGGCGTGGTCTTGCGCGTGCAGCATACGCGGGCACGCGTGTGCGCGATAAGCCGCACGAACTCGGCGGTGGCCGTCGCAATTCCGGAGAGATGGCCGATGAAGTTGAGCGCGACGCGTTCTGCCCCGAGGATCGCGCGCGCATCGCCGGAGATCGCCATTAGCGCGGTCTTGCCCGCAACCGTGACGCCGTCGCGTGCGTGGCCTTCGATCTTGATGTGCGGTGCGAGCGCGCGGAATGCGGTCTCGACCAGCGGCAGGCCGGCGATGGTGCCGCCCTTGCGTGCCATGACGATGGCGCGTCCGCTCGTGCCATCAGGCACGGTGGCGATCGACGTGACGTCGCCAGCACGGCCGAGATCTTCGTCGAGTGCGCGGCGCACCGCCTCATCGATGGCGAGCGGCGAGAGGAACGCGTCGGGGGCGAGATAGGGACTGCTCATTCATGCCTTCAGATGGATCATGCGCTCAATGGCCCGCCGAGCCTTCTCGGCGACGGGTGCGTCGACCACGACTTCATCCTGCATGGTGAGCAGGCTGTCGAGGATTTTCGGCAGGGTGATGCGTTTCATGTGCGGGCACAGATTGCAGGGCTGCGTGAACTCGACGTCCGGCACCTCGACGCGCACGTTATCGGCCATGGAGCACTCCGTCACCATGACGACGCGGCGCGGCCGCCGCTTGCGCACGAAGTCGATCATGTGCGCGGTCGAGCCGGTGAAGTCGGCCTCGGCCAACACATCGGGCGGACACTCCGGATGCGCGATGATCTGGATCGACGGATCGTCCGCCCGATAACGCCGCAGCTCATCGGCCGTGAAGCGCTCGTGCACCTCGCAGTGACCCTTCCAGGCGATGACCTTCACGTTGGTCTGGCTGGCCACATATTTGGCCAGGTACTCGTCCGGTAGGAAGATCACGCGATCGGCGCCGAGGCTTTCCACCACCTGCAATGCATTGGATGACGTGCAGCAGATGTCGCTCTCGGCTTTCACCTCGGCCGAGGTGTTGACGTAGCTCACGACCGGGACGCCGGGAAAGCGCTCGCGCAGCAGCCGCACGTCATCGCCGGTGATGGAGGTTGCGAGCGAGCAGCCGGCCTCGCGATCAGGGATCAGCACGACCTTGTCGGGGTTGAGGATCTTGGCGGTCTCCGCCATGAAGTGCACGCCGCATTGCACGATCACGTCGGCCTTCACCTTGGTGGCTTCGCGTGCGAGCTGCAGGCTGTCGCCGACGACATCGGCGACGCAGTTGTAGATCTCCGGGGTCTGATAATTGTGTGCCAGGATCACGGCGCCGCGCTCGCGCTTGAGCGCATTGATCGCCTGCACATAGGGCGCGAAGAACGGCCACTCGACCGGCGGGATCACGTTCTGGACGCGCGCGTA
>JAFAXD010000252.1 GCA_019241285.1 Xanthobacteraceae bacterium | reverse complement strand
ATTGTCGCGCGCTGTGCGCACATGCTGCGCGCCGCGCTGGCCCTCAACCGCTGATTCGCCGGAAACTCCCGGCGTGATTGAGGTGATGCTCAATCCGAACGCTTAGCCTCGTTGTGCCCACCATGTGGGAGCCGAGATCCACAAAGCTTCGCCTCTCACGTTACCTAGACCGCCTAATCAAACTTGCTCCAGGAAAATTCATTTCAGAGTCTCGGGATTCAAAGGCGACCCGGAGATACTTCCACGCGCTACGTGAATGTTCGCATGCTAGGGCTTCGGCTCGTTTTCCCTCGCGATTGGATATAGCTTCGAGAATGCTTCTATGTTGCTCCTGAGCAGAAGCCATGATCGTTACTGCGTGAGGACGAGCAGAACCGGTCGACTGCACAAATGCATTGGGTGCGGCAAAAGGTAGGCTAAGGACTCGCTCAAGAGACCGCCTAATCACGGGGCTCTGACCAGCTTCGATGATATAGTTATGGAATTGATCGTTCAGCCTGACATATCGATCTGGGTCATAAGATTTGGCAAACTCAGCGACAGCGTCATCAAGTTCGGTAACGCATTTGGCCATCGCAGCGGCGAGCGAGTGCGAAATACCGCGCTCGGCTGCAAAGCGCACCGCTAGCCCTTCCAGGGTGCCTCGCAGCTCGATAGCATCGAAAACATCACGCTCGCTAAAGATGCTCACAGCATAGCCGCCAGAAGGCAAACTGTCGAGCAACCCCTGTTCACGCAGTTGGACGAGCGCAGATCGGGCCGGCGTCCGCGAAACCTTGAAGCGCTCGACGACCAAGGGTTCTGCAACGCGATCCCCGGCTTTTAAGACGCCATCCACAATGAGCCCTCGTAGACCTAGGACGGCGCGCAGTGTCTGTGAGGTCTCCTCTGAATAGCCCGGCATCTTGGGCATTTCTCCTTCGGCCGTCCGTGACGACACAGCCGTCATCAGATACTTCAGTTCTTGTGTCACATCTTTTCGCCTGATTTGTCACTCTCAATTCCGACAGCAAGAAATGGCACTAAATACCTCAGCGTCGCTTCAACATCTCGAGGATCGCATTGCCCTGCTGATAAATACCGCATGCGATGGGAATTTGTCATTGCCTGGATGAGAACGCTGAGCATGCAATGAAACCGCCAATATATATCCTTGTCCACGCGACAGATCGGCTGGCGCGCCGCGGGACGCCGAGGTCCGCATCATAGCAAAGCCAGCTATCGCGGCCACCAGCATCGGGCACACGGCGAAGCGGGTCGGCGCGGCGGTCGGTCTGAAGCGCCGCCATGCATCGATTGCGGCTAGTGCGATTGCAACCGAGTGGTTTCTGGAGGTCCGAATCTCCGAGCGGCGCTAATCGGACTTTCCATTCTCGCGAGCCGAACTCGCTGCCGCCGTCGGCTGGGCATTCTGAATCCGCGGCTAACCTATTGATATCCTTGAGAACGAATTCTCGGCGATTTTCAGAATGTGCGTTGATTTTACTCGATAAATTGCCGGATTTTGATTCCGCCATTCCCAGGTTCGAATCCTGGCGCCCCAGCCAGATTAGTTAAAGTAGACCCAGCCAAGAGACATTGACAGCTCAAATAATATATTTGATCTATAGAGTAATCCTCTCGAGCGAAATCGCATTGACACTTGCATGGCTCTCTTAAGCATCTCGGATATCGGACTAAAGGCGGATGTCCTCGTCATCGGCGGCGGGCCGGCCGGAATGTGGGCGGCGATCAGCGCCGTGCAGGCCGGCGCCAAAATGTTCATCGTCGAGAAGGGCTATGTGGGAACGTCCGGTCCGTTCAGCAGCGCCAATAAGGGCCTCTATTACATCAAGCCGGATGATCCGATCCACCGCGAGGGCACGCATGCCGCTCGCCTTCGATCTCGCCGACCAGATCTGGATCGAACGTTCGGCATCCTCATGGACCAAGGCCTCCATGCCCTGAGCCGGCGTGTCGACGCCTGCCGCGGCGTCGCGTGACCAGGTCCTGACGACTAGAGACATCAGCTGCAACCTGTTGAGGAACTATCGTGAGCAATCATTCCACCAGGCGAGATTTTCTGTCGAGAAGCGGCGCGCTGGCCGGGGCGCTGATCTTGGGCGCCGGCGGCACAGCATCAGGCGCCCAGGGCGATGAGCCCTTCGACCTCGTGATTCGCGGCGGCGAGGTGATCGACCCCAGCCAGGGTCTGCGCGGCATTCGCGATGTCGGGATTCGCCTTGGACGGATCGCCGCGGTCGAGGCGGACATAGCCCCGCCGCGTGCCAGGCAGACCATCGAGGCCAAGGGCAAGCTTGTCACCGCCGGGCTCGTCGACTTGCATACGCATGTCTATCCTTATGGCTCGGCGATCGGGATTCCGCCCGATGAGCTGGTGCCGTTCTCGGCCACCACCACCTACGTGAGCGCGGGAGATGCCGGCGCGAACAATTTCGCGGGTTTCAAGCGTCTGGTCGCGGCGCAGTCACGCAGCCGGCTGTTTGCCTTCGTCCACATTTCCACCATCGGGTTGGCGGGCTTTCCCGTCGGCGAACTGCTGAACATCGACTATGCCGACGTCGATGCCGCCGCACGCACGATCGCCGAGAATCCCGACCTCGTGCTCGGTGCCAAAGTGCGCGAGACTCTTGCATTCGTCGGCAACAACGGGATCGAGCCGCTCAAGCGTGCAATCGCGGCCGTCGAGCGCTCCGGAACCAAAGGCCGCGTGATGTGCCACATCGGCAACGCACCCGGCGACCTCTCGGTGCTCGTCGACACGTTGCGGCCCGGCGATATCCTCACGCACCCCTACAGCAGCCTCGGTAATAATACGGTGCAGGGCGGCAGACTTCTGCCGGCGCTGCTCGAGGCGAAGAAGCGCGGTGTGATCATCGATGTCGGCCACGGGGCGGGAAGCTTCAACTTCGACATTGCCGAGACGGCTATTCAGCAGGGATTGGTTCCAGACACCATTTCGAGCGATGTGCATGTCGTCGCCGCCAATACCCCCAGCAAGCCCTACCTGCCGTGGGTGCTGAGCAAATTCCTGGCGCTCGGCTTTTCGCTTGAGGACGTGATTGCTGCCGCAACCGTCAAGCCCGCGGCGATCATCAATCGGGTACCGAAGCTGGGCACGCTCCAGGTCGGCGCTCCCGCCGACGTGGCGATCCTGGAGCTGGTCGAAGGCCCGGTCGAGCTGCTCGACACATCCAATAATTCCCGGACCGGCAAAGGGTATCTCAAATCGGTGCAGACGGTGCGCGGCGGCGTGCCGTTCGGCCGGCCCTACACGCTGCCGTTCTCGGCAAATTGACGTCCGAATACTCGTGACGATCATGCGTGTGCGCTTGGCGTGAGATAAGCATCCAATGACTCCGGGGTTGATCGGGGGCGTTTTGAACGCCATGACGCTGTCGAGTATCGGCTTTGCGCTGATTGGTGCGTTCCTAGGGACGCTGGTCGGGGTGCTTCCGGGACTGGGCGGCTGTGCGCCACTCTGCGCAAGATGAAGTTGAAAGCGTCGAATATCTTCGAGGCTCGCACTGTCCGGCGAGCGGCCCAGGAATACAGCAAAGTCCTTGATCGTGCCGATGTAGCCTTGTTGTGTCCTGGCTGATATGCCTCGGACCGCGACGTGTTCCTGTTTCTCGTTCACGACCTCAATCCGATCGAGGCAGGGCGGCTACCGGACGGCTCCCCCGACCTCTATTTCCGTGGCTTCTATTGCTGGAACTCCGAGGTTGGCGCGAAGACACTCGGGGTGAAAGAAATGGGGTCGGAGTGAACTTTCACACCATCTTGCGTGCAGCGGAGCGGATGACCGTCCGTGGCGGCTTCGTTCATCGTTCGCTCCCCTTGGCGCCCGCCTTCTGGGATTGATTGGAGTCAGTGGTTGCGCCAGTCCAGTGTGACCAATCTACCAAATCACCTTCAATCATTCCGCTTTCATGTAGAGGGCATGGCAACCGTCGCAGGTCGAGCGGAGCTCGGCCACCTTGGCCTTGAACTCTACCATTTTGGTGGTCCGGCTTGCGTCGAGGGCGGCTTTCGAGCCCGTCATTGCACGCGCATAGAAATCAGGAAAATTGCTCCAAATGACGGGTGCCGCGAAGGTGTCGTAGGCAGGATCGCGGATGGCTCCCGCCTGCCATTGATTGGTTGCGGCGGGAAACAGATGCGGGAAGGTCTGCAGCAAGACGGAAATTGTATCGAGATGCTCGCGCGCGTCGGCCACGTCGAGCTTGCCGCCTGGCTCCAGCATCTCCTCGAGCTGATCCATGTTGGAGCCGATCGTATCCATCACGGTCTTGCGGGCGAAGATGGTATCCTTGGCAGGGGGCGCGTCGCCGCCCTGCGGACGGCCAGCGGGGGATGGCAGTGCGGCCACCGCGACGAGCGCGGCGCCCATGATAGATCGAGCAAAATGCCGTCGTTGTGCTGGCTGTGCCATGCGCCGCTGCCCCTTCAGATGCCGAGCAGCTACTCCAAGCCTGGCATCTCCTGCGCGCGCAGGTTCGCGGTGTAGACCTTCCCGGTCGAAGCCAACGTGACCTTCTTCAGGGCGCCGCCGAGAATCTTGGGATCGCGGTTGGGGCTGAAGTCGACCACGACGTCGTCGCCGACCTTGATCACGTTACGGCTCCATCCGCCGGCTCGAACGAGATTGCCGGGCGATGTCATCTCCATCACCCATTCTTCCTCGACCTTGCTGTCGCCGACATAGCCTTTCACGGTGAGGCTGACGTGCGGGTTGACCCACCGGAACTCGGTGACCTTGCCTTTGATGGTCAGCGTCTTGTCGTGCTCGAACATCGAGGCGGAGTGGTGAGCGCCGGCCGGAGGCACAGCAGGCGCCAGCGCGGCCATCGCAGCAGCCGCCGCCAGAGTTAGGACCAATCGCTTCATCATTGCCTCCACATTTCGACTGTCATCAGATATTGCGCAGGCTATTCCCGCCGGGGCGCGTAGATGTTGCCCATCGCCTCGCGCTTGATCTCGACGAAAACGTGATTGCCGTCGTTGTCGACGCGCTCCGTATAGTTGCCCTCGAGGCAGACGCCCTCGACAATGTCGAACTTCCGCGCGCGCTGCCTGAAGAAAATTCGTGTCGTCTTCCACGGCTTTTCAAGCACCGCCGGCGCCTCGATCTCGAGATCGTCGTGCAGCACGTCCGGCTCCGCCAGATGGATGCGCTCTATGATCCTCATGCGGCCATTGTTCGGAACGCCAGCCGCCTCGCTCACCGCCAGCATGGTCTGAGGCTTGACGTTGACGGTCTCGACCACCAGCGTGTCGCCTTCCCAATGCCCGATCGAGTGACCGTGGAAGGTTTCTTCACCGTCCTCAGGATGGCCGCGGCCGTCCGTATAGATCCGGCGCAATCGATTGCCGTCGGATTCGCCGAGCATTGTCACCCGCCCCGGCGTGAACAGGATCTCCATCGCATTGTGAGAGATCAGCATCCACGCCGGCATCGCCTCGGGCAGGCAACTCACCACGATCGGAGCAGGTCGGCCGGCCTTCTCTTCCGCTAACTGCTGCTTGATGATCGCCGCATACTTCGGCTTCCACGGCGGCATATTGGTCTGGACCTGCTTGTCCTGGTCCGTGATTTTAGGATTCCACACGCCGCTCCAGTCGGGCAGCTTGGCGATGTCGGCCCAGTCTTTTGCCGTTGGCGGCGGATTTTGTGGGGGCTTTTCCTTGGTCGCGCCCTCGGCGGTAACTTGTGCCGAGGCCGGCAACGCGGCGAGCGCGAGCATCGACAAAACCATGGCACTGATCGTAACGGCGGCGCGCTGCATTGCGATCTCCTTGCTTGGAGGCCCGATAAGCCTACATTTCTCACGCCCATCAGTGCAACGTGAAGCCGACCCACCGGCCACACGCGACGATGCCGAACCACAGAACCATCGACGTGACGCCTGCGACTTTAGCCGCCGGCGGTGGAGCCGTCCCAGCGCTCGATACTGCAATGTCGCGGCCGGTAACCAGGTGGAACACCAGCATATTGATCCCGGCCAGTGCCAATAGCACCATCTTGCGCAAGAAAAAGGCGTTGTGGCCGTACGTGACAGCCTTCGATGCGAACAAGAGAAGGCCGGAGCAGGCGGCGACCGCGAATGCGCTCCAGGTCAGCGGCAACACCTCGCCGAGGACGCGCTCCACCTTCCGTCCGTTCGATGCCAATCCGACCAGCCGCAAGTCGACGATCAGGATCGAGCCGACCACCATCGTGATCGCCAGCACATGGATCGCTTCCAGCAGTGGGAACAGCGCATCGCCCTCGCTGATTGCGACCGCGATGGGCGTCGACTCGAGCCATTGCAGGATCCCATCGAAACTCATGCACCGCCTCTTCTGCGCGTTGCTATCGTCGGCCGAACACCGGTTGGCCGTTCAGAAGTAGGCGATCCAGCGCCCGGCGAAAATGATGGTAACCCAAATCAAGAGGGTGGCCGTAGCCACCGCTCGCAGTGATGGAGCCACGGCGAGGCCTGTTCCTGCTGGACTACCCGGTTGTGTCCCCGACGCCGTCTCGTCGTTCAGCGAAACCGTCAGCCAGCGCGTTGCGGTAATCGCCAGCAGCAACAGGACCATCTTTGCTTGAAATATTGGATTGAGAAGCTCACGCCCGGGCTCTCCGACGATCAGCACGAGACCCGAGCCCGCGAGCGCGATGAGCGGCCACCAGATGAAGGGCACGAAACGCGCAACGACACGGCGTGGCGTTTCGTCCAGAGCGATCAGTCCGGCGAGCCGCAGCGCGATCATAGTCGCAGAAGACAGCACCATGGCGACGGCGAGGATATGCACCGTCTGCACCAGCGGCACGATCCAACCGGCCGCTTGTATCCATTGGCTAAGCGGTGTCTGGTCGATCCACGCGCAGAACTGAAACAGCCAATGAAAGCGCATGCGAGACGTTCCACAGAAAGGGTCGAGCGGAGCCCGATGGCTTAACAGCGGGCGCAGAAACGTTCAACGCCGGTCTGAACGTTCGGAAGTCCATCGTGTCGACGTTCGCAATTGATGCGCGCACAGCCGCCCCGATCGTCAACATTGTAGGGATAACAGTGGAACTACGAGTGGGTGGGCGGCCGCAGCGGTACGCCTCTTCGCTCGCGGATACGGTGCACAATCGCGCGCAATATAAATACCAGGAATGAAATTAAACTTCCGGCTAATCCGATCAAGCTTACCATCATTCCAAACTCAACCGGCTCCTCTGGTACATGGATTTGTCGAAGCAAGATGCCAGCAGCCAGGTAAACGCACGCCGCCGCGAGCAACGCACTGGCAATAAAAATTAGGGCCGTCCACTTCATCATGCGCATATATTTGGCTTGGTGAGGGGCTGGCGAACAGTGCCCGGCGGCGTAGCTAACCCAACTCGCAGCTGGCGCTCACGAGACCACTTGCATTCCCTCGATGCGGCGCACCCCCGAATGTCCCCGAATTTGGGGCTGGGCTCCGGCCAGCCGAAGTTGCGGAACTCGCTGCGTGAGAGCAATCAAGCTCTCCTCCAGTTCCGCCAGGGCCAACGAGTCGCCCAGGCATCGATGCATCCCACCGCCAAAGCCGATGTTGGTTCGCGGAAGATCGTCGCGCATGATATCGAACTCGCCCGATCGCTGAAAAACGCGTTCGTCCCGCGAGGCTGAAAGCAGCGAAAGATGTATCAATTGGCCCGCGGGCACGACGTGCCCGGCGATCGCGAGGGGCTGCGCACTCACGCGCACAATCGTTCCGACGCTTGGCTCAAAACGCAATGACTCCCTAACGGCACGCTGAGCGAGCTCAGGATTTCGGCAGATCGCATCCCATTGGCTCCGGTGCTGCATCAGCAGAGACACGAGGGCAATTTCCGCGAAGCGTGTCGTTTCAATCCCGGCAGCAATGAGCAGCACGATCTGCGCGACTGCTTCTTCCGCACTTAACCCATCAGCCTTGATGTCGATTTCGGCAAGATACCTGCTGAGAAAATCCTCCCGCGGACGGCTCCGCCTATCCATCAGCATCTGTTGCACCAAGGAAACCATCTGCCGACAGGCTTCTTGCATCGACGGAAGCTCTTCCGGAGCCCAATTGAACCCAGTGACCCTCGCCGCTTCGTTGGAGAGCGTCGTGAAACGGGGGACCTCTTCCTCCGGAATTCCAAGGATGTGAGCGATCGTCAACGCCGGGAGCGGCTTTGCGAAGCCGTCAACAAAGTCGACCGGTCTGTCCTGGATCCAATTGTCAATCAGCCGATCCGCCACTGCGCGGATCATCGGCCGTGTTTGCTCGATCAATCGCAAGGCAAATGTTCGCGTGAAGGGCGCGCGTCGCTTCCGGTGCTCCGGACCATCCACCTGCATGGAGAGCTGGTAAAAATCCCACAAGGGGCCGTCGGTAATGCCCTTCGCGCGGTTGGTTTCCGCCTTGGCGGAGCGAACCCGATCATCCTTCAGAAGGGCCTCGATCTCCGCCGCCCCGAGCACCACGAAACCGCCGGTACTGCGGGCAACCACCGGGCTCAGGGCGCGATAGCGCGCGCACACCGTGTGTGGGTCGGCTTCCAACTTTTCGGCCAGTACGATCGGCGTGGCGCCATCTTGAGTGTAGCGGGGTGGATGGCCGTCCGTGGCGGCATCGTTCATCGTTCGCTTCCTTGGGGCTTGCGACCTGCGCTGAAGCAGGAGTCGGTCTGCCTGGCTGGCCGACCACCAATCTCTTCGTTTGGACAATGAGTGATGATCGTAGCATACGACAGCGGCGCCGCAAACGGGGTAAACACTCACCGCCGTCTCAAGGGTCGCTTCGGCTCGCTCACCGACTGCTAGCCGTCAGGAATGTGTCTGCTCGTGAGTGTCGATTAACTCCCACCGAACCAGTTGTAGCCTTGGTCTTCCCAGTAGCCGCGGCGATCTTCGTTGGTCACCGCCATGGCGATAACGTGCTTGGGGTTCTTGTAGCCGAGCTTGGTCGGCATGCGGGGTAGCCGTAGCGGCGCGGCAAAATCTCGTTGCCGAACTTGAACACCATCAGGGTCTGCGGGTGCAGCGCGGTCGGCATGTCGATGGTGTTGGAATAGCCTTCCTTGCAGATGAAATAGACGTACTTGGCGGTGAGGTCCGCGCCGACGCGCTTGAGGAAGTCCGAGAGCCGGGTGCCGGTCCAGTCGCCAATGGCGCTCCAGCCTTCGACGCAGATGTGGCGCGTGATCTGGCGCTCCTGCGGCAGCGCGTAGAGTTCGGGCAGGGTCCAGGATTTCTTGTTGTCGACGAGGCCGGCGACTTCGAGCTTATAGCTCTCACCGTCGATTTCCGGGGCTTCGTCTTCGCTGTAGTAGGCGTTGAACGGAAACGGCTTGGTGACCATGCTCTCCGGGTAGACGGGGGCGAGCTTTTGCGGCTGGAAGATCGCGGCCTGCACGCGGTCGTTGAACGTCGAGACGTAACGCAGAACGTTCTCGGCCGAGTCCTCGTCGACGATGTCGCAGCCGGTCAGGATGGTGAGGGCGCCGAGGCTCGCCGCACCGCGCAGGAACAGGCGCCGTGAGGGATTGGGCAGGAGCTTCGCCGCGTCCTTGATGAGGAGTTTCTGATCGACGCCGGGAATGATGAGGCGTTTCTTCATGTGCCGCTCCTATTTGCCGACGACCATGGCTTTGATCGTCGTCGGCACGAGGATCGCGAGGGTGACATGGACGACCAGGAAGCCGACGATGCAAGCCATCGCGGCGAAGTGGACGTAGCGGGCAAAATCGTAACCGCCGAACAGCGCGGTCAACTCCTGAAACTGCACCGGTTTCCAGATCGAGAGGCCCGAAAAGACCGCAACGGCGCCGGCGAGCAGCACGCCGGCATAGAGAAGTTTCTGTACCGAGTTATAAACCGAGATGTTGTCATGCGAGAGCTTGCCGGTGAACGCCGCGCCGACGTCGTGAAGGACGTCGCTTGGGTAGATCGGCAGGAGCTTGCGGCGAAAGCGTCCTGTGACGAGGCCGAGCGTCACATAGACGATGCCATTGACGACCAGCAGCCACATCGCCGCGAAGTGCCATAGGAGCGCGCCGCCGAGCCATTCGCCCAGTGTGATCCCACGCGGAAAGGTGAAATCAAACAGCGGCGACGCGTTGTAAATCTGCCAGCCCGAACCGATCATCACGATCATGGCGATGGCGTTGATCCAATGGCCGATGCGCACCCATCCCGGATGGATGGTCGCGCCATCGTGCACAGGTATGGTTTGTGTTGAGATTGTTTGGACCGTCATTGGTTTCGCCGCGTCTGTGCGGTTGGCTTAACTGCCGCCGGTGGACTGGTGAATGTGGCCGCCGGACACGGGGCGTCGGGCGGCCACACCCCGGGCCGCTATTTCTTCATGGTATCCTTGGACATGGTGTCCTTCGACATTGCGTCCTTACCCATCGCATCCTTGGACATGCCGTCGGACTTGTCCATGGTGTCCTTCCCCATGGTGTCCTTACCCATCGTGTCTTTCTTCATGGTGTCGGTCTTGCCCATGGTGTCCTTTTTCATGCCGTCACCGGCAGTCTGGGCGTAGGCGACCGGTGCCAGCGCGAGGCTTGCAGCAAGCGTCGTGGCGGACACGAGAACGGCGAGGCGGGAGCGAGTGGTCATGGCGATACTCCTGAAGGTTCCGAGGCGGGTTTCTCCCGCTGCCTCAAGTTCGTACCGGTGCGGCGGAGGGTTACGCGCGCGCAGAATTATTTTTCGGCGGCAAAATACGGCCGCCGAAATAGCGGACGCAGGTCACGACGGTGACGACGGCCACGCCATGGGCGATCAGGTCGCTGGCGGTGGCATCGAACGGGTGGAAGAACATCAAGAGCGTGGCCGAGGCTGCGGCGGCGGCAAGACCGGCGGTCAGTGTGGTCAAGCCGGGGAGCAGCGTGTGGCCCTTGCGCAGCATGACAAGCAGCAGCAGCGAGAGCGGGATCGACAGCGCGATGATGATGATCAGGCAGTCGCGTTCGTCGCCGGCGGTCGGCGGACGTGTACCGGCGATCCGCAGCACGCGCAGGCAGCCGGCGCCGCTGGCGGCGATCCACAGCAACGCGGGCGGGAGCGGCAACAGCGCCCAGTAGCTCGATCGGTCCGGCAGGCAAAGCTGGAAAGCCGCATAGGCCGCCAGCATGGCGGTGAGAGTCGAGCCGACGACCGCAAGCCACATGTCGGGCTCCGCCATCAAGCGATGCGCGATGGCATGGCGGTCGGTTGCCATGGCGGCGACGAACGCAATCGCGGCAATGACCGCGATCCATATGAGCGCGCGCCAGAACGGCGGCGCCAGCCGCTTCACCGGCGCGAGATCGCCCGTGAGCTGCTGGATCAGTGCGTCGTGATCTTGCTCGGGCGCGCTCATTGGGGCTCGCGCTCGATCTTCAGCCGCAATACGCGCAGCGCGCGATGCAGGCTGACCTTGATCGATCCTTCGCTTTGGCCGGTGAGGGCCGATGTTTCCTTCAGGCTGCGTTCGCTCAGCACAACGTGTTGGACCGCCTCGCGCTGCCGTTGCGGCAGTGTTTCCACGGCCTGTCGCACCTGTTGTGCCGTTTCGGTCCGCTGTTGCGGCGCAGCGGGGTCGGCCTCGAGGTCCGGGTGTTGCTCGTATTGCAGCGGCGCGTGGATCTCGCGTGAATGGTCGCGGACCACGCGGCGCATCAGGTCGACGGCGCGGCGGTCCGAGATGACGGAGAGCCAGGCCGTGAACGAACGCGACGGATCGTAGGTGTGGCGCGCGTTGTGCAGCGTAAGCAGGACGTCCTGCACCACATCGTCGACGCGATCGGCCGGCGCGCGCCGCGCGGCGACCCGGCGGATGACCGGAACGCATTCGCGCAGCAGCGCCGCATAGGCCGAGCGGTCGCCGGCCTGCGCCGCGCGCATCAGCGCAGATAGTCGAGCATCGCTGGAATCGTCGGCCACCCGTCGCTCCGGCCAAACGGCGGTTGATCCGTCGGGCGCGCCTATACAGCCGCCAAACAGCGCATAATTCAAGGTCGTCGGGCCGCCTTGGCAGAAGGTGGAGACATAGGTCATTTCCTTATTTCGCGCCGACCAGGTTAAAGGTTACGCTCCGGGCGAATTTTGTACTGTCAGAACCAAGCTGCACTTAGCTCAAGGGAGGAAATACGTGGTTCAACTCGTCGATGCCGACATTAAGACGCGCGAGGTGCTCGACTGGAAGGGCGTGCATGTCTTGCACTTCATGGGCTCATCGTGTTCACAGAAACTGCGGATCTTCCTCAATCTCAAGGGCATCAAGTGGGAATCTCACCTCGTTGACCTGTTTGCAAACGAGAACTTCAAGCCGTGGTTCCTGGGTATCAATCCGCGCGGGCTGGTGCCGGTCTTGGTGCACGACGGTGTCGTGCACATCGAGAGCAACGACATTATCCAATACCTGGAACAGAAATTTCCAACGCCAGCGCTCATTCCGGCCGGCCACGAGAACGAGCTCGCGGCCCTGCTCAAGCACGAGGACGATCTGCATCTCGATCTTCGCACGCTGAGTTTCCGCTTCGTCTTCAACCCACCCGGGCCGCCAAAACCAGCGGCGATGCTGGACAGTTATGCCGCGAATGGCGCAGGCACCGTGGGCGGCATCAAGGATCACAACAAGGAGATCCAGATCGAGTTCTGGCAGCGCGCCGCGAAGGAAGGCTTCACCGACGAGCGGGCACGCGCCTCGGCGCAGAAGTTCCGCGTCGCCTTCGACGCACTCGATCAGCGGCTGGCACAGCATCCCTGCCTGATGGGGGACAGCTTGAGCGTGCTCGACATCGCCTGGTTGATCTACGCCCACCGGCTGTCGCTGGGCGGCTATCCGTTCGCAAGGCTGCACCCGCGCGTCACCACGTGGATGGAAAAGCTTCTCGCTAGACCTGAGTTTGCCAAGGAAATCGCAATGCCGCCGGCCGCGATGACGCGGCTCGAAGCCACGCGCCGTTCGCAGGTAGAGGCTGGGAAAACATTGGAGGCAGTCGCGGGATTTTAGGCGCGTTTCTACTCCGCGGCGGCGAGCTTCTTCCCCGCCGCCTGCTCCTCGCTCATCAGGCGCTTGAGGATGCGGCGCGCGGACTGGCCGGCGCGGTCGAATGGGAAATTGACGAACAGCACGTTGTCCGCGTCGGCGCTGATCAGGCGCTGCTGTGCTTCGACGATCGCCTTGTCCTCGTTGAACGCGAGCTCGATCATCGAGCGGTAGAGCTCGTCAATTTTCTTGTCGCCGAGGCCCCAAGGCCGCGTGGTCGACCAGAAATAATGGGTGCGGGTCGCGCTCTCCGGGGTCAGCCCGTTGAGCACCATGTGCACCGGCTCGCCGAGCGGCGTCGTCGCGCCAGCTTCACGCGCGCCGAGTGTGATCTTGATGTAGCAGGGCGGGGTCGCCTCGAAGATCTGCCAGCGGTCGATATTGCCGGCGAGCCCGCGCGCGGCGCGGAAGATCGGGGCGGTGTCGACGTTGAACATCATCCGCTGCGCCGAGACGCGGTCGCCCTCTACCTTCACCTCGAGCGGCGTCTCGGTGACGCCGCCGCCGGCGAGCGTCGTCTTGTGCACGAACACCACGTGCGTGAGGTCGAGCAGGTTGTCGACCATGAGCTGATAGTTGCAGAAGAGGTTGAGATAGCCCGGCACCGGCGCCCAGCCGGGGTCTGCATTCTCATGGAAATCGGGAATGAGCGCGGGATTGGCCGCCTGCTCGCCCATCCAGATCCAGATGAAACCGTGGCGTTCCAGCGCCGGATAGTGCTTGGCCTTGAAATCATGCGGGACCGGCAGGCCGCCGGGAATGTGGGTGCATTGCCCGTCGCGATCGAAGCGGATGCCGTGGTAACCACACTGGATGGCATTGCCGCAGACCTCGCCGGTGGAGAGTGGCGCGAACCGATGTGGACAGCGGTCGCCCAGGATGCCGACCTCACCATCCTCGCCGCGGAAGATCACCACCGCCTGATCGCAGATCGTGCGTGCGATCGGCTTTGTGCCGGTAAGCTCGAACGCGTGGGCGGCCACATACCAGTGGTTACGCAAATAGTATGGCGTGCTCATGCATTCCTCCCGCTCTTGTTTGTTGGCGAGTATACGCGAGCGCTGCGGTCCTTCAAGGATGCGGGCGGCCGCAAGCTCGACAACTTCAACGCCACAATGCTAGAGCGGCAGTGGTGCAAAGTCTGCCTGCCGCTGCAGTCCTAAGCCGGAGAAAGCCCTCATGAAGCTGAAATTCTCTCTCGGTGACCTCACGATCCATCGCATCATCGAGCAGGAAACCACGTTCCTGAAGGCGCAGGACATGCTGCCAGATCTGACGCCGGACCTGCTTGCCGAAAATCGCGCCTGGATGCAGCAGGCCGGTGCGATGGACGACACCGACACACTGATCCTTTGCTTCCAGTCCTACATCGTGCAGACGCCGCATCATACGGTGCTGATCGACAGCTGCATCGGTAATGACAAGCCGCGGCCCGGGCGTCCGCACTGGAATATGAAGACGGACGACAGCTATATGCGCGCGCTCGCGGCCTCGGGCTTCTCGGTGGCCGACATCGACTTCGTGATGTGCACGCACCTGCATGTCGACCACGTTGGCTGGAATACGCGGCTGGACAACGGGCGCTGGGTGCCGACCTTCCCCAAAGCCCGCTATGTGTTCGCGAAGAGCGAGTACGAGTATTGGGTCGATATGAACAAGAAGACCGAAGTGCCGCCGTTCGTCGACAGCGTCTTGCCGGTAGTCGAGGCCAAAAAGGCGGACATCGTGGCCCACGATTTTGTGTTGGGCGATCACGCACGCATTCTGCCGACGCCGGGCCATACGCCCGGCCATGTCGCGTTCACCTTCGGCCGCGGCAAGGATGATGTTGTGTTCGCCGGCGATCTCATGCACACGCCGCTACAGACGCGCTATCCGGAGCTGTCGCCGAAATTCGACGTCGATCCGAAGCTCGCGGGCGCGACGCGCCGCGATTTCCTGCAGCGCTTTTGCGACACCGACACGTTGTGCTGCACCGCGCATTTTCCGTCGCCGTCGGCAGGCAAGATCCGCCCCTGGGGCAATGGGTTTCGCTGCGAAATGGTGTGAGGCTATCGCAGTTCAGGTTCGTATACCGAAAGATAGATTGGCATCCGCTGCGCATGACGGATACTGCCCGGGTCTTCCTGATCGCGACGTGACCCCCCATTGCTGATCAGGAGCAAAGCGTCCGCCCCCACCCCAGCGGACCTTTCAGCCCCGGCGATCGCGACCGATCTGCCGGGGTTTTCTTCTCTGCAAACCGCGGATTCAATGTCGAGACGGCAGACCATTTCGACGTTGGCCGGCTTTACACGTCGTTTGCCACATGACTTGAAACGCATAGCTCATAATTGAGCACGGGCCGCGCCGCTGCGATGCGCAAGCTGGCCTCTCTCGTTAGGCATAGATCGTCAGATAAGGAGGACACGCGCCTTATAAAAATTTAACTTCAAGATTACTTCGTCAATACGTTAAGGGAGTGAGAAATGAAGCGACTGATGGTTACGGCAATCATCGTCTCGGCTACGGCTACAAGCGTATTGGCGCAGACCCCACAACCGTCAACAACAGCTTATCGTCGGGCCCCGGCTCCGCTCGTGGCCGCGGGCCCCGTAGGAATGGTTATTGGTGCTGGCTATGCCGTCTACTGGCTGGTGAAGCGGCGGCGTAGGAACAGCGAGAGTTAGCGGGTCCTCGCCGCCCCCGGCAGTTGGGAGCAAACGGAGTAAACAAGGACCGAGCGTCAAACACCCGCGGACCTTGTTGTTTGTTTGGCTCTCGTCCTTGGCGCCGCTTGCTCAAAACGATCTACTCGGCGCGCGCATCCTCAGCCGAACGTCGTTTGCGTGGGGGCACGTTTGTGCCGCCGGAGCACACCCGCAGTTCCCCAGTCGTTGCGTTCTGGCTATCTGGCCACAAGCATGGCTTCGCCCCGACGATCAGCCGGGGTCCGTTCCATCCCGTTGAGGTCGTGTCATGAGCTATTTCGACCTTAGCTGCTTGTGTGTGCTGATCGGTGTTGCGATCTTGCTCTTTTCGCGGGTCAGTTGGTTGGTGTGAAACCTTGAACAGACCTGAACGTGAATTCCTAGCGACCCGTCAGTGTGCCTACCACAGCATGGTAATGATTAAGAACAAATAATCGGATCGCCGAGGACAAGTTCGCAGTTTCCTTGGTTTTCGCGATCTCCGATATAAGCAGGTAAACCGGCGCTTTCTTGATCGCGGCGATTTCCTTCAATGCGCTCCAGAAAGGCTCCTCTACGCTAATGCTGGTTTTCGAGCCGTCAACCAATATCGATTTTTTAATACTCGAGACTATTCTTCCGGTTGGCTTCGCCTGAATGACAATCGCCCGGTGTTCGAACTGAAATGGTCGACGGCCTCGACCGAATTGCAAGTCCTGGCCAGTGCACCCTTCAACAACGCGCACCGAATAAATGGGAATATATCTTGGGATATATTCCCATTGCTTCTTGCCGAACGTCAAATAAGGCCTGCCCACCGGCCTAATGCAGGACGCGCCCTAAACGTATCTGCGCCGCAGCTGTTTGATGCCGTCCAGTGATGAATAGAGAGAAAGCGCGTTCGTGATCCCACCTGTTGTTAGAACGGGCGATAGGCACGGATCGGGCGTGGCGCCGACGCGAAGACGGTCGCGGCAGTTCCTCGCGCGTTGCAGAGCGGCATATGATCGGGCCGACAAGTTCAGTCGGTGTGCTGGTAGCGACCAAAGCGGTTGACTCCCGCAAGGGAGCGGAGGATTGGCGGTGCTTGCTGCGCGAGACCATTAAGGTCGATCCGTTCTCTGGTGCCGTGTATGTGTTCCGGGCGAAACGGGCGGACCGTGTGAAACTGATTTACCGGGATGGCACCGGTGTATGTCTGTTCGCCAAGCGGCTCGAGGATGGCA
>JAFAXD010000490.1 GCA_019241285.1 Xanthobacteraceae bacterium | reverse complement strand
GCGCCTGAGACTGGGAGAGGAACGCGAAATGAGAAACTGGTTGGCTCGACTCTGCGCCGCGGCCGGCGCGCTTTTGGCGGTGACGACCGCCGCCCCCGCGGCCGACGTGGTCAAGGTTGGCCTGATTGCCGATTTCACCGGGGCTTTCGCCAACTGGGGCTCGCAATTCCAGCAAGCGGTCGAGGCCTTCCAAGCCGTCCACGGCAAGACCGTGAAGGGACCCGATGGCAAGGACATCGAGATCCAGTTTGTGTATCGCGACAACGCGAGCGCCGGTCCTGATAAGACCAAACAGTTGGCCGAGGAGCTGGTACTGCGCGAGCGGGTGAAGTTTCTTGCCGGCTTCGATCTCTCCCCACATGCCATGGCGGTGGCCGACATCGCCACGCAAGCCAAGATCCCGGTGATCATCATGAACGCGGCCACGGCGTCGATCACGCGTGGATCGCCGTATTACGTGCGCGTGAGCATGACGATCCCGCAATACGTCTCGCCGCTTCCGAAGTGGGCCTATGACCACGGCATCCACAAGGTCTACATGCTGGTCAGCGACTACGCGCCCGGCTACGACGCCGAAACCTATTTCGCGAAGGGCTTCAAGGCCGTCGGAGGCGAGATTGTCGGCAGTGAGCGCATGCCCCAGCAGGAGACGAATTACGCCGCCTACATGGAGCGCGTGCTGCAGGCAAAGCCGGATGCGTTGTTCATGTTTCTTCCCGCTGGCGCGCCCTCGATTGCCTTCGTGAAAGCATACACCGAACGCGGGCTGAAGACGGCGGGCATCAAACTGCTCGGCACCGGCGAGACGCAGGAGCTGTTGCTGCCGAATTTTACCGATGATGTGATCGGCGCGGTGTCGGCATTCCACTATACGGAAACCAATACCAATCCGGAAAACATCGCACTGAAAGAGCAACTCGTGAAGATGTTCGGGCCCAAGACAACGCCGGACATTGCCTCGGTCGCAGCCTGGGACGGCACCGACTTGATCTATCAGGCGGTGGCGGCGTTGGGGGCCAATGCAGACGGGTTGAAATACGTCGACTTCATGAAAGGCAAGAAACTGAACAGTCCGCGCGGGCCAATTTATATCGATCCGGACGAGCGTGACGTCGTGCAAAATATCTATGTGCGCGAGGTCCAGAAGCGCGACGGCAAGCTCGTGAATATTGATGTCGACAAAGTCGACATGGTGAAGGATCCCTGGAAGATCGATAATCCGCCCAAAGGCAAATAAGCGAAACCTTTCGGCGCGCGACCGCTCTCTCGGTTCCTGGCTTGAGCGGCCCTGCGTGTTACCATTCAAGATGGCCGCAGTTCGCGCGGCCATCTTGGTTCAAAAGTAACAATGTACTGAAGTTGTCCGCATGCTCTCGTTCGCCGCCACCATTCTGCTCGATGGCATTTCCTACGGCATGGTGCTGTTCCTGATCTCGGTCGGCCTGACCATCACCATGGGGCTGATGCGGGTCGTCAATTTGGCACACGGCTCGTTCGCCATGATCGGCGGCTATACGGCCGGCTATCTGACGCAGAAGGGCGTCAACTTCTATCTCGCCATCGCCGGCGCGGCGGTCGTGGCCGGCGCTTTGGGCGGGCTTGCCGAGTTGACGGTCTATCGGCCGCTTTACCGCAAGGGCGAGCTATCCCAGGTCTTGCTGACGATCGGGATTGTGTTCGTTGCGACAGCGGTCGCCACCGAGATGTTCGGGGCGTTCCCGTATCCCATGGTGTTCCCTGACTATCTCTCGCTGCCCGTCAGCATCGGCTTTCGCACCTACCCGGCCTATCGGCTATTCCTGATCGTGGTGGGAGCGATCATCGCCGCGATCATGTGGTACCTGATTGATAATTCGCTCTATGGCGCGAAGCTGCGTGCAGCGGTTGACAACTCCAAGATCGCACGCTGCGTCGGCATGAACGTCAATCTCCTGTTCACCGGAACGTTCATCATTGGCTGCGCGCTGGCGGGGATCGGCGGTGCCGTCGGCGCCGGCATTCTATCGCTTGAACCGTCCTATGCCCTCAAATACGTGGTTCTGTTTCTCGTGGTCGTCATCGTTGGCGGCGAGGGAAGCTTCAAGGGTTCTTTCGTCGCCGCCATGGCGCTCGGCATCATCGACACCTTGGGCAAGTATTTCGTGACGCAGGCAGCGCCCTATTTGCTCTACGCAGCCGTGTTCGTGCTGCTGCTGTGGCGCCCGCAGGGCCTGATGCCATCGAAAGCGGCCGGCTGATGGCGGCGGTCAGCGACGACAAGCCTGCGGCCCCACCGACCACCAATCTCGGCACCGGGGCCCGATATGGCTGGTGGTTGGGGCTGATTGGGCACGCGATCCCGTGGGCCATCGTCGTTCTCTTCTTCTACATGGCCGGTGGCTATCTGAGCCTCGGCACTCAGGTTCTGATCTGGATCCTGTTTGCGCTCTCGCTTGATCTCGCGCTCGGTTACGCCGGCATCGTCACATTGGGGCAGGCGGCGTTCTTCGGGATTGGCGCCTACGCGGCAGGCCTGTTTGCGATTCACGTTTCGCCTGACCCGATCCTGGGGCATCTCGCCGCGATCGCGGTCGCGGCGCTGTTCGGCTTGATTACCGGCGCGATGATTCTGCATACGACCGGCGTGACCTTTCTGATGCTCACCTTGGCGATCGTGTCGATGCTGTTCGAGTACGCCAACCAGGCGCGCAGTCTTACCGGGGGCGACGACGGGCTGCAGGGCATGACGGTCAACCCGATCTTCGGCGTATTCGAGTTTAATATTTTCGGCGAGACAGCGTACGTCTACGCAGCCGTCGTGTTGTTCATCTGGTTCCTGATCTCGTGGCGGATCGTGCACTCGCCATTCGGTCGCTCGCTCGACGGCATTCGTCAGAACACGCGTCGCATGCGCGCCATCGGCACGCCGGTGTGGTGGCGTCTTCTCGCAGTTTACACGCTCTCTGCTGCCATGGCCGGTTCTGCTGGGGCGCTGTCGGCGCATGCGACACGCTTCGTCGGCTTGTCTGTGCTCAGCCTGCTGACATCCGGCATCGTCACAGTCATGTTGATCCTGGGCGGGACGCGAAGGCTCTATGGCGCGTTCGTGGGCGCTGCAGTGTACTACCTGGTGCAGGACGAAACCGCGCGTATCAGTCCTTACTTCTGGGAACTCGTGGTTGGGCTGATGTTGATCGCAACGGTTCTGTTCTTGGAAGGGGGCCTGTTGGACCTGGGACGAGTAGGCCAGCGACTATTTTGGCGGCTGCGACGCCGTACGGACGGCCGATGAACGCTCCAGTCGCCCTCTCCGTCCGTGGCCTGTGCAAGAGCTTTGGCGCGCTCGTCGTCGCTCAATCGATCGACGTCGATCTTGTCCCCGGGGCACGCGTCGGTCTCATCGGTCCCAATGGGGCCGGCAAAACGACCTTTGTGAACCTGCTGACCGGATTTCTGCATCCGGATGCCGGCACGATTTCGCTCGGCGGCCTTTCCATTGAGATGATGCCGCCCGAAAAACGCGTCCACCACGGCCTTGCGCGTACGCACCAGATCAACACGCTGCTCAGCGAGTTCTGTGTGCGTGACAACGTGGCGGTAGCGATTGCCGAGCGGGAAAAGTTCGCCTGGCGCATGATGCGCTATCGGCCGCAATGGCGCGCGTGCCTTGAGGAAGCGCAGGCGCGGCTGACGGAGATGGGCATCGGCCATATCGGCGATCGGATCGTGCGCGAGCTTCCCTACGGACAGCAGCGGCTCCTGGAGATTGCGATTGCACTTGCACTCAAGCCCCGCGTCTTGCTGCTGGATGAACCCGCGGCGGGGGTGCCGTCCGCCGAAGCACATCACATTCACGACGTGCTGGTGCGATTGCCGTCCGACATCGCCATCCTGATCATCGAGCACGACATGGACGTGATTTTCCGGTTTGCGCGCGAAATCATCGTGCTGGTGCAGGGGCGGGTCCTGCGCCGGGCCGCGCCGGCGGAGATCGCTGTCGACCCGGAAGTACGCGCGGTCTATCTGGGGCGTACTGTCATATGAGCGTCGGGCTGAAGGTCCATGGGCTTGTCGCCGGCTACGGCGACACGGTCGTGCTCGACGGGGTCTCGTTCGAGCTGCCGCCGGGCGGAACGCTTGCCCTCCTCGGACGCAACGGGGTGGGCAAGACGACGCTGCTCACGACGTTGATGGGCATCACCACCCGCCACCAAGGCTCGATCGTTTTGGGGGATGCCGCGATCGAAGCCATGCCAATCCACAAGCGGGCACGGCTCGGCCTCGGTTACGTGCCACAGGAACGCGAGATTTTTCCGTCGCTTACGGTTGAGGAGAATCTCGCCGTATCGGCGCTGCCGGGCGGGTGGACGCTGGAGGCGATCTACGAGCTCTTTCCGCGCCTCAAGGAGCGCTACCGCAACACGGGCAATCGGCTGTCGGGCGGGGAGCAGCAGATGCTGGCGATCGCGCGCGCCCTTGCCAGCGGCCCGAAGGTGCTGCTCCTGGACGAGCCGCTGGAAGGCTTGGCACCGATTGTCATCGAAGCCTTGTTTGAATCCCTTCTAAAAATTCGCAACGAAGCTGGCCTGAGTATGATCCTGGTTGAGCAGAAAGCGGAACTCGCGCTCGCTTTTGCGCAAGACGTTGCCGTCCTGGATCGCGGGAAAGTGGTCTATCGCGGCGCGAGTTCTGCACTGCTTGCCGACCACGAGACGCAAGCCCGGCTTCTTGGGGTCAGCCAATAACCACTCACAAATACGTGGCTTGCATCGGCCTCGCGCCTGCCCCACTCGGGAGCACCGATCAGGCAGGAGACGAAGCCATGGACAAGATCAAGCCGCTGTTCACCGCGACGGCGAGTGCCACCGGCGGCCGCAACGGTCATACCCAATCCAGCGATGGTCTCGTGAGTGTCGACCTCTCCGTGCCGAAGGACATGGGTGGTCCCGGCAAGCCAGGCACCGCAACCCCGGAGCATCTGTTCGCGGCCGGTTACGCGGCGTGTTTCGGCGGCGCGCTCGATTTCGTCGGCAAGCAGCACAAGAAGGATGCCAGCAAGGCGAAGGTAACGGCGGCCGTATCGATTGGCCCGCGGGAAGGTGGCGGGTTCGGGCTCGCCGTGAAGCTCCACGTCGAAGACAAGAGCCTGCCCCAGTCCGAGCTGGCGTCGCTCGCCAAAGAGGCGCATGAAAAGATCTGCCCGTATTCGAACGCCACTCGCGGAAACGTTGACGTTCAACTCGAGGTCGTTGGGGCCTGACCACGGGGCTCGGCGCTTTCCCCAGCCCGGGCCCTGAAATACAATTGTGGTAAATTAGCACGTTGACGAATCAAAGTGTTACCCGCTTGGGGATCTGGGGAGAGATGGAGCTCGGCCCGCAGGAAGATCAACTTTTCCTGGCGACCAATCGCGCCGGGCAGAACCAGCGCCGGCAGGCGGCCATTGTCATTGGCGGGGCCATTGTCGCGTTCCTGGTTGCGGCGCCTTTTGCCAGAGTGCAACTTCCGCCGGCCTGGGCGTTTCTTTCCGTTCATGAATCCGCGCTGTTTGTGATCAGTCTTATTACGGC
>JAFAXD010000475.1 GCA_019241285.1 Xanthobacteraceae bacterium | reverse complement strand
TACGGCCAAGCTCCAAATAGCTTGGGGCGGCAGACTGTGTCGAGCGGTTAGCTGCATCCCGCGGTCGCTCGCGCTGTTACCTGCATCACGACAACAGCGTAGAATTATCGCCGGCAGTACCATCGTACACCGAGGCAGCCATGTCTCCGAACCTGCCACTTGCATTGCGTCGGCTGTAAAGCTGAAATCTTCGTGCCTGCGCAATCTCATTTCGCGCCGAACTCCCATCGCAGGTAAGCATTGGATACGCGACGACCCGTGCCGACGATCGGGTCGGAACGAACTGTAGACTATCGCGGCGTCATGAGGAGCGCGACCAATGGCAAGTGCCCTGTCGGATAAAGAGCGCGGGTTGATGGACGCCTACTGGCGGGCTGCGAACTATCTGTCGGTTGGTCAGATCTATCTCTATGACAATCCGCTGCTCAAGCACCCGCTGACGAAAGAGCATATCAAGCCGCGGCTGTTGGGCCATTGGGGAACGACGCCCGGTTTGAATTTCCTCTATGTCCACCTCAACCGCATCATCAAGAAACATGATCTCGACATGATCTACGTGACCGGCCCGGGACATGGCGGGCCAGGGCTGGTCGCGAATGCCTACCTCGAGGGGACCTACAGCGAGGTCTATCCCAATATCTCCGCCGACGAAGAAGGGCTGAAGCGGCTGTTTACGCAATTCTCCTTTCCCGGCGGCATCCCCAGTCACGTTGCGCCTGAAACGCCAGGTTCGATTCACGAAGGCGGCGAACTCGGCTACGCCCTTTCGCATGCCTACGGGGCCGCTTTCGACAACCCGAACCTGATCGTGGCCTGTGTAGTCGGGGACGGCGAAGCGGAGACCGGCCCGCTGGCGACGAGCTGGCATTCCAACAAGTTTCTCAATCCCAAGACCGACGGCGTGGTTCTGCCGATCCTGCATCTCAACGGCTACAAGATCGCCAATCCAACCGTGCTCGCCCGCATCAGCCATGAGGAGCTGGATCATCTGTTTCGCGGCTACGGCTACACGCCCTATTTCGTGGAAGGGCACGACCCGGACAAGATGCACGAGCTCATGGCCGGCACATTGGACACAATCATCGCGGAGATTGCGCGCATAAAGGCGCACGCGCGCCAGAACGGATTTACCCAACGGCCGCGCTGGCCGATGATCGTGTTGCGAACGCCGAAAGGCTGGACCTGTCCGGTCGAAATCGACGGCAAGCGCACGGAAGGCTATTGGCGCGCCCACCAGGTGCCCATGGGTGAGATGCATGAAAATGCGGACCACGTGCGCCTGCTCGAAATGTGGATGAAAAGCTACCGGCCGGAAAACCTGTTTGACGCTGCCGGCCGCCTCAAGCCCGAATTGAGAGACCTTGCTCCGCAAGGGACGCGACGCATGAGCGACAATCCGCATACCAACGGCGGGTTGCTGTTGCGGGAACTGCGGATGCCGAATTTCCGGGATTACGCCATCGAGGTGAAGGCGCCGGGTGCCGTGTTCGCCGAATCCACACGCCAGATGGGCCGGTTCCTCCGCGACGTGATGAAGCTGAATTTGGAGACGCGCAACTTCCGCCTGTTCAGTCCCGATGAGAACAACTCCAACCGCTGGCAGGATGTGCTGGACGTGACCAAGCGTGCCTGGATGGCTGAGATCCATCCCGGTGATGATCACCTGGCGCCCGACGGGCGGGTGATGGAGATGCTCAGCGAACATCAATGCCAGGGCTGGCTCGAGGGCTACCTACTCACCGGCCGGCACGGCTTCTTCTCGTGTTATGAAGCCTTCATTCACATCATCGATTCGATGTTCAATCAGCACGCCAAGTGGCTGAAGGTCTGCAATCATATCCCGTGGCGACGCCCGATTGCCTCGCTGAACTATCTGTTGTCGAGCCATGTGTGGCGGCAGGACCATAACGGGTTCAGCCATCAGGACCCGGGGTTCATCGATCACGTGGTCAACAAAAAGGCGGAGGTCATTCGCGTTTATCTGCCGCCGGACGCCAATTGTCTGCTATCGGTGACCGATCACTGCTTGCGCAGCCGCAACTACGTCAACGTCGTGGTCGCCGGCAAGCAACCGGCGCCGCAATGGCTGACCATGGATGAAGCGATCAAGCACTGCGAGGCAGGGCTCGGCATCTGGGAATGGGCCAGCAACGACCGGGGCGGCGACCCGGATGTCGTCATGGCCTGCTGCGGGGACGTTCCGACACTGGAGACCCTCGCGGCCGTCGATCTCCTTCGCAAGCACGCGCCCGAGCTCAAGATCCGCGTGATCAATGTGGTCAATCTGATGAAACTGCAGACGCCGGGCGAGCATCCGCATGGGCTCCCGGATCAGGACTTTGACGCGCTGTTCACCGTCGACAAGCCGGTCATCTTCGCGTTCCACGGCTATCCCTGGCTGGTTCACCGACTGACCTATCGGCGCAAAGGTCACGGCAACATCCACGTGCACGGCTACAGGGAGGAAGGCACCACCACCACTCCATTCGACATGTGCGTCCTGAACCGGCTCGACCGGTTCCACCTCGCCGGCGCCGTCATTGACCGCGTGCCGAAGCTGAGGTCTCGTGCGGCTTACGCCAAGCAGGCCATCGCCGACAAGCTCATCGATCACCGGACCTACATTTATCGCTACGGCGACGACATGCCCGAGATCGCCGGCTGGAGGTGGGGTCAGGAGGCGGAGACAGCAGGTCATCATTCCACCGAGGCCGATAACGTCTGAATCTGATACGGGCGACCCGGCTAGGCGGTCGCCCCACGCGCGCAGCTGAGCCGACTGCTATGCACTGAAGTCCGTGCGAAGGGAGCGCGATCATGCCGCCGGGGAAAAGCAAGCATGCGATAACACGCGACCGATATGACGCAGTCCTTCTTGATCTCGATGGCGTGATAACCGACACGGCCAGCCTGCACGCGGCGTGCTGGAAACAGATGTTCGACGAGTACCTTCGCCGGCGTGCCACACAACGTGGCGAGCCGTTTCGCCCATTCCACATCGTCACCGATTACCGGCTCTATGTGGATGGAAAGCCGCGCTTCGACGGCGTTCGCGATTTTCTAAAGTCACGCGATATTCACCTCCCCGAAGGAACGCCGGACGATTCAGCACAGGCGGAAACGGTAGGCGGGCTCGGCAATCGCAAAAACGACCTGATCAATGACGTCATCGAAAGAAGTGGCGTTCAGGCTTACGCGGGAAGCGTCAAATTCCTCCGCCAGCTCCGTGATCAGGACTATAAAATTGCGGTCGTCAGCTCGAGTCAAAATTGCGCGATGGTCCTACGCGCCGCCAAGTTGGACCACTTCTTCGATGCTCAAGTTGATGGCAACATGATTGAGGCGCAACACCTGGCCGGAAAGCCCGCCCCGGACACGTTTCTCATCGGAGCAAAGCTGCTGGGCGTTGAGCCGAAGCGAGCTGTTGTGGTTGAAGACGCCATTTCCGGCGTTCAAGCCGGGTGCCGAGGACACTTCGGTCTCGTGATCGGCGTTGCGCGCAAAGGCAATGCCGACGAACTTTTGCATCATGGTGCCCATCTGGTGGTGACCGATCTAGCCGAACTTATTGACTGATGTCACCCGGCTTTGCCGGGAGGAAGGGCCCAATGCTCCACCACGAACGACTCAGACCATCATCGCGTGATTACCCGGCCGATGAATGGAACGTTGTCGAAAAGCGATTTAACCCCGCCTTTCTTGCCCAATTGGAAACCATGATGGCCCTCGGCAATGGGTATCTCGGGATGCGCGGGTGCCCCGAGGAGGGGAGCCCGAGTGCCGAAAACAGCACGCTGATCAACGGCTTCTATGAAACCCGTCCGATCCTTTATGGCGAGGAGGCTTACGGGTTTGCAAAGACCGGGCAGACCATCTGCAACGTGACCGACAGCAAGACCATCAAATTGTTCTTGGACGACGAACCTTTCTGCCTTTCCGATGCGGCGCTGTTGAACTACGACCGGCGGCTCAACATGAAGGCGGGAACGCTTGATCGCGAACTCCTGTGGGAAACTCCTGCAGGCAAACGGGTGTTGATCACGTCTCGCCGCCTCGTTTCGCTCATCAACAGACATGTGGCGGCCATCTCGTATTGCGTGACCGTCCTCAATGCGGAGGCTGACGTTGTCATTTCGACAGAGATGAAGACGGACGAATCGCAATCCTCCCTCGACAGCAGCGATCCGCGTCAGGCGAGGGCCTTTTCAGGCCGCGTGCTCCATCCCTGGGCGAGCTATGCCAATGATCGCCGCATTGTGCTCTGTCACGCGACCGAAAAGAGCCGGCTTGCGGTCACGAGCGCTACAGACGTCGTGTTGGAGACCGCGTGCATTAGTGCCTATAAGACCGTCCATACTGAAGATTTTGGTCAAGTCGCCTTTACGGTTGAGGCGCGCCCCAACTGCCCGATCCAGCTCACCAAATACATCGTCTACCATACCTCTGCGACGGCTTCGGCCGAAGAACTCTGTGGGCGAGCCGAGTGGACACTGGATCGCATTTTGCGCCTTGGGTTCCAGCACCTGCTCGACGCACAAGAGCAATACCTGAATGATTTCTGGCAACGGAGCGACGTCCGCGTAAAGGACATTCGAGAGGATCGTACGCATCGCACGACGGTCGAGATTCAGCAGGCCATTCGGTTCAACCTTTTTCATATCCTTCAGGCCTCGGCCCGTGCGGAGAACGCCGGAGTGCCCGCAAAAGGCCTCACCGGCAGCGCGTACGAAGGGCATTACTTTTGGGACACTGAGATCTACCTGATCCCCTTTCTGTCCTACACATCGCCTCAGATTGCGAAAAACCTCCTGACATTCCGCTACAAGATGCTGGGGCATGCGCGAGCGCGCGCCAAGGAGTTGGGGCATCGCGGAGCCATGTTCCCGTGGCGCACAATCAGCGGCGAGGAGGCCTCGGCATACTATGCTGCCGGAACGGCGCAGTACCACATCAACGCCGATATAATGTACGCGTTGCGCAAGTACGTGCGCGCAACGGGCGATGAAGCATTTCTTCAGGAATGCGGCGCCGAGATGCTCGTGGAGACTGCACGGCTCTGGCTCGACCTCGGTTTTTACTCGGACGTAAAGGGTGGCAAATTTTGCATCAACGGAGTTACTGGCCCAGATGAATATAACGCTGTCGTCAACAACAACGCCTATACGAATTTAATGGCGCGTGAGAATCTGCGCTACGCATCGAAGACGATCGGGTTCTTGCGGACAAACGAACCGGACGCTTACGCGTCACTCGTGGGCAAGACTGCGCTGGCCGCAAACGAGGCGGACGATTGGAGCCGGGCGGCGGAAAACATGTATGTGCCGTACGACGAAAAGTTGAGGATCATTCCGCAGGACGATGACTTTCTGGAAAGAAAGCCGTGGGATTTCCGCAACACGCCACCGGATCGCTATCCGCTTCTGCTATTCTACCACCCTCTCAATATATACCGCAGCCAAGTCATCAAACAGGCCGATGTGATCCTCGCCATGTTCTTGTTGGGCGATCACTTCTCCGCTGAAGCGAAGAAACGAAATTTCGATTTTTATGACCCTTTGACGACCGGAGATTCGTCATTGTCCTCTTGCGTCGAGGCCATTATAGCCGCTCAAGTCGGCGACACGGACAAGGCGATCCGGTACGGAATGGCTGCATTGCTTATGGATCTGGCAGATGTTGGCGGCAACGTGAAGGACGGCTGTCATATCGCCTCCATGGGCGGCACCTGGATGATGCTGATCTACGGGTTTGCGGGCATGCGAGACAACGACGGGCAGCTGTCGTTTTGGCCGAACCGCGCGCCGCAAGAAAACGCCGTGCTCGCGTTTCCTTTGACGTGGCGCGGCCAGATGTTGGAAATCGAAATCGGCCTGGATACAGTGCGATACGCGCTGCGCAAGGGCGATGGTATTCTGTTTTGCCATGAAATGGAGGAGATTCGGCTGACCAGCGAACATCCGATGGCCATTCGGCCTATCACCAAAAGATGAATACCGGCCGTCCAGGATAGTCGAGGAGCACTGTTCTATAGGGCGCCGGCTGATTCCGTGATCTTCAGGCCGAGATGCCGGTTGGGGTTATCAAGTGGCGACAACTGATGTAGCTGGTGCCCAAAATGGGCTTGCGTCCGGAGAAGGACCGCAATCCGACTCCACGAACATTCGCACTGCGCTGAGCGCGGATGCGATTGCCAAGGCGTTGCTGGACAACCTGCACTGCCGGCGCGCAACCACCTCTCGGCTTGCGACCCGCACCGACTGGTACCTGGCCCTCGCTTACACGGTTCGCGACCGGGTGATCCATCGTTTTATCACCAGCGTTGAATCGCTGATGCGGTCAAACAAGCCGCTCAAGGGCGTTGCCTATCTGTCGGCCGAATTCCTGACCGGACCACATCTCGGCAACAGCATCATCAATCTCGGTATCTGGCCCGCTGTAAGCGAGGCGGTCGCGCGCCACGGCCAGGATCTGACCGACTTGCTGGAACAGGAGGAGGAGCCGGGCCTCGGTAACGGCGGACTGGGCCGGCTCGCCGCCTGTTACATGGATTCGCTTGCGACCCTCGACATTCCGGCGATCGGTTACGGGATCCGCTATGAGTTTGGCATCTTCGATCAGGCCATTCGCGAGGGTTGGCAAGTCGAGCTGACCGACAAATGGCTGCGCTTCGGCAACCCATGGGAGATCGTCCGCTCGGAAGTGACGTTCGATGTCGGTTTTGGCGGGCACACGGAAACGTATCATGACGAGCGCGGCCGCTATTGCGTGCGCTGGCGTCCGGAGCGGGTCGTCAAGGGGATTGCTCATGATACGCCCGTTCCCGGCTATCGCTCGCAGGCGGTGAACCTGCTTCGGCTTTGGAAGGCCGAGGCGGCCGAGTCCTTCGATTTCGAAGCCTTCAATACCGGGGACTACTACGGCGCCGTCGACGAAAAGGTTGCGTCGGAAACGATCACCAAGGTGCTTTACCCGAACGACGAGCCCGAAGCCGGCAAGCGTCTGCGGCTCGCGCAGCAGTACTTCTTCGTTTCCTGCTCGCTCCAGGACATGATCCGATTGGTGCGCGTGCGAGGTTGGCGGCTCAAAGACCTGCACTTGTATTGGGCCGCGCAACTCAACGACACGCATCCGTCGATCGCTATTGCCGAGCTGATGCGGCTTCTCATCGACGTGCACGGCATGGAATGGGAGCAGGCCTGGACGATCACGCAGAAGACCTGCGGCTACACCAACCACACCCTGCTTGCCGAAGCCCTGGAGCGCTGGCCGGTGCCGATGTTCGGCCGGATGCTGCCGCGCCATCTGGAGATCATCTACGAAATCAATCGCCGCTTCCTGCATGAGGTCGCGGTGGCCCATCCTGGTGACCAGGCGCTCATTCGGCGGCTTTCACTGATCGACGAGACGGGCGACAAGTACGTGCGCATGGCGCATCTCGCCAGTGTCGGCAGTCATGCGATCAACGGCGTCGCAGCCCTGCATACCAAGCTTCTCAAGCAGACGGTGCTCGCCGACTTTCATAAGGTGATGCCGGATAAGTTCCTGAACATCACCAATGGCGTGACGCCGCGCCGCTGGATCGCCTTGAGCAATCCAGAGTTGAGCGCGTTGATCAGCCGCCACATCGGCGATCGCTGGCTCATCGACCTGGAAGATGAGCTGCAACGGCTGGAGCCTTTGGCCGGGGACAGCGATTTCCAAGCCGAGTGGCGGCGCATCAGGAGCAACAATAAGCGTGGCCTGGCGCAGCTTCTCAAGGAGAGAACCGGCGTCCTGGTCGACCCGGGCTCGCTGTTCGATATCCAGGTCAAGCGCATCCACGAATACAAGCGCCAGCACCTGAACGTGCTCTATGTCGTGACCCTCTACAACCGGCTCAAGCGCCAGTCCGCAGCGGGGATTGTGCCGCGGACGGTGATATTCGGCGGCAAAGCCGCTCCCGGATACCGGATGGCCAAGCTGATCATCAAGCTGATCCATGCCGTCGCCGATATCGTGAACAACGACCCCGTCGTCTCTCCCTTGCTGAAGGTGGCGTTCCTGCCGGACTTCAACGTCAAGAACGGCCAGCGCGTCTATCCGGCCGCGGATCTGTCCGAGCAGATCTCGACCGCCGGGAAGGAGGCGTCGGGAACCGGCAACATGAAATTCGCGATGAACGGCGCCCTGACGATCGGCACGCTCGATGGCGCCAACATCGAAATTCGTGACGCAGTCGGACCTGACAACTTCTTCTTGTTTGGCCTGACCGCCGAGGAGGTCGAGCGACGGCGCCACGATGGCTACGCGCCGCGGCGCATTTACGAGACGGACGCAGAGTTGCGGGAAACTCTCGACCTGATTGCATCAGGCTTTTTTTCCGATGGAGATCGAGAGCTGTTCCGGCCGCTCGTTGAAGCGCTGCTCACCAGCGATAACTATATGCTGCTCGCGGACTACCGCTCTTATGTCGATTGCCAGGACCGCGTCAGCAAAACCTATCGGGATGTGCGGCAATGGACGCGGATGTCGATCCTCAACATGGCACGCGTGGGCGCCTTCTCGTCCGACCGTTCCATCCGTGAATACTGTCGTGACGTCTGGCACGTCGAACCGATCAAGATTGAAACTGCATGAATCGGGTTTCCGCGGATAAGGACGCGTCAGCGCCCACCGGGGGTACGAGCGCCCCACTCGGCGCGACGGTGTGCCCAGGCGGCGTCAATTTCAGCATTTTTTCCCGACACGCGGATTTGGTCGAGCTGCTTCTATTCGATCACGCCGATGCGGCGAAGCCAACGCGGGTGATCGCGCTGGAATCGGACAACCACCGCGCAGACACCTACTGGCACGTGTTCGTACCCGGGGTGCACCCGGGGCAGGTCTACGGGTTTCGGGCGCACGGCCCGTTCGCCCCCGAACGCGGCTTGCGGTTCGACGGCGAGAAGTTGTTGGTCGACCCCTATGGTCTCGCAGTCGCGGTGCCGGATCGTTACGATCGCTGGGCAGCCGCGCGACCAGGCGACAACACCGCCGTCGCGATGCGCAGCGTGGTCGCCGACCCGACCCGTTATGACTGGGAGGACGACAGGCCGCTCAACCGCCCGGTCGCGCAGACCGTCATCTATGAGCTTCATGTCGCTGGATTCACCCGCCATCCCAACTCAAAGGTCGAGCCGGCAAAGCGCGGCACTTATGCGGGGCTGATCGACAAGATCCCGTACCTCAAGGACCTTGGCGTGACCGCCGTGGAACTGTTGCCGGTGTTTCAGTTTGATCGCCAGGATGCGCCCGCCGGCCTGGTGAACTACTGGGGCTATCAGCCCATTTCATTCTTCGCGCCGCATCAGGCTTACGGCTCGGACACGGAGCCGCGCAAGGTCCTGGATGAGTTTCGCGACATGGTGAAGGCGTTCCATCGCGCGGGCCTGGAAATCATTCTCGACGTTGTCTTCAATCACACCACCGAAGCGGACGCGAGCGGGCCGACCCTGTGCTATCGCGGCCTGGCGAACGAGGTCTATTACCTTCTGGAGCAGGACAAATCCCGATACGCGGACTACACGGGCTGCGGCAACACGTTGAACGCCGCGCACCCGGTCACCCGCCGGATGATACTCGACAGCCTGCGCTACTGGGTCACCCAGATGCACGTCGACGGCTTCCGGTTCGATCTCGCGTCAATTCTGTCGCGTGACGAGACCGGCCAGCCGATCCCAAATCCACCCGTCCTCTGGGATATCGAAACGGACCCCAT
>JAFAXD010000383.1 GCA_019241285.1 Xanthobacteraceae bacterium | reverse complement strand
ATCGGGGCTCGCGAGCAGAGGCTGCGCGTCGCACCAGCAATTGCCGGGATTACAGACCATCGGCGCGCCACAGCGACTGCAGCGGGTGTTTGCACCGACGGCTTCCACGCTCACTCCGTCATTGCCATTGCTCGCAACGCCATTCGCTCACGCGCCGTCAGCTTCTCGCTCGCGCTCTTGAGCTGGCCGCATGCCGCGAGAATGTCGCGTCCGCGTGGCGTGCGCACCGGCGAGGCATAGCCGGCGTTGAAGATGATCTCGGAGAACTTTTCGATCTGTTCCCAGTCCGAACATTCGTAGGCCGAGCCGGGCCAGGGATTAAACGGGATGAGATTGATCTTGGCCGGAATGCCCTTGAGCAATTTCACCAAGGCTTTGGCCTCTGCGAGGCTGTCGTTGACGCCTCTGAGCATGACATATTCGAAGGTGATGCGGCGCGCATTGCTCAGCCCGGGATAATCGCGACAGGCCGCGAGCAACTCGGCGATTGGGTATTTGCGATTGAGCGGCACCAATTGATTGCGCAGGTCGTCACGCACCGCATGCAGCGACACGGCCAGCATCACTCCGATTTCGGCGCCGGCCCGGGCGATATTGGGAACAACTCCTGATGTTGATAGAGTAATCCTGCGCTTGGAAATGCCAACACCATCGCCATCCGCAACCACGAGCAGCGCATCGCGGACCGCATCGAAGTTGTAGAGCGGTTCGCCCATCCCCATCATGACGATGTTAGTGATCTGGCGAGTCTGCGTTTCGTTCTTTGTTGATCGATCCGCCCAGTCGTTGAGCCGGTCTCGTGCGACCAGAATTTGGCCGACGATTTCACCCGCCGTCAAATTGCGCACCAGCCGCTGCGTCCCGGTATGGCAGAACGAGCAATTGAGCGTGCAACCCACCTGGCTCGAGACGCAGAGCGTGCCGCGGCCATCGTCCGGAATGTAGACGCACTCGACTTCATGCGGGCGCCCGGTCGCCTGCTCACCGGGAAGGCGCAGCAGCCATTTGCGTGTGCCATCGACGGAAATCTGCTCGGCCGCGACCTCCGGCCGCGCCAGCGTGTAATGCGCATCAAGCCGTGCCCGCAGCTCCTTCGAGACGTTGGTCATCTCGTCGAAGGACTGCGCGCCACGCACGTAGATCCAATGCCACAGCTGCTGCACGCGCATCTTGTGCTGCGCTTGGGGCACGCCAATGTCTGCCAGCGCTTGCGCGAGCACGGCGCGGCTCATGCCGACCAGCGAGGGCTTGGCGGGCGCCACATAGCGCTCGAGCGGCACTTTTTCGATGCCGGACATGGTGTCTGCGGTGATGGATAACGCGGTCATGCCGCATAGATAGGCCGCCCGGGCCTCCGGCACAAACAAAGCTCCGCCAATCCCGGGGTCTACTGGCACTCCTGTCCGACCCTATCCAACGCCTGCGCCAAGCCGTGCAGCGGATAGGTGTCCGCCGAAGAGGTCCCGCGCGCCGAGGTGCCCTTCACCACGGCGTCGGTGCCCTTGCGCAACGCATCGACCAGGCGCGCCTCGTCGGCCGGGTTCTTGATCCAGGCACCGTCGTTCTGGGTGAACATCGGGTAGCTCAACCCGCCGACATCGATTGACGCATCGGCATTGGGCTTCAAGCCGTAGCCGATGATCACCGAAACCTCGTCCTTTACTTTCTCCGACGGTCGCGAGGAGATGAACATGTAGGGCGGATCGCGTGGCCGATTCGGCGGCGTCGTGGTCGCCTTGCTGGGCTTGGCCAGGGCGAAGCAGACTTTCTTGCCACCGGCGGTCGCCGTGTAGGCTCCCCATTCGCCGAACTGGGCCAGGAGGTTGGGCGCGCTGCCAGGCGACGGGGTCTCCGACTTTTCCGCCGGTTTTGCGCTCTCCGATTTCGGCTTGGGCTTCGTTGTTTTCACCGCCGGTTTGGCGGTCGATGATTTCTGCGACTGTTGCTGCGCGTGCACTGGCGGTGCACAAGCAAGCGTGGCGACCAGCGCGCAGACTACAAGGATACGGCGCGTCATTGCCTCGCTCGTTGCTGAATTTGCTAAACCCCAATGATTGTAATGGAATAACGGGAAAATCGGCAAACTGAAGGCAGTCCATGCAAGCAGTTCTCTGTACTCACTTTGGCGGCCCGGACGAACTTGAACTCGCGCAACTCCCCGACCCGCAGCCGGGCGCCGGCGAGGTAGTGGTTGCCGTTAAGGCAGCGTCGCTGAATTTCTTCGATACCCTCATTATTGCGGGCAAATATCAATTGAAGCCGGCGTTTCCATTCTCGCCCGCAGCTGAGTTTGCCGGTGTCGTGGAAGCGGTCGGGTCCGGCGTCACGGCGTTTAAACCAGGCGATCGGGTCGCCGCGTCCATGGGGTTCGGTGCGGCGCGCGACCGGGTTGTCATCGCTGCAGACCGCTTGGTCGCCGTCCCGAGCAATGTCGATTTCGACCGCGCCGCCGGGCTGATCATCACCTACGGCACGACCCTGCACGCCCTCAAGGACCGGGCCCGTCTCCAGGCGGGCGAGACCCTGGCGGTGCTCGGCGCGTCGGGCGGCGTCGGGTTAGCGGCCGTCGAGCTCGGCAAACTGATGGGGGCACGGGTGATCGCCTGCGCGTCATCGGCCGACAAGCTTGCGCTGGCGACCCAACACGGCGCCGATGCGACCATCAACTATGCCTCCGAGGACCTGCGCGACGCGCTGCGCCAGGCGACCGGCGGAAAGGGACCGGATGTCATCTACGATCCGGTCGGCGGGCCCTATAGCGAACAGGCGCTGCGCGCGATCGGCTGGGAAGGGCGCTTCCTGGTGGTCGGTTTTGCGGCTGGCGATATTCCCAAGCTGCCGCTCAACCTCGTTCTCCTGAAAAATTGCGACGTGCGCGGCGTATTCTGGGGTGCGTGGGCCGAGCGTGATCGCGCCGCGCACAACGCCAACGTCGCCCAACTGATGCAATGGTGCGCGGAAGGCAAACTCGCGGTGCACGTCCACGCGGTCTATCCGCTGGCAAGGACTGCAGATGCGCTCAAAGCCATCGCCAATCGCGCGGTGATGGGCAAGGTGATCTTGCGGCCGTAGCTAGCGCTCGCGCGGGGCAAACACCCGCTGGCCCTCGCCGACGCCATGTAGCTCAAACTCGCCGACTTCGTCGGCCGGAATGCCGGCCGCGGCGACGAAGTCCGCCGAGAGCAGCAGCTCGCGCTTGAGCTCACCGCACAGCGATTCGATGCGTGCCGTGAGATTGACCGCTGGACCAATCACGGTGAAATCGAGCCGCGACTCACCGCCAATATTGCCGTACATGACTTCGCCGACGTGCAGTGCCAATCCGTAGGCGATCACCGGCAAGCCGCTGGCGTTCCGGTTGCGATTTGTCTCCTCCAGCGCAGCGCGTGCCGTTGCCGCCGCCGCGAGAGCCTGTTGACACGCAGCGCCGGGTGCATCGGCCACCGGAAAAATCGCAAGCATCGCGTCGCCGATGAACTTCAGCACTTCGCCGCCGGCATTCTCCACCGCATCACACATCGGACCGAAATACTGGTTGAGCATATCGATCAGCACGTCGCGCTCGAGCCGTTCCGACAGGCTGGTGAAGCCGCGCAGGTCGCATAGCCAGATCACCGCGTTGATGCTCTCGCCCATGCCGCGTTTGATTTGACCGTCCAGCACCCGCGCTCCGGCTTGCCGCCCCACATAAGTGTCGAGCAGGGTGCGCGCCGTGAGGCGCAGGGTCTGGATCTCTAGATTGAACGCAAACGCCGGCACCAGCGCGTTGAACAGTGCGATTTCGTCGTCATGAAACCCGTCGGGCCTGTTGGTCGCCAGCGACAATGCTTTATGCGAGCCGTCCGCAAACGGGATCGACAGCACCACGTAGTCCGTCAACCCCTCGGCGCGCAGTTCCTTGACGATTGGGTATTCCTGATCGTTTGGCGGACCTGTCATCAGGCACCGCACCGGACCCTCTCCCCGATATGCAATGACGATCGGGCTGTTGCGGAGCGCGTCCATGGTGCTGCTGGTGGCGTGATAGCGCCGCTCCGACACGCCCTTATCCAATTGCCACAGACCGCTGAACGATGCGATTTGCGGGTGAAGCAGGGGAACTCCGGTTGTGACGCGCGTTACCGCAACACCGGCATCGAGAAGATGGCGCGAGAACGCGTCGAGAAATTCAGACGGCTCAGTGACCTTCCGCGCACCCGCCATGAGCCAGCGGATGACGGGATGCGCCTCCGCAGAACCCATTCGGCTCACTCGGTGGCGAGATTGCGGGCAAGGGCGCGCTGGGCGGCTTCGCGGTGCTCGGGGCGAATGTGGCTCGCCACCAACCGCAAGGCGGTCGCAAGAACGGCCGCATCGTCGGTGTATCCAAATAGCGGCAGCATGTCCGGGACTGCATCGATCGGCAGGACGAAGTACGCGAGCGCGCCGACCAGCGCGACATGCACATGGCGCGGGGTGTTGCGGTCGAAGGCACAGTAGTACGCCGCCAGCAGGTCTTCGGCGAAGGGCAAGCGTGCAGCCACGCGCTTTGCCTTGGCCCAGAACTCGCGCCGGACACGGCGGCGGTCTTGCTCATAGCTGGCCCAATCGGCCGTCTGATCGGACATGGTTGATCCTCTCGACTCGCGAACTAAATGGGAATAACGGGTCGGACAGGCAAGTCTCCTTACTGAGCCCGAACGGCGGCCCGAAGGGTATCTCCTGGCGGCATTAACTATCAGTCCGACAGGGACGCTTTGCCGCTCAAAGTACCGAGAATTTTCGGGCGCTTACTGGTAGGATGGGGTAGACGGGGTGGCAGGAATGGGCCGGACCAACGCGCAGGGTCGCGTTCCCGGTAGCGACAGAGTGGACGACCATGCCGCCTGTTCCCAGATTGTCGACGGTCAAGCGTTTATGGATCTTGCTTCGCTTCTGGAAGCGGGAGCCCGGCCAGACGGCAGCGGACAGGGCGAGACGCACTCAGAAGAGGGCTGCAGGGATGCCGTTTGATCTTGATTCAATTGAAGACTCGATGAACCGCCGCATGCGCACGATCTGGGTGCGGCACGCCACGTTCCTGACGGTGCTCGGATTCATCGCCCTGGTCGGCCTCATCGCGTTGACGGTGTACCTCACCGCCAAGCCCAGCGTCTTGAAAATGGCGGTCGGGCCGAAAGGCAGCAAGGATGTGGAGTTCGTTGAGAAGCTGGAGGACAAGTTCAAGACCGACCACGCCTCCATGCGCATCCAGCCGATCATCCAGAACGGGCCCGTTAGTTTGCAGGACATCCGCGGCAAGGCGCCGTTCGATCTCGCCGTGGTGCGCGGCAACATGGACCTTTCCACCGACTGGCCGGTGGTCGCGATCCTCCGCGATGACATAGCCGTGCTGATCCAACCACCGGCCGCCGCTTATGCGCCAAAGCGCAACAGTCGCGGCCGCTCGATCAGCCACGACAAGATCGAGAAGGTCAGCGAGTTGGTCGACAAGACCGTCGGCATTGTCGAGGGCACTGACGGCGGCCCCGAGCTTCTCAGTCTCATCCTCAAACATTACGGCGTCCCTGCCGACAAGGTGAAGGTCGTTACGGTCGCCCCCCAGGACCTGAAAAAGAAAATCCACGATGGTCTGATCGACGTCGTGCTTGTTGCCGGATCAGAAACCGGCGATGCCATCGCGCAGGCCGTCCAGGCGGCGACGGCCGGCAAGGAAGGACCGAGCTTCATCGAAATTGATCAGGCCGAGGGGATTGGCAAGCGCTTTCCGCCTTACGACTCGGAGGACATTGTCGCTGGTGCCTTCGGCGGCATTCCGCCCGAGCCTGACGACAAGCTGACGACGCTCAAATATCCGATCTACATCGTCGCGCGCAAAACCTTGAGCGAGGACAAGATCGCCGCCTTCTCCAAGTTGCTGTATCAGGATCGGCAAGCGCTCGCCTATCAGCTGCCCGGGACCGTGGCGATCCAATCACCCTCGACCGATAAGGACTCTGCGGTTTTGGTTCACCCCGGCGCCGCGGCGTATCTCGGCGACAACACCAAGACGTTCTTCGACAGATACGGCGACGACATCTTCTATGGCCTGCTGATCTTCCCGATCATCGGATCGGTGCTGGCCAGCGTGTTCAGCTATTTCCGGGCGGATAAGAACACCCAGCGCATCCGGCAGCTGCATCGCCTCCTGCAACTCGTGAAGAAAGCCCGCAAAGTCGATTCGGTTGAAGAGCTCGATAAGCTGCAGGACGAGGCTGACACCATTCTGGGAACAGCGATCCAGCAGGCGGAGCGCGGCCAACTCGACGAAACCAACGTGGCGATCTTCACGCTTGCGCTCGATCAGGCCCGCGCCGCGCTGTCCGAACAGCGCACCGTGCTGTTGCTCAAGCCGGAGGGTGCCGCGGACGCGGCGCACCGGCTGCTCACCGGGCCGCAGCCGATCCCACCCCAAGCCGCGGAGTAGTCTTAGCCAACGCTTCGCCCGGCTCCGGCAGGAATTCCACCGGAGCGAATTGTTTGATTGTAGCCCCCAACGTAGGGGTGGAGCGCCGGTTCGACGCGGGGCCCATCTCATATTGGTTGAGACGAGCGAGCCCAAGCTTGCCAGCTTGGGCGCGCACCCTTGCGATCAGGTGCGCAGCGCCGATCCGGCGCTCCATGCGGCGTTTTCTGACTGGGGACGCGCTT